>NZ_JCAHMZ010000009.1:0-117295 GCF_059414925.1 Cedecea sp. B1(4) | reverse complement strand
GTGAAACGCCGTAGCGCCGATGGTAGTGTGGGGTCTCCCCATGCGAGAGTAGGGAACTGCCAGGCATCAAATTAGCATTAACCCCGACCGAAAGGCCGGGGTTTTTTGCTTTTTAAAGATTAAAACAAACCATAAGCAGCATATTTTCTCCGTATTACTGCAGTTCTACCCATTCATAGATAAAATCAGCGATCTCCTCTGCATTATTAAGATCCAATACAGGGGCAGAAGCGGTAAGCGGCACATCGCTGGCTATAGCAATGACATGCCGATCGATCTCTAATGCTTCAACTTTATGGCCAGTTTCCTGCCTGAATAAAAGAATCTTAGCCACGGCTTCGTGTTTGAAACCTTCGACCAGAATTAAATCCAGTTTGTGGTTATCCATTCTTGAGGCGAGATAATGTAAATCCAGATTAGGCTCTTCGGGGGTTTCAGTCATTAGTGCCCAGCGCTTCTGGCTGGCGACAATGGTCTGCGCGGCACCAGCTTTACGGAGTTCATAGCTATCCTTCCCAGGTTTGTCCACATCCATATCATGATGCGTGTGCTTAATGAGTCCGGGCCTGATGCCTTTATCCAATAGAAGTGGGATCAACTGCTTCAATAATGTGGTTTTTCCTGTTCCGCTCCAGGCTGAAATAGCCAGTAAAGGCGGCGTTATCCTTTTTTCTGCCATTGTGAAAGCTCATCGAGAGTATTTATATTGGTAAAACAAGCAGCCTGGCCATCAAAAGAGACTGAATGTCCTCCTGCGCTCAGTAAGAAATGCATCACTCGCCTTTCGCCAGCGAGCAGATATTCTCTCAATGGCAAACAAAGCGAATGATGAAGCAAAGCTACGCCGGGGTGATCCCGTAGCCCATCATTTGCCCATATTGCCAACGCGCTCCCACGCGCTTGCCAAAGCCTGCGTGCAACATCGGCAGGAATATTAGGTGTATCGCAAGGGCAGAATAGCAGCCACTCACTTTCAGTTTGTTCCATCACGGCTAACATACCGGCCAATGGTCCCTGGTAATCACTCATTGAATCCTGAATAACCGAAATCCCGCTTTGCTGATAGATCTCAAGGTTTCTGTTGGCACTGATTACAACATCGCCTACCTGTGGTTTTAATACATTGAGGACGTGCTGGAAAAGTGGCTGGCCGTTAAGCAGGGCTAATCCCTTATCAATGCCGCCCATTCTGCTTCCCCTGCCACCGGCTAGCACAACGCCGGTGACTTCTGTTAATCGCTGCACGAATATCGCCTCTTTTAATGTGGGTTTGAGCCTGCTACCGTGTTGTCTTTCACATGTGATAAGGAACACCAACATGAAATGTAAGCGCCTTAACGAACTTCTTGAGCTGCTTCAGCCGGCATGGCAAAAAGAGCCAGATCTTAACCTGATACAATTCTTGCAGAAATTGGCCGCTGAGTCAGGCTATCGCGGTGAACTGGCTGAGCTCACTGACGATGTACTGATCTATCACCTGAAAATGCGTGATTCTGCAAAAGATGATGCGATCCCTGGCCTTAAAAAAGATTATGAAGAAGATTTCAAAACGGCACTGCTGCGCGCTCGCGGTGTCATTAAGGAATAAAAGAGTAAAAGCTTGTAAGTCGAAACACTTAAGCGGTTTTGAAATGTTATCCTGAAGCATTCGTATTTACTTCCGGTTGCCGGGATGACAGACAGCGCATTTAATTTCCAGACTCTACATCCGGATACAATCCTCGATGCTCTTTTTGAACAGGGCATTCGGGTGGATTCGGGACTGACGCCGTTAAACAGTTTTGAAAACCGCGTTTATCAATTCCAGGATGAAGAACGCCAGCGTTTTGTGGTCAAGTTTTATCGCCCACATCGCTGGTCCGCGGCGCAAATTGAAGAAGAACATCACTTTGCGCTGGAACTGCTGGCCGATGAAGTGCCTATGGCTGCACCTCTTTGTTTTGCTGGAAACACTCTTCTGCAGCATCAGGGCTTTATGTTTGCCGTGTTCCCAAGCCTAGGAGGGCGGCAATATGAAACTGATAACATCGACCAGATGGAATGGGTGGGCCGCTATCTTGGCCGCATTCATCAAACGGGTCGTCAGCAGCTCTTTCAGCATCGCCCAACCTTTGGTCTGGATGAATATCTCTTCCAGCCGCGCGAGCTATTTGAAAATAGCGAACTCATTCCCCGCGCTCTTAAGAAAGATTTTCTGACTGCAACGGATGCGTTAATAGAGGAAGTTAAACGCACCTGGCACACTGATTTTGAACCACTGCGCCTGCACGGTGATTGCCATCCTGGCAATATCCTCTGGCGCGACGGACCGCTGTTTGTTGACCTTGATGATGCTCGTAATGGCCCAGCGGTGCAGGATATCTGGATGCTGCTTAATGGAGATAAAGCCGAACAGCGGATGCAGTTAGAAACCATTATTGAAGCTTACGAAGAGTTCTCGTCATTTGATACCAGCGAGCTAACCCTGATTGAACCGTTGCGCGCTATGCGCATCGTCTATTATCTCGCGTGGCTAATGCGACGCTGGGATGACCCCGCATTCCCCCGAAATTTCCCGTGGTTTAGTGAAGAAGATTTCTGGAGAAGACAGACTGTAAGCTTTACAGAGCAGGTCCGGGTTCTACGAGAACCTCCATTACAATTAACGCCAATGTATTAATCAGTAAAATTCAGGAGAGAGTTGATTATGAAGAAGATTTGGCTGGCGCTGGCAGGCATGATCCTGGCATTTAGCGCCTCTGCGGCACAGTTTACCGACGGTAAGCAGTACATCACCCTGGATAAACCGGTGGCTGGTGAACCACAGGTATTAGAGTTTTTCTCATTCTACTGCCCACACTGCTACCAGTTTGAACAGGTTCTTCATGTGTCTGATAACGTGAAGAAAAAACTGCCTGAAGGCACCAAAATGACCAAGTATCACGTTGAGTTCCTTGGCCCATTAGGTAAAGATCTGACTCAGGCCTGGGCTGTTGCTATGGCGCTGGGCGTAGAAGATAAAATCACCTCCCCAATGTTTGAAGCCGTTCAGAAAACTCAAACCGTGCAGAATGATGCCGACATCCGCAAAGTGTTCATCGATGCGGGCGTGAAACCGGAAGAGTACGATGCGGCCTGGAACAGCTTTGTGGTGAAATCTCTGGTTGCTCAGCAAGAAAAAGCGGCAGCCGATCTCCAGCTGCAGGGCGTCCCGGCTATGTACGTTAACGGCAAATATCAGCTGAATATGCAGGGCATGGACACCAGCAGCATGGATATCTTCGTGCAGCAGTATGCTGACACCGTGAAATACCTGGTTGAGAAGAAATAAGATTAAAAAAGCCGGTCATTGACCGGCTTTTTTATCCCCAGAGAGTAGCGTTTCCAGCTGCTTATCTTTCTCGCTCCACAGCATATTCAGCCAGAGCTGAAAACGGCGCTTAAAGCTTTTATCGTTAACATAATCTCCGTGAAGCTCTTCGGTAATCGGCACCAAAGAAACCCGCACAACGATTTTTGTCATTTTGCCTGAAAGCATATCGTAGAACGGCAGAAGACTATTGTCCGGGTAACACAGCGTAACGTTCAGCATCTTATCAAACTGTTTGCCCAGCACATTCATCGCCATCGCTATACCTGCCGCTTTCGGCGGTAACAGGTAGTTAAACGGTGAACGGGTCTGCTTCTTTTTCTCAGCAGTGAAGCGCGAGCCCTCAACGAAATTCACAATAGTGGTAGGGTGAGCACGAAACTTCATACATGAACGACGGGTCGTTTCGACATCTTTACCCCTGCGTTCAGGATGACGCAGCAAATAAGCTCTTGAATAACGTTTCATAAACGGCATATCCAGCGCCCAGCAGGCCAGTCCCATAAAAGGAACCCAGGCAAGCTGCTGCTTAAGAAAATACTTGTTCATGGGGATATGTTTGCGGAATAACACGCAAAGGATCACGATATCTGCCCAGCTCTGATGGTTGCTGATTAACAGATACCAGTTCTTTTTATTCAGGCCTTCTAATCCCTCGACATCCCATTTCAAATAAGGATTGAGGCGCAGCAGCAATGCGAGTCCTTCGCACCAGCAGTACATCATGAAATCAGCAAATACCGAGATCGAGCGCCAGATAGGCGGAACGGGCAGCATCAGCTTAACGATCCCGGCCAAAATGATAGGAACAGAGCAGGCAACCGTGACCAGAATAGTCAGTGCAATGCTTAACACCAATGTGATCGCGGCGAGTAATCTCGACATAGGTAATGTTTTTGCTGGTTAGGGTGTATGGAATGCTGATATTAGCGGCAATAAGGGGCGGATCTTATCAGAAAACCTATAATGGAGACTCGCCAAATGAACAGGATTTTCACCGATCGCATTTATGGGGAGAACAGTGGCCCGTTTTTCTTACTCGTCTGAGTATATATCCACATCAAACGATCGTTGGTTAATTCAGTGAGGCTAAACTAACATTCATTTAACCTACTGAAATTAAAATGTATTTAATAAAGGAACGATAAAAATAATGCCATGAAATTAGTTAGTTAAAAAAATATACACAAAGTTATCCACAAAAAAGATCTCACGCAGGATCCCCCAATCCAGGAATTCTTTTCAGCATATTGCGCCCAATAGTTCATGTTTTTGGCCAGGCTATGGCATCCTTTAGCAATACATTAATCACAGGCATGGAACGGAACATTATGGTCCAGATCTCAGACAACCCGCTTATCCTCGTTGATGGCTCTTCCTATCTTTATCGGGCATATCATGCCTTCCCACCGTTGACGAACAGCCGTGGCGAGCCAACAGGGGCGATGTACGGTGTGCTGAACATGCTGCGTAGCCTGATTTTGCAATACCAGCCGACGCACGCTGCCGTAGTGTTTGATGCCAAAGGCAAAACGTTCCGTGATGAGCTGTTTGAGGACTATAAATCGCACCGTCCCCCAATGCCGGACGATCTCAGAGCGCAGATTGAGCCGCTGCATGCGATGGTTAAAGCGATGGGCCTGCCTTTACTGGCCGTCTCAGGTGTTGAAGCTGATGATGTTATCGGTACGCTGGCGCTGGAGGCTGAAAAAGCCGGCCGCCCGGTATTGATCAGTACCGGTGATAAAGACATGGCGCAGCTGGTGACGCCGGGCGTGACGCTGATTAACACCATGACCAATACCATCCTTGGGCCGGAAGAGGTACTGACCAAATACGGCGTACCTCCGGAGCTGATTATCGACTTCCTGGCGCTGATGGGTGACTCTTCGGACAACATCCCTGGTGTACCGGGCGTGGGTGAAAAAACGGCTCAGGCGCTGCTTCAGGGGCTGGGTGGGCTGGATACGCTTTACGCCAACCCTGAAAAAATTGCCGAACTCACCTTCCGTGGCGCGAAAACTATGGCCGCTAAGCTGGAGCAAAGCAAAGAGCTGGCCTACCTCTCCTATAAGCTCGCCACCATTAAGACCGACGTTGAGCTGGAACTGGGCTGCGAGCAGCTTGAAGTCCAGCAGCCGGCGGCAGACGAACTGCTGACACTCTTCAAGCAGTATGAATTCAAACGCTGGATAACCGATGTAGAGACCGGGAAATGGATGCAGGCCAAAGGGGCTAAGCCGGCCGCACAACCCCAGAAAGCCGCTGAGGTTGAAGCCGAACCTGAAGTGCCAGCCAGCCAACTCTCTTATGACAACTACATCACTATCCTGGATGAGAGCGTACTGCTTGAATGGATTGAGCGGCTGAAAAAAACGCCGCTGTTTGCGTTTGATACCGAGACCGACAGCCTGGACAACGTCAGTGCCAATCTGGTCGGGCTTTCCTTTGCGACAGAACCGGGTGTGGCCTGCTATATCCCCGTTGCGCATGACTATCTCGATGCGCCGGAGCAAATTTCTCGCGAGCGAGCGCTGGAACTACTTAAGCCGCTGCTGGAAGATGAGAAGGCGCTAAAAGTCGGGCAAAACCTAAAATACGACCGTGGCATCATGCAGAACTATGGCATTGAACTGCGGGGTATCGCTTTTGACACCATGCTGGAATCCTACACGCTGGACAGCGTCGCAGGCCGCCATGATATGGACAGCCTGGCCGATCGCTGGCTGAAGCACCAAACCATCTCGTTTGAAGAGATTGCCGGCAAAGGCAAAAAACAGCTGACCTTTAACCAGATCGATTTGGAAACTGCCGGGCGCTATGCGGCAGAAGATGCGGATGTCACCCTGCAGCTGCACCTGAAGATGTGGCCGAAACTCGAGAAGGTTGCAGGCCCATTAAGCATCTTTAAAAACGTTGAAATGCCGCTGGTGCCGGTAATTTCGCGCATTGAACGCAACGGCGTGAAAATCGATCCGGCTATTTTGCACGCGCATTCTGGTGAGCTGACTAAGCGCTTGGCCGAGCTTGAACGCAAAGCTCATGAAATCGCCGGAGAAGAATTTAATCTCTCTTCTACAAAGCAGCTGCAAACCATTCTCTTTGAAAAGCAGGGGATTAAGCCGCTGAAGAAAACGCCGGGCGGAGCGCCTTCGACGTCCGAAGAGGTGCTTGAAGAGCTGGCGCTGGACTATCCGCTGCCGAAAGTGATCCTGGAATACCGTGGCCTTGCGAAGCTGAAATCCACCTATACCGACAAGCTACCGCTGATGATTAGCCCGATAACCGGGCGCGTGCATACGTCTTATCACCAGGCAGTTACGGCCACCGGGCGTTTATCTTCTACCGATCCTAACCTGCAGAACATTCCTGTTCGCAACGAAGAAGGGCGCCGTATTCGTCAGGCCTTTATTGCGCCTAAGGACTATGTGATTCTTTCTGCGGACTACTCGCAAATTGAACTGCGTATCATGGCCCACCTCTCCCGCGATAAAGGCCTGTTAAGCGCCTTTGCCGAAGGCAAAGATATCCACCGCGCCACCGCTGCGGAAGTGTTTGGTCTGCCGCTAGAAAGCGTCACCGGCGAACAGCGTCGCAGTGCGAAGGCAATTAACTTTGGTCTGATCTACGGCATGAGCGCCTTTGGCCTTTCCCGCCAGCTCAATATTCCTCGGAAAGAGTCCCAGAAATATATGGATCTCTACTTCGAGCGCTATCCGGGTGTGCTGGAGTATATGGAGCGTACGCGTGCTCAGGCGAAAGATCAGGGTTATGTTGAGACGCTGGATGGCCGCCGTCTCTATCTGCCGGACATCAACTCCAGCAACGGTGCTCGCCGCGCTGGCGCGGAACGTGCTGCGATTAACGCCCCTATGCAGGGCACTGCCGCCGATATTATCAAGCGCGCGATGATCGCAGTCGACGGCTGGCTGGAGACAGAAAAGCCACGTGTGAAAATGATCATGCAGGTGCACGATGAACTGGTGTTCGAAGTGCACAAAGACGACGTGGAAGCGGTGTCTAAAAAGGTGCATGAGCTGATGGAAAGCAGCATGAAGCTCGACGTGCCGTTGCTGGTGGAAGTTGGCAGTGGCAAAAACTGGGATGAGGCGCATTAATCGACAATTGCTCAGGTCATGTTTTTGTAACTAAGCAACATAAGTCATAGCTTTTTGTGATGATGCTTCAAGAATGTGATGCAAAAAGTGAAAAAAAACTACAAAAAATGCTTTTTTGAGCGATTAAAAAGGAGTAAAGTTATTCGCGTAGGGTACAGAGGTAAGATGTTCTATCTTTCAGACCTTTTACTTCACGTAATCGGATTTGGCTGAATATTTAGCCGCCCCAGTCAGAAATGACTGGGGCGTTTTTTATTGCGCGAAAGAAAAGAAAAACGCGGCCTGGGCCGCGTTGTGAACTGAGAGTGAGCAGACGATCCTTGAAGAGACGAATTACTCTTCAGCCGCTTCCTCTTCCACCGCCGGCGGAAGATCGTTGTACCAGCTATCCAGCTTCAGGCGCAGTTTATCAACGCCGGTTTTCTTCAGGGAAGAGAATGCCTCGACCTCGATATTTCCGCCAAACGCCAGAATCGCTTCACGCACCATATTCAGCTGTGCTTTACGTGCGCCCGATGCGAGCTTATCGGCTTTGGTCAGCAGCAGCATGACTTCGATATTGCTGGCTACTGCCCACTCAATCATCTGCTGATCGAGATCTTTCAGTGGATGACGGATATCCATCAGCACGACCAGGCCTTTCAGACTGTTACGCTTTTGCAGGTATTCCCCCAGCGCGCGCTGCCATTTGTGTTTCACCTCTTCCGGGACTTCGGCATAGCCGTAGCCAGGTAAATCTACCAGGCGTTTGCCTTCGGCAACTTCAAACAGGTTGATGAGCTGCGTACGGCCAGGGGTTTTACTGGTACGCGCCAGGCTTTTCTGATTGGTCAGCGTGTTCAGCGAGCTGGATTTCCCCGCGTTAGAGCGGCCTGCGAAAGCAACCTCAATACCGGTATCAGAAGGCAGATGGCGAATGTCCGGTGCGCTGAGCACGAACTTAGTCAGTTGATAGTTCCAGTTTTTCAAAACGGTTGTCTCCGTCAGGTAAGCATTTGCCGGGGATTATACCTGAACGAGCGGAAAACGCCGTGTTTCTCGCCAGAAGCAGAAGGCTTACAGCGAAGTGGATTGATTTTGTAAGTCATTTGCTATGGTAAATGGCAGATATCCCGGTGAATATTGGCAACGATTTATTCAAAAGTGTTTTATTTTCAAATCATTAACTGATTGGTTTATTGCAGGGGAAGCCGTGAACGTGGGCGGCCACCTTGTTAATAACAAACGTAGCGGTAAAGTGAGTGTGTCGGCGAAGGAAGGACAGGGTTGTCTCAAGCTAACATGGAATATTTGCTCCTTTACGGGGGCCAGAATAAGAAAAAGGCGGCGGGTTAACCTGTCGCCTTTTTTCTTTGCTTGCTTTCTGCTAGATTCCGCCGCAATTCTATACTGAATAAAATGGCTTAAGACGACTTATCATGAAGCAACCAAACTCGGCACCACAAGGTAAAAAACCGGCGAAAGCACGCCGTAAATCACGCGAAGAGATTGACCAGGAAGCGCGTGAACGTAAGCGCCAGAAAAAACACAGCGGCCACGCAGCGGGGAGCCGCGCAAATGGTGGAAATCAGGCGAAAGGCGGCAAATCATCGGGTCAGGCGAAAGACCCTCGCATTGGCAGTAAAAAACCTATTCAACTGGGCGTAACCGATGCAGCACCGGTCGCTAAACAGCACAAACCGAAGAGCGAGAAACCTATGCTAACACCACAGGCTGAGCTGGATATGCTGGAAAACGATGAGCGTCTGGATGGGCTGCTGGAGCGTCTGGAAGCAGGCGAAACCCTTAGTAAGGAAGAGCAGTCCTGGGTGGATGCGAAGCTCGATCGCATCGATGCACTAATGGAACAGCTCGGCATCGCCTGGGAAGACGATGAAGAGGAAGAAGAAGAAAAAGCGGATGATTTGATGCGTCTGCTGAAGGGCGGTAACTGACGTTTACTCCTATGGGATTACCTGTTCTTATTATGGTTATTCCGCTGGTGTGTTATCTGCTGTGGTTATTCGTTAAACTACGGCGGCTGTCGCGGCTGCAGAATTCGCTGCGGCGAAGGGTTATGGCTCGTGGAACGAGCGGGCCAGCTTCGCCTCGTCGGCGCCGGCGACAACACCGCAAGGAGTGAGTATGTCTGAGCAGTTAATCGACTGGGATCTGGCTCTGATCCAGAAATATAATTATTCAGGGCCGCGTTACACCTCTTATCCAACCGCACTGGAATTTTCTGAAGCCTTTGGCGAACCGGCATTTTTGCAGGCAGTTGCCCGTTACCCGGAGCGGCCGCTGTCGCTTTATGTGCATATCCCGTTCTGCCACAAGCTTTGCTATTTCTGTGGCTGCAATAAAATTGTGACCCGCCAGCAACACAAGGCCGATCAGTATCTCGATGCTCTGGAGCAGGAAATCATCCACCGTGCGCCGCTGTTTGCGGGCCGGCAGGTTAGCCAGCTGCACTGGGGCGGCGGGACGCCAACTTATCTGAGCAAAGCGCAAATAAGCCGCCTGATGGCGCTGTTGCGTGGCAATTTCCATTTTAATGATGACGCGGAACTGTCTATTGAAGTTGACCCGCGTGAAATTGAACTGGATGTGCTCGACCATCTTCGGCAGGAAGGCTTTACCCGCCTTAGTATGGGCGTTCAGGACTTCAATAAAGAAGTGCAGCGCCTCGTCAACCGCGAGCAGGATGAAGCGTTTATCTTCGCGTTGATCGAGCGTGCGCGGGCGTTGGGGTTTACTTCCACCAACATTGACCTGATTTACGGCCTGCCAAAGCAAACGCCGGAAAGCTTTGCCTTTACGCTCAAGCGCGTAGCCGAGCTAAGCCCGCATCGCCTTAGCGTTTTCAACTATGCGCACCTGCCGACGCTATTCGCCGCCCAGCGCAAGATTAAAGACGCTGATTTACCGAGCGCGCAGCAGAAGCTGGATATCCTGCAAGAAACCATCGGCTCGCTGACGGGGTCTGGTTACCAGTTTATCGGGATGGATCACTTTGCCCGCCCGGACGATGAACTGGCGATTGCCCAGCGGGAAGGCAAACTACACCGTAATTTCCAGGGGTATACCACTCAAGGGGATACAGATCTGCTGGGGCTTGGCGTGTCGGCTATTAGCATGATTGGCGACTGTTACGCGCAGAACCAGAAAGAGCTAAAGCGCTATTACCAGCAGGTGGATGAGCAGGGCAATGCGCTGTGGCGTGGTCTGGCACTCACGCGGGACGATTGCATTCGCCGCGATGTTATCAAGGCGCTGATCTGCAACTTCCAGCTTAACTTCGCCGATATTGAGCAGGCATGGTCGCTGACATTTGCGGATTACTTTGCCGAGGACTTAGGCCTGCTGGCGCCGCTGGCGAAAGATGGGCTGGTGGAGGTCAGTGAGCAGGGGATTCAGGTGACCGGCAAGGGGCGCCTGCTTATTCGCAACATTTGCATGTGTTTTGATGCCTATCTGAGGCAAAAGGCGCGCCTGCAGCAGTTTTCCAGAGTGATATAAAAAAGGCGGGGTTTCCCCGCCTTCTCTTTTAGCTAAAGAAGCTCACCAGTAACGCGCACATCACCGCGGCTACTGCCGTCTGCGGCGAATGGCCAGCGGCTGCACCAGCTTCAGCGCCGCGCGTGACCATATGAATTACGGATTCCAACATAACTGACTCTCCTGCCTGAACGCGTCCGATCATACTTAACCCGGTGCGGCAGTAAAGTACAAAATAGCAGCAGTTTGCGGGCTGATTTGCTTCTTTACAAAATGGCCGAACGTTACTCCATACCCAGCTCTTTTAGCTTACGAGTCAGAGTGTTTCGGCCCCATCCCAGCAGGCGAGCTGCCTCTTGTTTATGCCCCTGAGTATGTCTCAGCGCAGTGGTTAGCAGCGTGCGTTCCATTTCCGGCTGAGCCTCAGAAAGCAGATCCTGATGGCCGGAGCGCAACGCGCGTTCTGCCCACTGTGCCAACAGCATAGCCCAGCTGTCAGGATTGGTCTGCGTGACCCCGCCGCTTTCGGTCACTGTCGTTTCAAACAGCTCGCTCGGGAGATCCTGAATAAGCACTTCCTGACCCGCCGCCATGACCGTCAACCAACGACAGGTGTTCTCCAATTGGCGCACGTTGCCGGGCCAGGCGAGACGCGTTAAGGCGTTTTCCGTTTCCGGATGCAGCAGCTTGGCTTCCACGCCCAGTTCGCGCGCGGCCACTTGCAGGAAATGGCGTGCCAGGCGCGGAATATCTTCCCGACGCTCGCGAAGCGGAGGCAGGTGCACGCGGATGACGTTCAGACGGTGGAACAAGTCCTCACGAAACTTGCCTTCCTGTACCCGCTGCTCAAGGTTCTGGTGGGTTGCCGCAATGATGCGGACATCCACTTTTACCGCCGCGTAGCCGCCCACGCGGTAAAACTGTCCGTCGGCCAGCACGCGCAGCAAGCGAGTCTGAACGTCCAGCGGCATATCACCTATTTCGTCGAGAAACAGCGTACCGCCGTCAGCCTGTTCGAAGCGCCCCTGGCGAATCTGGTTGGCGCCGGTGAAAGCCCCTTTTTCATGCCCGAACAGCTCTGACTCGATTAAATCTTTGGGAATAGCCGCCATATTGAGCGCGATAAACGGCGATTTAACCCGCGGGCTGTGGCGGTGCAGCGCGTGCGCCACAAGCTCTTTACCGGTCCCGGATTCGCCGTTAATCAGTACGCTGATGGAGGAGCGCGACAGACGGCCAATAATACGAAACACGTCCTGCATCGCCGGGGCTTCGCCGATGATGTCGGTCGTTGGCCCGTTATCCGGCGCATTTCGCGGCTGCTGTTGCTCCTGATAGTGGCTGATCGCGCGTTCAACCAGCGCTACCGCCTCGTCGATATCAAACGGTTTTGGCAGATAATCGAAAGCCCCTTGCTGATAGGCGCTAACGGCCGCGTCTAAATCCGAATGCGCGGTCATGATGATGACCGGCAGCATCGGGTGGCGCTGCTTAATCTGCTTTAACAGGGCAAGACCGTCCATGCCGGGCATACGAATGTCCGACAGCAGCACGTCCGGGGTTTTGGTCGCCAGCGCGTCCAGCACCTCATTGCCACTCTCAAAGGTGGTGCAGCTTAATCCGGCTCCGGTTAACGCGCGCTCAAGGACCCAGCGGATGGAGCTATCGTCGTCAACGACCCAAACTATCCCTCGTTGCATAATGACCTCTACTTCCGAATAGGCAGGTAAACCGAAAATTCGGTATGACCAGGCCAACTGTTGAATTCGATTTTCCCCGAATGCTGGTCGATCAGGCTACGCGCGATGGAAAGACCCAACCCGGTGCCGCCTTCTCGCCCACTGACCATCGGGTAGAACAACGTGTCCTGCAAATGTGCCGGGATACCCGGGCCGTTATCTTCAATATCTATGCGTGCCGCGAGGCGGTAGCGAGAACCGTGCAGCGTCAGTTGGAAAGCGGTACGGGTACGCAAGATAATCTCGCCCCCTTCGCTACCCAGCGCCTGCAGCGCATTGCGTACGATATTCAGTAGAACTTGCTCAATTTGGTCAGGGTCGTGCGCAAATTCCGGCAAACTCGGATCGTAATCCCGCACAAGAGTGACGTTATCCGGCAGCTCCATCGACACGAGTTTCACCACGCGTTCGGCAACTTTATGAATGCTTTCGGTGACGTGCATGCCCGGCTGCTGAGGCCCTAGCAGACGATCCACCAGATTACGTAGGCGGTCCGCCTGCTCAATAATGACTTTGGTGTACTCCGTCAGCGACGGGTCGGGGAGCGCTTTACTCAGCAGTTGCGCCGCGCCACGTAAGCCGCCTAACGGGTTTTTAATCTCATGCGCAAGGCCACGAACTAAATCTCGGGCAGCAATCTGCTGCGCGTGTTGCAGCTGTTCCTGACTCAATCGGCGCTGATTATCCATCGGCGCCATTTCCATCAGGATGTACCCTTCCGGCAGCTTTTGCGCCGTCAGAGAAAGAATGTGCGATCGGCCATCAATGACCAGCGTTACCTCGTTGTCGGTAAACCCCTGGCCTGCCATCAGGCTTTCCTGCATGACGCCAATATTCAACGAGAAATAACTCAATAGATCCGGCAAAGGTGTGCCGTACAGCTTGCGTGAACTCTGCGCCAGCAGTTGCTGAGCCGCAGGGTTGGCGTAGTGAACCGCCAGCTCGTCATCCACGAGCAGGATGCTGTTGATGAGAGAATTCAGAATCTGCCCAGCATCGGGCAGCGCGCCAGTTGCCATACAGCAGTCTCCGTGCACCGTTTTAGTGCATTATAGTCTTTGAGTGACAAAAAACAGCGTCACAGGGGGATCCGATGGAGAAAAAAGCCCATCCGAAGATGGGCCAAAGTTTCCACGGCAACAAAAAACAACTTCAATTAGACGCTGTAGTACAGCTCGAACTCTACCGGGTGCGGAGTCATGCGAACACGGTCGTTTTCTTCGATACGCAGCGCGATGTAAGCATCGATCGCGTCATCGGTGAATACGCCGCCCGCAGTCAGGAACTCACGGTCTTCGTTCAGTGCATTCAGGGCTTCTTCCAGAGAGCCAGCAACCTGTGGGATCTCTTTCGCTTCTTCTGGCGGCAGGTCATACAGGTTTTTGTCCATGGCTTCGCCAGGGTGGATCTTGTTCTTAATACCGTCCAGACCGGCCATCAGCAGCGCTGCGAAGCACAGGTATGGGTTAGCCGCTGGGTCCGGGAAGCGTACTTCGATACGACGTGCTTTCGGGGACGCAACAACCGGGATACGGATAGAAGCAGAACGGTTACGGGCAGAGTAAGCCAGCATAACTGGAGCTTCGTAGCCTGGGACCAGACGCTTGTAGGAGTTGGTAGTTGGGTTCGCCAGGGCGTTGATCGCTTTAGCGTGTTTGATAACACCCCCGATGTAGTACAGCGCTTGCTCAGACAGGCCAGCATATTTGTCACCGGAGAACAGGTTTACGCCGTTCTTGGACAGGGACATGTGGCAGTGCATGCCGGAACCGTTATCGCCAAACATTGGTTTTGGCATAAAGGTCGCGGTTTTGCCGTAAGCGTGAGCCACGTTGTGTACAACGTATTTGTAGATCTGAATTTCGTCGGCTTTTTTGGTCATGGTGTTGAAGCGGGTTGCCACTTCGTTCTGACCAGCGGTCGCCACTTCGTGGTGATGAGCTTCAACAACCAGGCCCATCTGCTCCATGGTCAGACACATAGCAGAACGCAGGTCCTGAGAAGAGTCGACCGGTGGCACTGGGAAATAACCGCCTTTCACCGCTGGACGGTGGCCTTTGTTACCGCCTTCGTATTTGGTGCCGGTGTTCCATGCGCCTTCGATATCATCGATAGCTACGTGGGAGCCGGAGATAGAGCTGCCGAAGCGAATGTCGTCGAACAGGAAGAATTCTGGCTCTGGCCCGAACAGAACGGTGTCTGCGATGCCGGTAGAGCGCAGGTAGTCTTCAGCGCGTTTTGCAATAGAACGCGGGTCACGGTCGTAGCCCTGCATAGTGCCTGGCTCGAGAATGTCACAGCGGATAATCAGGGTAGAGTCCGCGAAGAACGGGTCGATTACCGCCGTCGTTGGGTCTGGCATCAGCACCATGTCGGATTCGTTGATACCTTTCCAGCCACCAATCGAGGAGCCGTCAAACATTTTGCCTTCTTCGAAGAAGTCAGCATTTACCTGATGAGCAGGAATAGTGACGTGCTGTTCTTTACCTTTAGTGTCGGTAAAGCGCAGATCAACAAACTTAACTTCATGCTCATTCAGCATCGTCAAAACGTGTTCAGCGGACATACTTAAACTCTCCCGGATTGGTGTAGTCGTCGTGGTAACGAGGTAATCAAACACTTCTTAATGTGGCTTTTCGCCATAAAATGTTTAAAGCGAAATCTGTGCCAACTTTTAAATCACCCTAAAAAGGCGCTATCATGCGCACCATAGTGCAAAAGGGCTGCACCAGGATGAATAATTTGCACCAATATAGTGCTTCAGTATGAAACCTGAGCACCATATTGGTGCAATTTACGTTATGGCTCCCTTTTTAGCTCCGTGAAAGCGATCACAAACCCTTACTTTCTGCATTGTTTGTAAAGGTTCTTTGTGATCCTGTTCTGTCCTTCGATTAATACGTGTACAATAACGCGCTATTTCTAATGCCTGAGGCAAAGTTGTGATCGAAAATCTGCGTAATATCGCCATCATCGCGCACGTTGACCATGGTAAAACTACCCTGGTTGATAAGCTGCTGCAGCAATCTGGTACTTTCAGTAACGAACGTGCTGAAGCCACTGAACGCGTGATGGACTCCAATGACCTGGAGAAAGAGCGTGGGATTACCATCCTCGCTAAAAACACCGCTATCAAATGGAATGACTACCGTATCAACATCGTTGATACCCCAGGACACGCCGACTTCGGTGGTGAAGTTGAGCGCGTAATGTCAATGGTTGACTCCGTTCTGCTGGTGGTTGACGCAATGGATGGCCCAATGCCGCAGACGCGCTTCGTAACCAAGAAGGCGTTTGCCCATGGTTTGAAGCCGATCGTGGTTATCAACAAAGTTGACCGCCCTGGCGCGCGTCCTGACTGGGTTGTGGATCAGGTCTTCGACCTGTTCGTTAACCTTGATGCGACCGACGAACAGCTCGACTTCCCAATCATCTATGCATCCGCACTGAACGGCATCGCGGGTATGGATCACAATGATATGGCGGCGGATATGACTCCACTGTACCAGGCCATTGTCGATCGCGTGCCGGCACCGAACGTTGACCTCGATGGTCCACTGCAGATGCAAATTTCCCAGCTGGACTACAACAACTACGTTGGTGTTATCGGCATCGGCCGTATCAAACGCGGTAAAGTGAAGCCAAACCAGCAGATCACTATCATTGATAGCGAAGGGAAAACCCGTAACGGTAAAGTCGGTAAAGTGCTGACCCACCTGGGTCTGGAGCGTATCGAGTCTACCGAAGCTGAAGCTGGCGACATCATCGCTATCACCGGCCTGGGCGAGCTGAACATCTCCGACACCATTTGCGACCCGCAAAATGTTGAAGCGCTGCCGGCGCTGTCCGTTGATGAACCAACCGTTTCCATGTTCTTCAACGTCAACACCTCTCCGTTCTGCGGTAAAGAAGGTAAGTTCGTGACCTCTCGTCAGATTCTGGATCGTCTGAACAAAGAGCTGGTTCACAACGTTGCGCTGCGTGTTGAAGAAACCGAAGATGCGGACGCATTCCGCGTTTCCGGTCGTGGTGAACTGCACCTCTCCGTTCTGATCGAAAACATGCGTCGTGAAGGTTTCGAGCTGGCGGTATCCCGTCCGAAAGTTATCTTCCGCGAAATCGACGGCCGTAAACAAGAGCCGTTCGAAAACGTGACGCTGGATATCGAAGAGCAGCATCAGGGCTCCGTGATGCAGGCGCTCGGTGAGCGTAAAGGCGACCTGAAAAACATGAATCCAGACGGCAAAGGCCGCGTGCGTCTTGACTACGTTATCCCAAGCCGTGGTCTGATCGGCTTCCGTAACGAATTCATGACCATGACCTCCGGTACCGGTCTGCTGTACTCCACCTTCAGCCACTATGACGACATTCGTCAGGGCGAAGTGGGTCAGCGCCAGAACGGCGTACTGATTTCCAACGGTCAGGGTAAAGCGGTTGCGTTTGCGCTGTTCGGTCTGCAGGATCGCGGCAAGCTGTTCCTGGGTCACGGGGCTGAAGTTTACGAAGGCCAGATCATCGGTATTCACAGTCGTTCTAACGACCTGACCGTAAACTGCCTGACCGGTAAGAAGCTGACCAACATGCGTGCTTCCGGTACTGACGAAGCGACCACCCTGGTTCCTGCGCAGAAAATGACCCTGGAGCAAGCTCTGGAGTTCATCGATGACGACGAACTGGTAGAAGTGACCCCGCTGTCCGTGCGTATCCGTAAGCGCCACCTGACTGAAAACGACCGTAAACGTGCGGGTCGTGGTAGCAAAGAAGCTTAAGTTTCTTTTCTGCAGTCTGCTGAAGCCCTGCCTGTAAAGGCGGGGCTTTTTTATTTCTGCCTTAGAATGCGCAACCTCGCCTTCCTCTGATAGTCAAAGTCAGCCTTTCCCGCTACAGTTATTTCTCCATGTCGGAAAGGAGGTGCGCATGCTGTATATCTTTGATTTAGGTAACGTCATCGTTGATATCGACTTTAATCGCGTGCTCGGCGTCTGGAGCGATTACAGCCGGGTGCCGTTAGCCAACCTGCAGAAAAGTTTCGCTATGGGAGAAACCTTCCATCAGCATGAACGTGGGCAGATAACGGACGAAGTCTTTGCCGAACGTTTATGCCACGAAATGGACGTAGCGCTCAGCTACGAGCAGTTTGCCGCGGGCTGGCAGGCGATTTTCATTGGCTTGCGCAAAGAGACCATTGGCGTCATGCAGAAGCTGCGCGAGCAGGGACATCGCGTGGTGGTCCTTTCCAACACCAACCGCCTGCATACCGGTTTCTGGCCTGATGAATACCCGGAAGTGGCGCAGTCGGCTGACAAAATCTACCTCTCCCAGGAAATGGGGATGCGCAAGCCGGACGCGGAAATCTACCTTAAGGTGCTAGAGGAAGAAGGCTTCTCTGCCGATCAGGCCGTATTCTTCGATGATAATGCCGACAATATTCACGGTGCACGAGCGTTGGGCATCACGAGCATTCAGGTGATCGACAAGCAGACTATCCCCGACTGGTTTGCTAAACAGGGATGATTAAAAGCGTGCCCCGTAAAACTGTGCATCGCCTCAGGCCTCTCTGGACCTGGGGCAAACTGCTGTGGCAGCGTATCGACCAGGACAACATGACGACCCTGGCGGGTAACCTTGCCTATGTGTCATTGCTGTCTTTGGTGCCGCTGGTGGCGGTTGTCTTTGCGCTGTTTGCCGCCTTCCCGATGTTTGCCGATATCAGCGTTCAGCTGCGCCACTTCATTTTTGCCAATTTTATGCCCGCCACCGGCGACGTGATTCAGCGCTACATCGAACAGTTTGTCGCGAACTCCAACAGAATGACGGCGGTGGGGGCCATTGGGCTGATCGTCACCTCGCTGCTGCTGATGTATGCGGTAGATAGCGCGTTGAACACTATCTGGCGCAGTAAGCGCGCGAGGCCAAAGGTGTACTCCTTTGCCATTTACTGGATGATCCTGACGCTCGGGCCGCTGCTGGCCGGGGCCAGCCTGGCGATAAGCTCTTACCTCCTTTCTCTACGCTGGGCCTCAGAACTCAACAGCATGCTTGATGAAGTCCTGCGTATTTTTCCTCTGCTGCTTTCCTGGCTTGCGTTCTGGCTGCTCTACAGCCTGGTGCCGACGACCAGCGTGCGGGCAAAGGACGCCATGATAGGCTCGCTGGTTGCCGCGCTGCTGTTTGAACTGGGTAAGAAGGGGTTTGCCCTCTATATCACCATGTTCCCCTCTTACCAGCTGATTTACGGCGTGCTGGCGGTGATCCCCATATTATTTGTCTGGGTCTACTGGACCTGGTGTATCGTATTGCTGGGGGCGGAAATCACCGCTTCGTTGGGCGACTACCGTCAATTGCGACAGGCTGCAGAGCAGGAAGAATTGGAAGAACAATGATTGCATTAATTCAGCGCGTTACCCGTGCCAGCGTCACCGTGGAGGGTGAAGTGACGGGTGAAATTGGTCCCGGACTTTTGGTGTTGCTGGGTGTCGAAAAAGAAGATAACGAACAGAAAGCCAATCGCCTGTGCGAGCGTGTATTAGGGTATCGAATTTTCAGCGACGAGCAGGGCAAGATGAACCTGAACGTCCAGCAGGCGGGCGGCAGCCTGTTGGTGGTGTCTCAATTTACACTGGCGGCGGACACGGAACGCGGGATGCGTCCGAGCTTCTCCGGTGGCGCAGCGCCACAGCAGGCTGAAGCCCTTTATGAATATTTTGTCGAGCGCTGCAAACAACAAGGTATCGACGCCCCAACCGGGCGTTTCGCCGCCGATATGCAGGTTTCGCTAATTAATGACGGGCCGGTGACGTTCTGGCTGCAGGTGTAACCCTCGCCATCCCGCTCGCGCAACGAGAGAACAATGTATGTATCACCTTCGTGTGCCACAAACAGAAGAAGAATTAGATCGTTATTACCAGTTCCGCTGGGAAATGTTGCGCAAACCGCTGCATCAGCCAAAAGGTTCCGAGCGCGATGCCTGGGATGCAATGGCGCATCATCAGATGGTGGTCGATGAAGAGGGCAATACCGTTGCCGTGGGCCGCCTCTATATCAATGCCGATAACGAAGCCGCGATTCGCTTTATGGCGGTGCACCCGTCGGTTCAGGATAAAGGCTTAGGGACGCTGGTGGCGATGGCGCTGGAGTCCGTGGCGCGCCAGGAAGGCGTTAAGCGCGTGACCTGTAGCGCACGTGAAGATGCCGTTCCATTTTTTGCCAAGCTTGGTTTTGTGAATCAGGGGGAAATCACCACCCCGCAAACTACGCCGGTACGCCACTTCCTGATGATTAAACCGGTCGCTACGCTTGATGATATCTTGCATCGGGGCGACTGGTGCGGGCAGCTTCAACAGGCATGGTACGAACATATTCCGCTGAGCGAGAAAATGGGCGTGCGTATTCAGCAGTACACTGGGCAAAAATTTATTACCACGATGCCGGAAACGGGCAACCAAAACCCGCACCACACGCTCTTCGCAGGGAGTTTGTTCTCGCTGGCCACGTTAACCGGCTGGGGGCTTATCTGGCTGATGTTGCGTGAGCGTCATTTGGGCGGGACGATTATTCTGGCCGATGCCCATATCCGTTATAGCAAACCGATCACCGGAAAACCGGGGGCAACGGCTGACCTCGGGTCGCTGAGTGGTGATTTGGACAGACTGGCCCGGGGGCGCAAAGCTCGCGTTGCGCTTGAAGTTGAGCTTTACGGTAATGACACGCCAGGCGCAGTGTTTGAAGGCGTCTATCTGGTGCTGCCAGCTAAGCCGTTCGGCCCTCTGGAAGAGGGCGGAAACGAAGAGGAATAGGTCAGGATGCAGGCTACGCGCCGGGCACATCTCCGTTACGCATAGTCTGCTGAATCTGTTGCCCACTGGCGCTGGTGGCCTGCAAGGTGCCATTTACGGTGGGCTTCAGCGCAGTGCCTGCGGCCACCTGCCCGGTCGCCGAAAGCTGAAGAGTTCCGTTCCCCTCGAGCGGCAAAGCAGGCCAGCCCCAGGCATGCAACACATTCACCGGCACGCTCTGGCCCTTCAGGCTAACGCTCACCGTACGCAGAGGCGTCTGGCTTACGTTTGCCTTGGCTTCCAGTAAGCCTTCACCCGCGAACGCACTTAGCTCCGTTATCGCGACCTGGCTCTGGTTCGCCGTCAGCGACAGCGACGGGCGCCGCACGTCAACCCGGTTAAAGGTGGCCGCCGCGGCATTAAACGAGGCATTGCCGGACCAAATACCCCACTGATGATCTCGTGCCAGCTGGATATTCGTGGCGGTGCCATCCAGCCCGGTGAGCTGGAATGGCCAGTTTGGGTCGATATCGATAACCAGATTACGGTTTGCCGAAAACTTTTTCACCGTAACGCTGTTCAGCCAGTCAGGCAGTTTCTCCATCCACAGGGCCTTCCAGTTGGACGGGAGCGTGTATTCCAGCCCACCTACGACCACTTCATCCATCACCGCTTGATTACCGTCGCGCAACCATTGCCCGGAAGCTCGAACCAGGCCGCCCTCCCAGCGTGAACTAAATTGTCGGAGCGCGGCACCTGCCGGGGCAAAATCGACGTTCACGATCGGATCCTGCAAATGCAGCGAACCGCTAATGAATTCGCTGGCGTTCATCGACAGCTGGCCGTCATCGCTTTGCCATCCCCCGTTCGCCAGCGTCAGATTCCGCAGGCTAAGGGCAAGGTCGCTCACCGCCCACTCTTTCCCTTCCAGCCGCGCATCGGTTATTTCAAGGCGATCGATAGTTAACGAGGGAACAGATGTTACTGGCGCAAGAAAATCGGTGAGTGATTTTGCCGTTTGAAGGCGAATGTCATTGAGGCGCAGGCTGCCCACCTGCCATGAGCCGTCGGCGTTGCGGTGGGCATTACCCGTCAGCGAGCCGCGAGCAACGTCCGCCCCGATAGTGGTCAGCGTGACTTGTTCATTATCCAGCGTCCCTTGCAGCAGGACGTTGCTGGCGTTGACGCCATTGAGCGTCAGTGAGCCCGCGCTGAAGGCAATAGTGGCTTTATTCCCCAGCACTTTCCTCGCTTGAGGCTGCCAGGGCGAAACACCGCCTTCAACGCGCTGGGCGCTGAGATTCCATTCGCTATCCGGGCTGTTAATCGCCATATCCTGCAGCTGCAGCTTATCTGCCTCAAGCGGGAGTGGAACCGCATTTACGCTGAGATTTAACGTCCCTTGCTGGAGCAGAATGGTGTCAACGTAGAGAGGCTGGGTGAACTGGCGAGTACTCAGGCCAATATCCACGTTCTTCGCGACCAGCGTTGCGGGCTGGCCGGTGCGGCCAAAAGTAACGTTATGGAACATCAGGTGGGTGGGCGAAGACCAGTCATGTTCCATCTCATTGAAAGAGAGATGGTAGTTGGTTTTTTCATTCACCCAGCTGCTGATTTGGCCCGCGCCCCAGCGGGTTTGCAGCAGGATGTAAAAGGCAACCAGCGCCAGTATCACAAGGCCCAACAGGATAAGAACCAGCTTTCCGAGGAATTTCATTGCCTTCCACCCCTTTCAGTTTCGCTAAGGGTGTTATGCCCGATTTACCGCTGTAGCTCAAGGAGGGGATTGTCAAAGGAGATTTCGCGCCGGCAAAAAATCATTGCCGGCGCGTGAGAGGATTATTCTTTTTCTGGCGGGAAAATCAGGTTCAGCACGATGGCCGTGATCCCACCGGCAGCAATGCCTGAAGAGAGCAGGGTTTTCAGCCAGTCAGGCGCGAACTGAAGGATCAGCGGCTGCTGGGACACGCCAAGGCCAACGGCGAGCGACAGGGCGATGATCATAATCGCGCGGCGGTTCAGCGGCTCGCGGGAGACGATACGTACCCCGGAAGCGGCAATGGTGCCGAACATCACAATCGTTGCGCCGCCGAGAACAGGTTCAGGGATATGCTGCACAAAGCCGCTTACTGCCGGGAATAGACCCAGCACGATCAGCATCAGGGCGACAACAAAGCCCACATAGCGGCTGGCTACGCCGGTCAATTGAATAACTCCGTTGTTCTGGCCAAAGCAGGAGTTAGGGAAAGTATTGAACACGGCAGAAACGCAGGAATTCAGACCATTGGCCAGTACACCGCCCTTCAGGCGCTTCATGTACAGCGGGCCGGAAACGGGCTGTTCGGAGACGTCGGAGGTGGCGGTGATGTCGCCGATGGTTTCCAGCGAAGTCACCATAAACACCAGCATTAGCGGGATCAGCAGGCTCCAGTCGATGCCAAGCCCGTAATACAGCGGCGTAGGAACCATGATGAGGTCGGTGTTCGCGGCCTGGGTCGTGGCTGGCAGCATGTCCAGAGCCCAGGCGAGCAGATAACCCACGGCCATCGCGATGACCAGGGACGCTACGCGCAGGTACGGATTGCGCTGGCGGTTCAGCAGGATAATAACCAGTAGAACTGCGCCTGCCAGCAGCAGATTTTTCGGTGTGCCGAAAGTGTGATCGGCCATGGCGCCATAGCCACCGCCGATAGAGGTCAGCCCAACCTGAATCAGGGACAGACCGATAATCATGACCACCACGCCGGAAACCAGAGGAGTGATGATACGACGAGCAAGATGCAGCACGCGTGAAATCAGCATTTCCGTGCAGCTGGCAAGCATCAGTGTGCCAAAGAGTGCCGCCATCATCGTCGGCACGTCTGCACCGCCATTTTTCAGCGCCATGCCGCCCATAATCAGCGGAGAGACAAAGTTAAAGCTGGTGCCCTGAATCGACAGCAAACCTGAACCTACTGGCCCCCAGGCTTTGATTTGAATAATCGAAGCCACGCCAGAGGCAAACAAAGACATGCTGATAATGTGCTGTGTATCCGATGCCGGTAACCCCAACGCCTGGCAAATTAACAATGCCGGTGTAATCACCGCCACAAACATCGCCAGCAGGTGTTGGCAGGCGGCAAAAAGGGTTTGTGGCAGCGGCGGGCGGTCTTCAAGGCGATAAATTAGTTCGCTCGAGCGAGTCTGCGCAACCGGTTGCGCATTATCTGACTCTACGGCATTCACGGACATCAGTGACGATCTCATGGCTGGAAAAGCGCTGATTTTAACGGACTGGACGGTAAAAGCAAACGATTGCTAGCCTGGTGGGATAAGAGCGAAATGTCATAAATTGAGCATTATTTATAACGAAGGCGCATTTTTTGGTTAAAATGCGCCGGCTGATTTCATCCATGAAGGAAATAACAGCGAAGGATAATTAAGCGCGAATGACGGATGCGCAATAAAAGGAGCCCTGCAATGTTTCATCTTGATACCCTTTCTACCCTGGTGGCCGCCACGTTAGTGCTGCTTCTGGGGCGTAAAATGGTCCACTCGGTCCCTTTCCTCAAAAAATACACTATTCCTGAACCCGTGGCCGGTGGGCTGCTGGTGGCGATAGCCCTGCTTGTCCTGAAAAAGAGCATGGGCTGGGAAATTGAGTTTGATATGAGCCTCAAAGATCCTTTGATGCTCGCTTTCTTCGCCACAATCGGCCTGAATGCGAATATCGCCAGTTTGCGCAAAGGCGGGAAAGTAGTGGGGATTTTCCTGTTTATCGTCGTTGGGCTACTGGTCATGCAGAACGCCATTGGCATCGGTATGGCCAGCATGTTGGGGCTCGATCCGCTGATGGGGCTGCTGGCAGGTTCGATAACGTTGTCAGGCGGGCACGGTACCGGTGCAGCCTGGGGCAAACTCTTTACCGAACGCTATGGTTTCCAGAATGCGACGGAAGTCGCTATGGCCTGTGCGACTTTTGGCCTGGTGCTGGGTGGTTTAATTGGTGGCCCGGTTGCTCGCTACCTGGTTAAACATTCGTCTACGCCGAATGGTGCTCCTGAAGACAACGAGATCCCTGGCGCGTTTGAAAAGCCAGATGTCGGGCGGGTCATTACCTCTTTGGTGATGATTGAAACCATCGCCCTGATTGCTATCTGCCTGACGGTAGGGCGTGTCGTTGCTGGGTTATTGCAGGGCACACCTTTTGAGCTGCCGACGTTTGTCTGCGTGCTGTTTATTGGCGTGATTCTCAGTAATTTGCTCGCGGCTGTGGGTTTCTATCGTGTCTTCGAACGGGCGGTTTCCGTACTGGGCAACGTCAGCCTTTCGTTGTTCCTTGCGATGGCGTTAATGAGCCTTAAACTTTGGGAACTGGCCTCTCTGGCGTTACCGATGCTGGCTATTCTGGCCGTACAAACGTTGTTTATGGCGCTGTACGCTATTTTTATTACCTGGCGTTTGATGGGCAAAAACTACGATGCGGCGGTGCTGGCCGCCGGTCACTGTGGTTTTGGCATGGGTGCCACACCGACGGCGATTGCTAATATGCAGGCGATTACCGAACGATTTGGCCCGTCGCATATGGCATTTTTGGTGGTGCCGATGGTGGGGGCGTTCTTTATCGATATCGTGAATGCGGTGGTGATCAAGCTGTTCCTGATGCTGCCGCTGTTTGCTTAAGCGTTGGAGTAACGCTCGGTTTCCGGCATCCAGCGTTCGATCAGCGCCTTAGCCTGTTCAGGATAGCGTTCGTGGATATGGCGCGCCAGGCGCTGAACCTGCGGGATCATTCCCTGGTCCCGCAGCAGATCGGCCACTTTGAACTCTGCGTTACCCGTCTGGCGAGTTCCTAGCAGCTCGCCAGGTCCGCGGATCTCCAGGTCTTTTTGCGCAATCACAAAACCATCATTACTGTCTCTCAGCACCTGCAGGCGAAGCTGTGCCGTTTTGGATAGCGGGAATTTATACAGCAGCACGCAGTGGGAGGCCACGGCGCCACGGCCAACACGGCCGCGGAGCTGGTGGAGTTGCGCAAGCCCTAAACGCTCAGGGTTTTCGATGATCATCAGGCTGGCGTTGGGGACATCCACGCCGACTTCAATCACCGTGGTGGCGACCAGAAGATGCAGTTCGCCCTGCTTGAAGGCCTGCATTACCGCCTGTTTTTCCTGCGGCTTCATGCGCCCGTGTACCAGACCAACGTTAAGCTCCGGGAGGGCGGTTTTTAGCTCTTCCCAGGTCACTTCAGCAGCCTGGGCTTCCAGCAGTTCAGACTCTTCAATCAGCGTACAAACCCAGTATGCCTGACGTTTTTCGTCGCGGCAGGCGTTGCGTACTCGCTCAATTATCTCGCTGCGGCGAGTGTCCGCTATTGCCACTGTAGTGACTGGCGTTCGTCCCGGCGGCAATTCATCGATGACTGAGGTATCGAGGTCGGCATAGGCAGTCATCGCCAGCGTGCGTGGAATCGGCGTTGCGGTCATGATCAGTTGATGAGGATGGAAGCCCTGAATCTGACCTTTTTCCCACAGCGCCAGGCGTTGATGCACGCCAAAACGGTGCTGCTCATCAATGATAACCAGCGCCAGCCCGGCAAACTGAACCTGCTCCTGGAAAATAGCGTGAGTGCCAACCACCATCGAAACCTGGCCGCTGGCAATGGCTTCCTGTTGCGCAATCCGGGCTTTGCCTTTTTGCTTCCCTGCCAGCCAGCCTACCTCGATACCTAATGGTTCAAACCACTGACGGAAGTTATTGGCGTGTTGCTCAGCCAGCAATTCTGTGGGGGCCATCAGGCCAACCTGCTTACCGTGTGCGATAGCACGAAGGGCTGCCAGGGCGGCAACCAGCGTTTTACCGGAACCTACGTCGCCCTGCACCAGACGCATCATAGGTACGTCCAGCGCCATATCTCGCTCTATTTCTGCGACGACTCGTTCCTGAGCCCCGGTAGGCTTAAAGGGCAGGGCAGCAAGTAACTGGTTTTTTAGTGCGTCGTGATTAACCAGCGGTAGCGCATGGTAGCGCTGTGCCCCGGCTCGTAGCGCCAGCATACTCAGATTATGGGCAAGTAGCTCTTCGAGGATTAATCTCTGCTGAGCCGGATGTTTACCGGTTTCCAGATCGGCCAGTTTCATGTCCGGGGGCGGCCTGTGCAAGGTGCGTAATGCCTCCGGCAGGCTCATCATGCCCTGACTCAGTTCGGCGGGCAGAAGTTCGGTAATTGCGCAGGTCTCCAGTAACTCGAGTGCCTGATCGGTCAACTTACGTAGCGTAGCCTGGCGGATTCCCTCGGTCGTCGGGTAAACCGGCGTGAGCGTTTCCTGCAGATCCGGCGTACTGAGGTCGCCCTGAATGCGGTATTCAGGGTGGAACATCTCGGCACCGTATTTGCCACGTTTGGCTTCACCGTAGGCGAGCACGCGCTTGCCGGCAGAAAGACTGTTTTTCATCGCGGCGTTGAAATTGAAGAAACGCATCGTGAGAATGCCGGTGCCGTCGCTAATCTGGCAGGTCATCATCCGGCGTCCGCCGAAGGTGATATTGCTGTTCAGCACTTCGCCTTCCACCGTGGCGTACAGGCCCGGCTGAAGGTCGTTAATGGGGTAAAGATGGGTACGGTCTTCGTAGCGAAGCGGCAGGTGCAGCAGCAGATCTTGCAGGGTATGCAGGCCTATTTTGGCCAGCTTTCCGCTCTGGCTGGCGCCCACTCCGGCAAGCGTGCTTAGCGGTATGGCATCCAGCAGGCGGCCTTTCATGGCTTATTTCGCCGACTGCATCGTGGCCCACCATGCGGCATCAGCTTCTATCTCACCCTGCTGATTCACATGTGGGTACGGTAAGCCTTTCCGGCGGGAAACGTTCGCCAGCACAGGATAGCCACCTTCAAACAGCAGTCTCTGTTGCTCAGCTTCCGGTAACGTACTGTTTTCACGCTGATACATGCCTACGTTTTGGCGCTGGCGCTGGGCCTCGTACAAAATCAGCGCCGAGGCGACGGACACGTTCAGGGATTGCACCATACCGATCATAGGAATAATGATGTCCTGGTCGGCAAGCGCGAGCGCCTCTTCGGTAATGCCGGTTTTTTCCTGACCCATCAGAATGCAGGTGGGGCGAGTGTAATCTATCTCACGGAAGTCGACGGCTTTATCGGAAAGATGAGTCGCCAGAATTTGCATGCCGCCGCTTTTGAGCTGCCGGACGGCTTCGCCGATAGTCTTGTGTGTTTTGACTTGAACCCAGGAATTACTTCCTGCGGCGGAAGATGCCATGGTGCGCATACGGCTTCCTGGCCAAACGGCGTGCACTTCATGCACGCCCACGGCGTCGGCGGTACGGATGATGGCGGAGACGTTATGGGGCTTGTGCACCTGCTCCATACAAACGGTCAGGTCCGGCTGGCGTCTGGCGAGCATCTCGCAAATACGCGCATAACGTTGAGGATTCATAACTCTAGTTTCTGTTGCGGGTCACTTTAATCACATCCGGCATCACGCGAATCTTGCGCATGATGTTCGCCAGATGGACGCGATCCCGGGCTGTCAGGCGAATGAAGGCGCTGTATACGCGGCCGTCTTTCTCTTCGGTGTTCAGGCTCTGGATGTTAGAGCCCGCCGTGTTGATTGCCGCGGTCAGGTTTGCCAGCGCACCTTGGTGGTTAAACATGTCCACCTTGATCTCGGTGATAAACTCTTGCTCGGTCTCTTTATCCCATTCCACGGCCATAAACTTCTCGGGCTCTTTCTGGTAGCCACGAATGTTTCGACAAGACTCATGATGGATAACCAGCCCTTTACCTGGGCTGACGTGAGCGACGATAGGATCTCCCGGAATTGGGCGGCAGCACTTGGCAAAGGTAATCAGAACGCCGTCTGCACCTTTGATTGGCAAGTTGCTGTGGTTTGCTGAAGGCGCTGTGCCTGACTGAGCAGCGACCGGTGATTCCCCTTGCAGGTTTTTCGCCACGACGACGCTCATTGCGTTCCCGAGGCCAATTTCGGCCAGCAGGTCGTCAAGTGACGCAAGCTTCATGCGGTCCAGTTCACGCTGGAGATTTTCGGCAGGAATTTCAGCCAGTTTACGGCTGCCACCGAGCGCATGGTTGAGCAGGCGACGCCCTAAACTGACGGAATCATCACGCTTCAGATTTTTCAGCATTTGGCGAATTTTGGCGCGAGCTTTGGAGCTGACAACAAAATTAAGCCATGCGGCGTTTGGACGTGCCCCGGGTGCGGTGATGATTTCGATAGTCTGCCCGCTGGTCAACGACTGTGAAAGCGGGTAAGGCTGGCGATCGACGCGAGCGCCTACGCAGGCGTGACCAATATCGGTATGTACCGCGTAGGCGAAGTCCACCGGCGTTGCGCCTGCGGGCAGCTCTACAATGCGGCCTTCCGGGGTGAAAACGTAAATCTCATCCGGGAACAGATCGGATTTTACGCTCTCGATGAATTCAAATGAGCTACCGGCGCTTTGCTGCAGCTCCAGCAGGCTTTGCATCCAGCGCTGAGCGCGGATTTGTGCCGTCGTACTGCTTTCGCCTTGCTCTTTATAAGCCCAGTGCGCAGCAACCCCCATTTCCGCCATCTGATCCATATCTTCAGTACGGATTTGCACTTCAACCGGGACGCCGTGCGGCCCAATCATTGAGGTGTGCAGGGACTGATAGCCGTTCGCTTTCGGGATGGCGATATAGTCTTTCACCCGTCCTGGACGAGGTTTATAGAGGCTGTGCATCTGCCCGAGGACGCGATAGCAGGTATCCATGTCGTGGACAATGACGCGAAACGCGTAGATATCCATGATCGAATGGAAACGCTGTTCTTTGAGCGTCATCTTGCAGTAAATGGAGTAAAGGTGCTTTTCGCGACCGCTAACGCGGCAGGCAATACCTGCCTCCTGAAGACGCCCGTCGATTTCAGAGAGGATTTTTTGAATCATCTCTTTGCGGTTACCTCGCGCCGCTTTTACCACTTCTTTAATGACGCGGTAGCGGTTCGGATAAAGCGCTTCAAAGCCAAGCTCTTCCAGTTCGGTTTTCAGGTGATGAATACCGAGGCGGTGAGCGAGTGGGCTGTAAATTTCGAGGGTTTCACGGGCAATACGGCGGCGTTTATCTGGGCGCAATGACCCAAGCGTGCGCATATTGTGCGTGCGGTCGGCAAGCTTGATCAGAATGACGCGAATATCCTGCACCATCGCCATGATCATTTTGCGGAAGTTTTCGGCCTGAGCCTCTTTCTTATCGCGGAACTTCAGTTTATCTAGCTTAGAAACCCCTTCCACCAGTTCAGCAACGCTTTTGCCAAACAGCTGTTCCATATCCTGGTAGGTGGCCGGGGTGTCTTCAATCACGTCATGCAGAAGCGCTGCCATTAGCGTTTCATGGTCGAGTTTCATCTCGGCCAGGATACAGGCAACGGCGACGGGATGGGTGATATAGGGTTCACCGCTTGAACGTGTTTGTCCCTCGTGAGCATCACGTGCGACAAGGTATGCCTGCCGGAGGCGCTTAATTTGCTCCTCTGGCAGATAGTTTTGAATCAGCTGATTCAGGCTTTCAAACAGATACAAGGGCTACCCGCAGGCTAATTAACGACGACCTTCAGCAATAGCAGTCACGGCCTGCAGTTCTGCGGCTTCCTGCTCTTGCTGTTCCTGGCGCTCACGAACATCGAGAATCTGGTTGGTGATCAACCCTTCTTCGATTTCACGCAGTGCGATAACGGTCGTTTTATCGTTTTCTTCCGGTACCAGCGGATCTTTACCGCCAACCTGCATCTGACGAGCGCGACGCGCGGCCACAAGTACCAGGTCAAAACGGTTACCAATTTTCTCTACAGCGTCCTGAACGGTTACGCGTGCCATAATTAAAATGCTCCACAGGTGAAGAAATGACTGGGCATGATACTGAAACTGGTGTCAGTCTGCCAATAGTTTGCTGATTAAAGCGTCATGTCGCATCTTTTGGCGACCCATTCGTAGACGCTCGGCACGAATGATTATCTTTAAATCAGACAGGGCAGTGTCGAAGTCATCATTAACGATAAGGTAATCATACTCCGCATAGTGACTCATTTCTGCAACGGCTTGCGCCATGCGTTTTGCAATCACCTCTTCGCTATCCTGACCGCGACCACGCAGGCGGCGGTCCAGCTCGTCTTTTGACGGCGGCAGAATAAAGATACTGCGGGATTGCGGCATTTTCATACGAATTTGCTCTGCACCCTGCCAGTCGATATCCAAAAACACATCTACGCCGGTCGCCAGCACATTTTCGATCGCCTGGCGGGATGTACCGTAGTAGTTACCAAATACTTCCGCGTGCTCAAGAAAAGCGTCTTCAGCGATCATCTGCTGGAATTCGTCTTTGCTGACAAAGAAGTAATGTTCCCCATGATTTTCACCTGGGCGTACACCGCGAGTGGTGTGCGAGATGGAAACCTGGGTGTCATACAGCGGTTGTGTCTTTAACAAAGCCTGGATGAGGCTGGATTTACCCGCGCCACTTGGAGCGGAAACAATATAAAGCGTGCCTTGAGCCATGAGTTCTAACTTAATCGGTATGCATAAAGGGAAGAGCGTCTACCGGCATATTATACACACCGCTGCCTCAGTACGTAGGTTTTGTCATTGCCAGGTGCGTTTTTTCTCGTGTTTTACGCGATGTTTTCCACCTTTTGTCATTCTCGATGCAACGAGATTAGTTTTTCGGGACGTATCTCGTACGCAGGATCTTTCATGCTCGCGATTGATGCGGGACACAGTTATACCTCCCCGGAGAAAGGAAATGGAGGGTGGTATGAAAGGGATCGCGTTAGCAGTTTTTGTCATTTTACTGGGGGGTTCATCAACGGTAATGGCGTCGTGTCCAGCATGGTCTGAGGTCAGAACACAGAAGGAGATTGAACGCCTTACGCACCAGCTATCCCTCTGGGATGACGCCTATTACCAGCAGGGAAAGAGTTTGGTGAGCGATGCCGTTTACGATGACTTAAAGGAGACACTGTCTGCCTGGAGGCGCTGCATTAAACAGGGGCAAGAGGCAGAATCTGCAAGGATGGGAGCAGCAGGAAACTCGTCTCATCCTGTTGCGCATACAGGGTTGAAAAAGCTACCGGATAAACGTGCTGTCGAGCTATGGGCTGCAGGCCGACAGAACTTATGGGTACAGCCCAAAGTAGATGGGGTGGCTATCACACTGGTCTATCAACAAGGGCGGCTGGTGAAAATGCTAAGCCGTGGCAATGGCATTAAAGGAGAGGACTGGACGCATAAAGCTGCCGGTATTGATGCCATACCCCTTCATCTTGCCGGACCTCTTGCGAACAGCGTGCTGCAAGGCGAGCTTTTCCTGAAACGGGAAGGCCATATTCAAAGCCTGGCTGGAGGTGTGAATGCGAGATCTAAAGTTGCCGGGGAAATGCTTCGTACCGGAGCGGTTAGCGATCCAGACGCGCTGGGCATTTTTATCTGGGCATGGCCAGATGGCCCCAAAAGCCATGCTGAAAAAGGCAGTATATTGCGTGATGCAGGGTTTTCTCTGACTGCTCTATGGTCCCGGCCTGTAACAAACATTGATGAAATTGCCCGCTTACGTGAGGGGTGGTTTCGCCAGTCACTTCCCTTTGTCACGGATGGCATTGTGATTCGTCAGGAACGTGAACCCGAGGCTAAATTCTGGCAGCCGGGGCAGGGGGAGTGGGCCATCGCGTGGAAATATCCTCCTGCTGAGCAAATCGCCGTGGTCCGTAACGTTGATTTTGCCGTAGGGCGAACGGGCAAGGTGTCCGTCGTGCTTGAATTGGAAGAGGTTCAGCTCGACGATAAACGTGTTCGACGAGTGAATATCGGTTCACTAAAGCGCTGGCAGGAATGGGATGTTGTGGCCGGTGATAAAGTAAAAATAAGTCTGGCGGGACAGGGAATACCTCGGATGGACGAAGTCGTCTGGCGAGTCAGCCAGCGAGACACATCCATACCGGAAATGGATGCTTTTACACCGGTGACTTGCCTTTATGCTTCATCTGAATGTGCAGAACAATTTATTGCCCGTCTGACGGGGATGAGCCAAAAGCGAGTTCTGGATTTGGCTGGCGTTAGTCAAAGCACCTGGCGCCATCTACACATGACGTCACGCTTTCAGCACGTTTTTTCATGGCTGGATTTGAACAAGACAATTCTGTCTGGTTTACCGGGAATTTCAATGAAAAAAGCCGAGCTGTTATGGCATCAGTTTTCTCTGTCCCGAAAAAAACCGTTTATCCGCTGGGTATTGGCCTTAGGGATGCCGCTGCCGCGAAGTGCGCATGCCGTTCTTAAAGACAAACACTGGCAGCAGCTTGGCGACTGGGATCAATCCCGATGGCAAACTTTACCCGGTGTGGGGGCTAAGCGGGCAAGTCAGTTAGTCGATTTTATGAAGCATCCACAGGTGATTGCACTAGCCGCCTTCCTTGGCCAGCATAACATCCCGGGTTTTGGTCATCAGTGATCGGCGTGTTTGTAATGAAATACAGGTAGCCCAAGCCGCAGACGCAGTGCCAGTAGCCGAGTGCTAAAGCCGAATAATAAGGTTGCTATAACCACGACGTCATGGCTGCTGACGTAGTGCTGCAGCGCGATATACAGCACGGCTGAAGCAAAGGCGATACCAGCGTACAGTTCTTTCTGGAACACGAGGGGTATTCGTTTGCAGAACATATCTCTTAGCACACCGCCAAAGACGCCGGTGACAACGGCGGCAATGGTCGCAATGATTGGGCCTTCGCCCATATCCAAAGCAACCTGCGCACCGATAATAGAAAAGACAACGAGACCCAGCGCATCGAGTACCAAAAAGAGTTTGCGTAGGTGCGGCATTACGGGAGCCACGATGGTTGTGAGTACTGCCGCAACGGCAACAATCACTACGTACTCAGGGTGTTTCACCCAGCCGAGGGGATAGTGGCCCAGCAGAATATCGCGAACAGAACCGCCGCCCAGCGCCGTGGCAGTGGCGATAATAATGACGCCAAACGTATCCATGCGACGACGCCCGGCGGCCAGGGCCCCGGTCATGGCTTCCGCCGTAATACCAATCAAATAAAGAATGTGTAGCAGCATGTTTGTCCCCTCAGAATACCGGCAGAGGGTAACGTTTTGTGCACTATGTCACGATTGAGATTTTCTAAGCTGAATGAATATGGATTAGTTTTATTTATCCAAAATATAAAATTTGTCCTTTGTATTTGGATGTTGTCAGGTTCTTTTTAAATTAAATGGATTAGTAGAAGTATTTAAGGAGGCGCAATGAAGATATCGGCGATGTTAAAAGCGCTAGCAAATGGCGTCAATCCAGAAACTGGAGAGGTGCTTGGCGCTGAATCAACCGCCAATAAGCCGGAAGCGATAAGAGTGCTGTTTGCCCTGGCTGAGGAGCTGTCGGTGAGCCCGGAAAAACAGAAAAAGCCCAGGCTAACACGTGAGGAGAGGCAGCAGCGTAACCTTGCCGAAGGGCGTCCGGCTAAGTCTCATTTTCCCTGGGCCGAAGAAGAGAAACTGATGCTCGCAGAGCGATTTGAGCAAACTGGTGCTATCGAAACCCTGGGGGATGAGTTTGAACGTTCTCCGAGAGCGGTAGCTATTCAGCTTGAAAAGATGGGGCTTATCACTGCGGAGCAGCTATTGGCGTATACCTAGTACGCATCAAAAGAAAAAGCCTGCTGAACGCAGGCTTATGTCACGCTATTCGATATTCTGAATCTGTTCGCGCATCTGCTCGATCAGGACTTTCAGCTCGATAGCTGAATTGGTCACGTCGGCATTGATAGACTTGGAGGCCAGAGTATTCGACTCGCGGTTAAACTCCTGCATCATAAAGTCGAGGCGACGACCAACGGCTTCTTTCTTTTTCAGGATGTTGTAGGTTTCTTTGACGTGGGCTTCCAGACGGTCCAGCTCTTCCGCGACGTCAATGCGCTGTGCCATCAGCACCAGTTCTTGTTCAAGGCGGTTGTTCTCAAGTTGAACTTCGGCCTCTTCCAGCTTGTTAACCAGGCGCTCGCGCTGCCATTTCACTACTTCTGGCATTTGAGCACGGACTTTAACAACTTCGGCGCTGACGCCTTCCAGGCGTTGTTCAATCAGCCCTTTCAGGGCCTGACCTTCGGTTTCACGGGCAACAATAAAGTCGTCCAGGGCGCCATCAAGAGCGGAAAGGATTTCAGCGGTAATCGCATCAAGATCCTGCTCCTGAGCGGCCATCACGCCTGGCCAGCGTAGAATATCAACCGGGTTGATTTCGCCTTCATCGCTTTGCATTTTGACCCAGTTAGCGGCCTCAACCAGCTGCTTAGCCAGCTTTTCATTAAGAATCAGCGATCCTTGTGAACGGGCATCGGGCTCAAAGCGCAGGTTGCACTCAATTTTGCCGCGGGTGAGGCGGTTGCGAATGCGCTCACGAGCAACAGGCTCAAGACTGCGGAACTGTTCCGGCATGCGGATATACGTTTCGAGATAGCGCTGGTTTACCGAGCGTAATTCCCAGGAGGCGGAGCCCCATTCACCTTTTACTTCACGCCGGGCGTAGGCGGTCATACTGCGGATCATAGTACGTACCCGTTTTCAGCTAATGTATGGGGGGATTATAGCCATCAGGGGTCTTGCAGGATAGGAATAAGCGCCTGAAGTCCGTATAATGCGCAGCCACATTCGTTTTAGCCGGAGAAAAGCCCATGCGTCCATCAGGTCGTAGCGCCGAACAAGTGCGCCCAGTTACCCTGACCCGTCATTACACTAAACACGCTGAAGGTTCCGTGCTTGTCGAGTTCGGTGATACCAAAGTGTTGTGCACCGCGACCCTTGAAGAAGGCGTGCCTCGCTTCCTGAAAGGCCAGGGTCAGGGCTGGATCACCGCTGAATACGGCATGCTGCCGCGTGCAACACATAGCCGCAATGCCCGTGAAGCGGCAAAAGGCAAACAAGGTGGCCGTACTCTCGAGATTCAACGTCTCATCGCCCGCTCATTACGCGCAGCGGTGGACCTAAAAGCATTAGGTGAATTTACCATCACCCTGGACTGCGACGTTCTGCAGGCCGACGGCGGTACTCGCACCGCGTCCATCACCGGTGCCTGTGTAGCGCTGGCCGATGCGTTAAACTGCCTGGTCGCTTCTGGCAAACTGAAAACTAACCCTATGAAAGGGATGGTGGCGGCGGTTTCCGTTGGTATCGTCAACGGTGAAGCTCTCTGCGACCTGGAATATGTCGAAGACTCGGCAGCCGAAACCGACATGAATGTTGTCATGATGGAAGACGGGCGCATGATTGAGGTGCAGGGCACTGCGGAAGGTGAGCCGTTCTCCCACGAAGAGTTACTGGCGCTACTGGCGTTGGCTCGAGGGGGCATTGATTCCATCATCGCATCGCAGAAGGCGGCGTTAGAAAATTAATTTTTTAAAAGCGACTGAGAAGTCGCTTTTTTTATGTCCGTGTCACAATGCTAAGGAGCAAATCCATGAAACCGTATCAGCGCCAGTTTATTGAGTTTGCGCTTAACAAACAGGTACTCAAGTTTGGCGAATTCACGCTGAAATCCGGGCGCACTAGCCCCTATTTCTTCAACGCCGGGCTGTTTAATACCGGGCGCGATCTGGCGTTATTAGGGCGTTTCTATGCCGCTGCTCTGATGGACTCCGGCATCGATTTTGATCTGCTCTTTGGCCCAGCCTATAAAGGCATTCCTATCGCGACAACGACCGCGGTGGCACTGGCTGAGCACCACGAGCGCGATGTGCCTTACTGCTTTAACCGCAAAGAAGCGAAAGATCATGGCGAAGGCGGTAATTTGGTGGGCAGTGCGCTTCAGGGCCGCGTTATGCTGGTGGACGACGTGATAACGGCTGGGACCGCTATTCGTGAGTCAATGGAGATCATTGCCGCGAACGGTGCGAGCCTTGCCGGGGTGCTTATTTCTCTCGACCGACAGGAGCGTGGCCGTGCGGATATCTCCGCCATTCAGGAAGTTGAGCGCGACTATCAGTGCAAAGTCATTTCGATCATCACGCTCAAAGATCTGATTTCTTATCTGGAAGAGAAGCCAGAAATGGCTGATAAGCTGGCGGCAGTACGTAAATACCGCGAAGAGTTCGGCGTCTAAGTCGGAAAATAAAAAAGGGCCGAAAGGCCCTTTTTTACTAGTAAAGCTGAGCGGCAATCAGAGGCCAGCGGGTATCAAAATCATCCGTGGGCAGATAGCGGAAATCACTTCTCACAAATCGTGACAGCATTCCTTCACAGAAAGCCAGTAGCTGGCTCGCCAGCAAGGATTCATCGGTGCTAAACCCTTCGCCTTCGCGCATTTTCTTTTCACGCATAACCTGGCGCAGCTGAACCTCAATGCGTTCAAAAAGCTGGTTGATGCGATCCTGCAGGCGATCCTGCTCAAACATCAGCGCGTGCCCGGTGAGGATGCGCGTCAGGCCTGGGTTCCGTTCACCAAAACCCAACACCAAAAGTACGATCAACCGCAGGCGGGCAAGCGTGTCTTTTTCATCTTTTAGAATCAGGTTAATGCGCGTAATCAGGCTATCTTCGATAAACTCAATCAGGCTATCGAACATTTTCATTTTGCTGGGGAAATGCCGATAAAGTGCGGCTTCGGACACGCCAACGGTTGCCGCTAGTTTAGCGGTCGTAATGCGTTGGCTGCCGTCGCTGGATTCGAGCATTTGGGCCAGAGACTGAAGTATTTCCTCGCGACGATTCCTTTTCGCGGTCTGTTTTTCTGCCATGTTCTAAAATACCCCTGAAAAATACCTTGTCAGGTAAGCACCGAACCGCGCCCGCAAACGCTTGGTTTGCGGTCTGTTTTAACGTTATCTAGGCGGTAGGGTTACGTTGATAAAACGCTATTACTGGCGGCCTGAATGACCAAATCCGCCTTCGCCACGGTCGCTGGCGTCAAAATCTTCAACCAGGTTAAATTCGGCCTGCACAACAGGTACAAAGACCATCTGAGCAATGCGTTCGCCGGGCTGAATAGTGAAGCTGTCCTGGCCGCGGTTCCAGACAGAAACCATCAGCTGGCCTTGATAATCGGAGTCAATCAGCCCCACCAGGTTACCCAGCACAACACCGTGTTTGTGGCCCAGGCCGGAACGAGGCAGGATGACCGCTGCCAGAGAGGCGTCAGCAATGTGAATAGCCAGGCCGGTTGGCAGCAGCGTTGTTGCACTAGGTGCAAGTTCTACGGCGTCATCCAGGCAAGCGCGCAGGTCAAGACCGGCAGAGCCGGAGGTGGCGTAAGTTGGTAACGGGAATTGCTGACCAACTCGCGGGTCCAGAATTTTAACGTCGATTTTTTTCATCATAGCGGGTAACGATCTCGTCCAGTAAAAGGTGGCCAAGGAGTGCTTTACGCTCAAGCGGTAAGACTTTGTCTCCCTCCTGCCAGAAAAGGTGCAATGCGTTATTATCGCTATTAAACCCTTGATTATTCTGAGATACGTCATTAGCGCAGATCAGATCCAGGTTTTTAGCGGCACGCTTTTTCCGGGCGTATTCTTCCACATTATTTGTTTCGGCGGCAAACCCTACGACATAGGGACGTCCTTCAGAAAGCGCCGCAACGCCCGCAACAACATCCGGATTTTTGACCATTTTTAGCGTAATTTCATCGCCTTGCTTTTTAATTTTCTCGTCAGCAACCACGGCTGCTCGATAGTCGGCCACGGCGGCACAGCCAATGAATATATGCTGCCCGGCGACGCGTTTTTGGACCACTTCATTCATTTCCAGCGCCGTAGTGACGTCAATGCGGTTGACCCATGCCGGAGTAGGCAGATTTACCGGGCCTGAAATCAGGGTTACGTTTGCCCCGCGCGCTGCCGCTGCGGCGGCTATAGAAAACCCCATCTTTCCCGAGCTGTCGTTAGTAATGTATCTGACGGGATCCAGGCGTTCGCGCGTTGGGCCGGCGGTAATCATGACGTTCAGATGTTGCAGATCTTTGACTACGGAGAAATGTTCAACGGCCATATCAACCAGCGTTAGCGGATCTAACATTCGGCCTGGCCCAATATCGCCGCAGGCCTGGCTTCCGCTATCCGGGCCCCAAATCAGGAGACCACGAGCGCTTAGCACGTCCAAATTATGTTGAGTGGCTGCCGCGCGGAACATTTGTTGGTTCATTGCCGGAACGACGGCAACCGGTGCGGCTGTTGCCAGGCAGATAGTGCTGACCAGGTCGTTTGCCATGCCTGCAGTCACGCGCGCAATCAGGTCTGCTGTCGCAGGTGCGAGTATCACTAAATCTGCCCATTTGCCGAGTTCGATGTGGCCCATGGCGGCTTCTGCTGCGGGGTCTAGCAAACTGTCGGACACCGGATAACCGGACACTGCTTGCAAACTTAGTGGCGTGATGAAGGCCTTCGCCGCCTCGGTCATTACCACTCGTACATCCGCTCCGCGATCGCGCAGACGACGAACCAGCTCAGGTGTTTTATAGGCTGCAATACCGCCGCTCACACCAAGAACAATTTTCTTGCCGGAAAGTCCCATCATGATTTTTATCCGTTGGAAGTCACAGTCGAATGGCCATTTTATCACAATCCCTGACAGGCGACTTTTTGCAGTTTGCGAGGCACTACGCAAGGCCAAAACCCGCTCATCGCCTGATAATAAAAAAGGCCGCATCATGAGAGGGTTAAGAGAGGGAGAGGTGCTATGGACATGGATAATGAGATTGAAAACGCGTATTTACCCAGGGAAAAGCTGCTGCAATTCGGTGTGGGTTCTCTCACCGACACTGAGCTGCTGGCGCTTTTTTTACGTACGGGCCACCAGGGAATGCACGTTTTGGTTTTTGCCAATATGCTGCTGCGTGAGTTTGGTTCCCTGCACCGCTTGTTGTCGGCCGATTATTCCCATTTCAAGGATGTGAAGGGGATTGGTGAAGCGAAATACACTCAACTAAACGCGATTGCCGAGCTGGCGAGGCGTTATTACTCGTCTCAGGGTGTCAAAGAACTCTCACTGCTTACGCCTGGAAAGGTGAGGGAGTATGTGCAGAGTCAGTTGACGACCGAGCAGCGTGAAATCTTTATGGTGCTGTTTTTGAATAATCAGCATCAGGTTATTAAATGTGAGCGGTTGTTTGCCGGAACGTTAAGTCACGTTGAAGTTCACCCGAGAGAAATTGTCCGTGAAGCGATGAAATGCAACGCCGGTGCCATTATACTGGCGCACAACCACCCATCAGGTAAGGCCGAACCCAGTAAAGCAGACCGGGCTATTACGGAACGCATCGTGAAAGTTTGCCTGTTTATGGAAATTCGAGTGCTTGATCATCTGGTTATTGGTCACGGAGAATACGTTTCTTTCGCTGAACGAGGGTGGATTTAAGCCATCAGGCGCGATCCATTGGGATCTTTGTCTGTTCGGGACTTGAGCACATGCCTCACACAGCGTATACTACGCCACCTTTGAGAATCTCGGGTTTGGCATTATGCGCCTGGCACTGTGGTTCACATTGAACCGCCAGGGACCAGGCTTGCAGCCTGACGAGGCGCCTAACCCTATACGAAGCTCGAGCTAATTTGATTTTTGGAGAATAGACATGTCCCGAGTCTGCCAAGTTACTGGCAAGCGTCCGGCGACCGGTAATAACCGTTCCCACGCACTGAACGCGACTAAACGCCGTTTCCTGCCGAACCTGCACTCTCACCGTTTCTGGGTTGAGAGCGAGAAGCGTTTTGTCACCCTGCGTGTATCTGCTAAAGGTATGCGTGTAATCGATAAGAAAGGCATCGATACAGTTCTGTCCGAACTGCGTGCCCGTGGCGAAAAGTACTAAGTACTTAGAGGAAATAAATCATGGCTAAAGGTATTCGTGAGAAAATCAAGCTGGTTTCTTCTGCTGGTACTGGTCACTTCTATACCACCACGAAGAACAAACGTACTAAGCCGGAAAAACTGGAACTGAAAAAGTTCGATCCAGTTGTCCGTCAGCACGTTGTATACAAAGAAGCCAAAATTAAATAATTCTGGTAACTTTGTTGAAGAAACCCGGCTCAGGCCGGGTTTTTTTATGCCTGCTTCCCGGAGGAGAGATGCCTGAATTACCAGAGGTAGAAACCAGTCGTCGCGGTATTGAGCCGCATCTGGTGGGTGAAACCATCCTGTATGCCGTTGTGCGCAATGCTCGACTGCGCTGGCCGGTTTCTGATGAAATACATGCTCTGAGCGATAAGCCAGTGCTGAGCGTACAGCGGCGGGCGAAGTATTTGCTTCTGGAGCTACCGGATGGCTGGATCATCATTCACCTGGGAATGTCCGGCAGCCTGAGGATCCTTGCGGAAGAACTTCCTGCGGAAAAGCACGATCATGTCGATCTGATCATGAGTAACGGCAAAGTTCTGCGCTATACCGATCCCCGCCGCTTTGGCGCCTGGCTGTGGGTCAAAGAGCTGGAAGGGAGCAATGTATTGTCTCACCTTGGTCCGGAGCCTTTGAGCGACACATTCAGTGCAGAATACCTGCGCGAAAAATCGGCCAAAAAGAAAACGGCTATCAAGCCCTGGCTAATGGATAACAAACTGGTTGTTGGGGTGGGGAATATCTATGCCAGCGAATCCTTGTTCGCAGCGGGGATCCATCCCGACCGTAGCGCGCAGTCGCTATCAAAAAAAGAGTCTGAAACTCTGGTCGCAGCTATCAAAGCTGTATTGCAACGCTCAATAGAACAAGGTGGAACCACTTTAAAAGACTTCCTTCAGTCCGATGGCAAACCAGGCTATTTTGCTCAGGAGCTGCAGGTATATGGCCGGGAAGGAGAGCCTTGCAGGGTATGCGGTACGCCGATTTCCGCCGCTAAGCACGCCCAGCGTAGTACTTACTATTGTCGCCGCTGTCAGCGATAGCTATTTAAGCCTTTCGATAAGCGCTTTACAGACATGCTCTGGCAGGAAGTGGGCGACATCTCCGTGATGACGCGCCACTTCTTTGACAAGGGAAGAAGAGACAAACGACCACTCTTTAGATGGCATCAGGAACACGCTTTCCAGTTCAGGCATGAGATGGCGGTTCATGTGGGCCAGCTGCATTTCATATTCAAAATCAGCCGCGGTACGCAACCCACGCACTAGCACATTTGCCCGCTGGTTACGTGCAAAGCTTGCCATTAAATCGCTGAAACCGAGAACCTGAACGTTGGGTAAATGCGCAAGTGCCTGCTGCGCCAGCGCAACGCGTTCATCCAGGGTGAACAAGGCATTCTTGCTGGGGCTTGCTGCAATCGCAAGGATCACCTGGTCAAACATACTGGCTGCACGGGTAACGATATCAATATGGCCGTTGGTGATGGGATCGAAAGTCCCCGGATAGATTGCCCGCTTTTGCATATCTGACCTTAGTGTGTTTTAGGGGGGAGATAAGGTTCCAGTAGCTGTAACAGGCGCTGTAATGCACCCTGATTCTGGTAAAGCACTTCCACAGCATGGCGCCCGTAGAAGTTACGATAATCCTCATCTGTGAGCAAAGACGCAATCTCTTTTACTAATGACTGCTCGTCCGTCACGGTGATTAGGCCATCTGCCTGCGACAGGCGTGCGCAGATATCTTTGAAGTTAAAGGTATGTGGACCCATTAACACTGGAATAGCGTGTGCGGCTGGTTCGAGGGGATTGTGGCCACCGCGCTCAACTAACGAGCCGCCAACAAAAGCCAGATCGGCAATCCCGTACAGTAACATTAACTCACCCATAGTATCGCCAATAACGACCTGCGTACTGGAAGACGGTACCTCTCCAGAAGAGCGAGTGATGTAGCTTAATCCAGCATTTCTGACCAGATTGATGGCATCCGGGAAGCGTTCCGGGTGGCGTGGTACAAGGATCAGCAATAAGTTAGGAAACTGCTTTAAAAGCGACTGATGAGCTTGCACGATGATGCTTTCTTCGCCTTCGTGCGTGCTGGTAGCTATCCAGACCGGGCGGTGCGGCGCCCACTGCCGGCGCAGCGTCACGGCTCGAGCGGCCAACTGTGGTGTCACCGAGATATCAAACTTAAGGCTACCGGTAACCGTCAATTGGCTCCGTTTTGCACCTAGTGAGATGAAGCGTTCACCATCTTCTTCGTTCTGTGCGGCGATAAGCGTAATGCGCTGCAGCAGCGTTCTGACAAAGTCACCAAGTTTTGCGTAGCCCTTTGCCGAGCGTGCGGAAAGCCTGGCATTGGCAATCACTAATGGGATAAAGCGTTTGTGCAACGCGGCTATCAGGTTTGGCCAAAGTTCGGTTTCCATAATAAGCACCAGCTTTGGATCGACCTTATTCAGGAAGCGGTTTAGCGCACACGGCAAATCGTAAGGCAGATAGACGTGCTGGACATCTTCTCCGAAAGCGGACATGACCCTTTCTGAGCCGGTTGGTGTCATTGTCGTGACGGTAATCGGCAATTCTGGATAGCGGTGGCGAAGCGCGCGAACCAGAGGTATGGCGGCCAGCGTTTCCCCAACGGAAACCGAATGCAACATAATACCACCTGGCTTGAGCGGCTTTTTATAGAAGCCGTAGCGCTCGCCAATGCGTTTGCGGTATGCAGGAGCTTTACGACCGCGCACCCATAATCGCAGCCAGATGAGTGGCTGTATGAGGTAAAGCAGTACGGTGTAAAGCAATTGGAGCATAGGACACGGCTGGCATTATGAATGTGCTGGGGATTCTATGTATTTAACCTGAGCTTTGCCATTACTTTTGCGGAAATTGGGTGAAAACCAGGTTGATGGCTTACGTCAAAGGTATGTATTGCCAGTCAATTGTTGGATTGAGCAGTTGTGCAAAAGTCAAAAGTGAATGGTCTTTGAATTTAAGGAAAATAAATTATTTTAATTCATATGGTTATCAATGAATTGTCTTGGCTTGCGTATCCTTCGGAATGAGAGCGATAAGTGGTACACTACACGTAAAAATGAACACGTTGTCAGTGAACAGGTAGCTGTGGAGCCTGGGGCGGTAGCGTGTTTTTTATTTTTCGGTATTGCTGATATTAAGAGCTGACGGTGAATACGACATTTAAAAGAATTTTAGTGATTAAAATGCGCTTTCACGGCGACATGTTGCTGACAACGCCTGTGATCAGTACCCTTAAGCGTAACTATCCTGAAGCAAAAATAGATGTCCTGCAGTATCAGGATACCCTTCCCATTCTTTCTGGAAATCCAGAAATAAATGCGCGCTACGGTATAAGCAACAAAGGCGTTAAAACAGGAAAGAAAATCAGTAATTTTCTCTCTTTGATTCGCCGCTTGCGGAGCAATCATTATGACCTGATTGTTAACCTGACCGATCAGCGGAGCGTGGCATGGATGGTTCGCTGCCTTGGGCCGGCAGTAAAAATTTCCCAGGATTACGCTCACCGGCAGTCTTCATTCTGGAAAAAAAGCTTCACTCACCTTGCCCCTGTCGTTGGTAAGCATGTCGTTGAAGCTAGCCTCTCAGTGCTCTCTCCTTTAGGAATTACGGATTTTTTTACAGAAACAACGCTGTACTACACTCAGGCCGATTGGCAAAAGATCCGTGAAGTGCTTGATGTTGAAAGCGTTGCTGATAAGTATGTTGTCATTCAGCCCACGGCCCGACAGCTATTCAAGTGTTGGGACAACGATAAGTTTTCTCAGATCATTGATTACTTGCAGGATGAAGGATTCCCGGTTGTATTGACCTCTGGACCGGGTCGTGACGATCTCGCCTGCGTTAATGAGATAGCTCAAGGATGCCAAATAACGCCCGTTGTGGCGCTTGCCGGCAAAACAACCTTCCCGGAGTTGGGCGCTTTAATCGATCATGCAGCATTGTTTATTGGGGTGGACTCAGCGCCTGGGCATATCGCTGCGGCGGTAAAAACGCCTGTCATTAGCCTGTTTGGTGCAACGGACCATGTTTACTGGCGTCCATGGACAGAGCAAATTACGCAATTCTGGGCAGGTAACTATCAATCTATGCCGTCCCGTGCTCAACTCGACCGCAATAAAAAATATATGTCGGTGATCCCTGCTGAGGATGTTATTGCCGCCATTTCTAAAATGCTTCCTGCCGCTGCGGCGCTATCACCAAGAGACGAAGCATGATGACAGTTGCTTTTTGTCTGTATAAATATTTTCCCTTTGGCGGCCTGCAGCGCGATTTTATGCGTATTGCCGGGGCTGTTGCATCGCGTGGGCATAACGTCCGGGTTTATGTGCAGTCCTGGCAGGGCGAGAAACCTGATGCCTTTGATATCGTCATCGTTCCTGTGCGGTCAAAAACGAACCACGGCCGTAATGCTGAATATTATCAATGGGTGAAGGCTCATCTGAGTCAGCATCCGGTAGACCGCGTAGTAGGTTTTAATAAAATGCCGGGTCTCGATGTTTATTATGCAGCAGACGTTTGTTACGCCGAAAAAGTAGCACAAGAGAAAGGTTTCTTTTATCGCCTGACCGCCCGATATCGGCATTATTCACAGTTTGAAAAAGCCACATTCGAGCAAGGAAAATCAACCAAGTTGCTGATGCTGACTGATAAGCAAATTGCTGATTTTGAAAAACACTATGGTACGGAATCTTCGCGTTTTCTGATCCTGCCTCCGGGTATTTACCCCGATCGTCGATTTGACAACCATCCGCAGGGTAGCCGGGAGCGTTACAGAGAAAAAAACGGCATTAGTGTGAATGACTACCTCGTTTTGCAGGTAGGCTCCGATTTCTCGCGTAAAGGCGTTGATCGCTCTATTGAAGCGTTGGCTGCTTTGCCTGAGGCCATCCGTAGTCGAACCACTTTGTTTGTTGTAGGGCAGGATAAACCCGGGCGGTTTAAGACATTAGCGCAGAAACGTGGCGTAGAGAGCCGGGTTAGTTTCTTCTCCGGAAGAGATGACGTCTCTGAACTGATGATGGCTGCTGATGTTTTGATTCATCCTGCCTATCAGGAAGCTGCCGGTATTGTCTTGCTTGAGGCGATAGCTGCTGGATTGCCAATCCTTGTGACGGAAGTTTGCGGCTATGCACATTATATTGCAGACGCCGAATGTGGGGTTGTTATCAAAGAACCGTTTAGCCAGGCATCGCTTAATGTGGCTTTATCTGACGTTCTGGGTAATGCAGAGCAGCGCCTGAGCTGGGCGAGTCACGCTCGTCATTATGCCTCAACCCAGGATATTTATAGCCTGGCTGAAAAGGCAGCAGATATCATTGTGGGGGAGCCGCGTGGTTGAGTTAAAAGAACCTTTTACCTCTCTTTGGAAAGGAAAGGACGTTTTTGCTGAAGTCAGAAAACTTCAGGGGGAAATTTTCCGCGAACTGGAAACACGCCGCACGTTACGTTTCGAGGCCGCAGGAAAAAGCTATTTCTTAAAATGGCACCAGGGAACGTCTATCAAAGAAGTGATAAAAAATCTTATTTCGCTGCGAATGCCGGTTTTAGGGGCCGATCGCGAGTGGAAGGCAATTCACCGGCTGAAAACTCTGGATGTCGATACGATGCAGGGCGTTGGTTTTGGTGAAAAAGGGTTAAATCCAATCAACAAAACGTCGTTCATCATTACTGAAGATTTAACGCCTACGATCAGTCTCGAAGATTACTGTGCTGATTGGGCGACGAATCCACCTGACGTAAAAATCAAGCGGATGCTGATTGAGCGTGTAGCCACGATGGTGCGTAAAATGCACGGTGGTGGGGTAAATCATCGGGATTGTTATATTTGTCATTTCTTATTGCATCTCCCCTTTTCTGGTCGGGAAAGCGAACTGAAGATTTCGGTGATTGACCTGCATCGTGCGCAGATTCGAACAAAAGTTCCTCGACGCTGGCGGGATAAAGATCTCATTGGACTCTATTTTTCATCGATGAATATTGGGCTGACACAGCGTGATATTTGGCGCTTTATGGTGACGTATTCTAATCAGCCACTTAGAGGTGTGCTAGAAACGGAACATGCATTACTGGCTAAAACAGAAGATAAAGCGGAAAAAATCAAAGAACGAACGATCAGAAAATCGTTGTAGTAGCCTGTAAGGGGCGTCATCGCCGGTTACAGTCGTCTATTCATCTTAGTCGGATAAGAATCAACATGTCTCAATTCAGTGATGAAGATATCATCCTCTCTGTTTTCGATTTTAACTACCAGGAAAAGAATGCTGCCAATGTTCTCAATATAGCATTTGGTATTGATAAGAATTTCCTTTTCGGCTGTGGTGTTGCTATCTCCTCAGTCTTGTTGAGTAACGCATCTGCATTTTTTGAGTTTCATGTGTTCACTGATTCATTCAGTGAAGCCGATAAGGCTCGATTTGAAGCATTAGCTAAACAATATAAAACACATATTAATATCTATGTCATTAACTGTGAGAAGCTAAAATCATTACCGAGTACAAAAAACTGGAGTTACGCGACATACTTCCGTTTTATTATTGCAGATTATCTCTATCACAAAGTTGATAAACTTCTTTATCTGGATGCGGATATCGCCTGCAAAGGAAGCATTCAGCCGTTAGTTGATTATATTTTTGCAGAGAACGAAATTGCTGCTGTAGTTGTGGAAAGGGACATTGAGTGGTGGTCGAACCGGGCTTCAACACTTTCAACACCGGAGTTAGTGTCTGGTTACTTCAATGCGGGTTTTTTGCTTATAAACATCAATGAATGGAATATCAACAATATTTCTTATAAAGCAATCGAGATGCTGCGGGATCCTCAGTGGGTAGAAAAAATTACTCACCTTGACCAGGATGTGCTGAATGTCTTGCTGGTAGGGAAAGTTAAATTCATTGAAGGGAAATATAATACTCGTTTCAGTATTAATTATGAGCTTAAAGACAACGTAGTGAACCCTGTCAATGATGAAACTGTTTTTATTCATTATGTCGGTCCGACAAAACCGTGGCATGACTGGGGCACTTATCCCGTCTCTCAGAGCTTCTTAACGGCGAAAGAGGCTTCACCCTGGCGTAATGTCGAACTTCTAAAACCAATTAATAGTCACCAATATCGATACTCTGCAAAACATAAGTTCAATCAAAAGCTTTATCTGCAGGGGCTGTCGAACTACGTTAACTATTATGTGGCTAAATTTAAAGAATAGTTGTGCTCGCGACAGTATTGCTGGCATGGAATATTATGAAAGTAACCATGCTACACGACTAATGGTGATGAAAGGTAATTGACATTGAACTTTAAACAAATCACGCAATTTAACGATATCATTGTTCTGGATCGGCGCCTTGTAAAGTGTGATGATCGGGAAACATTCAATATTTCATGGGGTATCGATAAAAATTATCAGATAGGTGCCGCGATATCGATTGCTTCCATTCTTGAAAATAACAAAAAGAGTGATATTGATTTTACCTTTCATATTATCGCTGATTACTTAGATGATGAGTATGTTGAGCTTTTAACACAGTTAGCCGAGCAATATAAGACGGTTGTAAAAATCTATCACATTGATTCTGCGCCGCTAAGGTCTTTGCCGAAAACAAATATTTGGCCAGTATCAATATACTATCGCTTGCTTTCTTTTGATTATTTCTCTGAGCGTCTTGATAGTCTTTTATATCTGGATGCCGACGTTATATGTAAAGGCTCATTGCAATCTTTAGCTTCTTTAGAATTTAATGAAGAGTACGGCGCGGTGATTATTGATGTTGACACCATGCAAAAGAAAAGTGCTGTGCGTCTACAAAATCCAGAATTTGAAGGGAATTACTTCAATTCCGGTGTGATGTACATAAATTTAAATCAATGGCTAAAATCAAGCTTAACGGAAAGATTTTTCAACTTACTTTCAGATGAGAGTGTGGTTGGGAAATTAAAGTATCCGGACCAGGATATTCTTAATATTATATTCCTTCATCACGCAAGAATACTGCCCCGGGAATACAACACCATTTACTCTTTAAAATCTGAGTTTGAGAATAAAAACAGTAAATATTACAGTGAGTTCATTAAGGAAAGCACGGTGTTTATACATTATACGGGCGTGACAAAACCCTGGCATGACTGGGCTAATTATCCGTCGGCACAGTTTTTCCGTAACGTTTATGATGTTTCCCCTTGGCAGAATATACCTTATCAAAGTGCAGTGAAAAAGCATGAATATAGAGAGAAATATAAACATTTGCTTTATCAAGGTAAAGTTTTTGGTGGCCTCTGTGCTGCGGTTAAATATAATTTGATGCAGGGTTGAAAGTTATATGGCTGATAAAATTATATTTACTGTCACACCTATATTCTCTATTCCTCCGCGCGGTGCCGCTGCAGTTGAAACGTGGATGTACCAGGTCGCACAGAGAACGTCTATTCCCAATCGCTTGGTGTGCATTAAAAATGAAGGGTATACAGATTTTACCCCTGTAAACGATAACTGTAGTATCCATCGCATTGGATTCAGCCGCATTTATAAGCGCATCTTCCAGAAATGGACTCGCCTTGATCCACTGCCATATTCGCAGCGAATACTGAATATTGCGAAAGATTTTCATACTACGGATGACAGCATTGTCGTTGTGCATAACAGCATGAAGCTTTATCGGCAAATCAGACAACGTGCTCCTCAGCAGAAAATCGTCATCCATATGCATAATGCGTTCGAACCCAAAGGGTTGGACCAGGATGTAAAAATGATTGTGCCGAGCAATTTCTTAAGAGATTTTTATCAGAATCTTTTGCCGAAAGCCGATATTAAAGTGGTTGCTAATGGCATTGATTTGGATGTTTATCAATCTGCTTATACACCTGTTTCTAAAGCAGATCTGGGCATTTCTGAGAATGATAAAGTCCTCTTCTATGCGGGGCGTATTGTTCCGGATAAGGGGATTTTATTGCTCATGCAGGCGTTTGAAAAGCTGGCCAGAGAACATGAAAATATGAAACTCGTAGTGGTTGGCGATCACCTTGAGGTGAACAAAGCGGATAATGGAGCTTATCAGCGTGAGGTCAGAGATATTGCCGAGCGTTTGCAGGGGCGATGTATTATGTTAGGAAGCATAGCGCCGGAAAACATGCATCGTTACTACCCTCTGGCTGACCTGGTTGTCATTCCTTCTCAGTTTCAGGAACCATTTTGCATGGTGGCTATTGAGGCAATGGGGGCAGGCAAGCCGGTATTGGTCAGCACTCGTGGCGGCATGGTTGAATTCGTCAGGGAAAAAGAGACAGGTTTTCATCTGCGAGAGCCCATGACTGCAGACTCTATTGCTCAGGATATTATGAGCACACTGCAAAGCCCGGATATAAATGGCAGGGCAAAATGTGGGCAACGCTTTGTTTATAATCATTTTAGTTGGGCCGGAGTCACTCAGAGATTTGAAGACGTGATTAATAATTGGTTTCACTAGCTATAATCTCTCCCGTTCTTTGTGATTTTAATAAAAAAGGCTACTTGATGTAGCCTTTTTTATTGTCATTCACTTTTTATGCATTGCAATCAGTAACCCTACCAATATGCCTAGCAGGTCTAGCTGTATTTGTTCAACATTCCCTCGAACGATGAAGTAGCCGATAAATGATAACAATATTATCATGTGGGCATTTATTGGAGATGACTGACTTCTGTTAAAAGCGTTAGCGATACACTCTTTAACTATCGCTGCATAAGTCGTCAACAGGGCAACTAATCCGAGCAAACCGGTGCCAAACCAGACAAATAGTGCCAGATTGTGAGGCCCGATAGATTCACGGAAAGTCCAGTCTGGATAATCAACCACACGCTTATTGTAGACGTCTTTATAGGCTATATTTCCAAAGCCATAGCCAATAACAGGATTTTCCATAATAAGATCCCAAGCGCTACCTTGAGTACCGTTGGTGTAGCGATAGGAGCTGTCGGTCTGTTGAAGTTTAAATATAAGGGTGGTGGAGGCTTGTTTGTGCGTAAATATCAATGCAAGCGCAACGGTTGCGATAATAGCACCCGTAATCAATAGCTTCCATTGCTTATTAAGCAAAATCCACAGAAGGCTAACGATCAGTACCGAAAGCCATGCACCGCGGGAAAGTGTGCCTAAAATAAGGAATAAATAGGCAATGCTGAGGATAATAAATGCAACTCTGTATTTGGTTGATTTTATTAACCACATGCTCAAAAGTGCAGGAAGAAGAAATACCATGGCATCTGATATACCACGGTGCCGGTAATCGATAAATGGCATCACGCCTTGCTTATAATCCTGATAATAAATCACGAGTTCTGTTAAGCAACGCAGGCTCAGTGCCGTAATAAATGAAAAGAAGATAAGTTTAGAAATAAATTCTTTGCTTTCATTCCTCAGCAGGACAGGAATAACTATTGTGCATAAGAGCGTGTTTTCCAGAACCGATCGACTGATTTCTTTCAGGCTTGCTTTGAAATCAGGTGTCTGAAACAGCGAAAGCAATACGGCGACAGTCAAAAAAGCTATGCTGTAGAAGAGTGATGTTTTGAAAACAGACAGGATGTGCTTCGGTTGCTTACATAGGTATATGATCGTTGTTATGGCCATCAGGATAACGATCAGATGTTTATAACGAGTGATATTACCTAAAAAATAAGTGGCAATAAATAAGAATACAAGCGTTCTATTCCAGTATAAGGTCCAGTTTTTTTTCTCATTAGAAAAAAATAATGTAAGGGCCATCTCTTCTCCGATATCGAAATTCGAGTACTTACAGGATCGCCGTAAGCTGATTAAATACTGTAGGGGCCGTTAAATCATCAAGTTTGTTACCCGGTGCGCAACACGCAACCTGATTTTTCCCATACCCACCAATAAGGCCCGGATCTGTAGGTCCGTAAAGCGTTACATTCGGTCGATCTAATGCTGCAGTAAGATGGCTTAATCCTGTATCAACAGAAACCACAAATTCGGCATTAGCCAGAACTTTGGCGACCTCTTCAAGCGTTAATTTTGGCAGAACATCCACAAAGCTAAATCCTTCCGCCAGTCGTTTGGCTCTTTCTTCTTCGTGCGGCGCCCCCCAAGGGAGTTTTATCCGCAGTCCGGTTGCCTTCAATAACTCAATCAGCTCCCGCCAATTTTCTTCTGGCCAGTGTTTATCATCTCGAGTTGTTGCGTGTAAAAATACCGCATACTTTTCCGCACTTTCTTTCGGATTAGTAAGAAAATGCTCTGAAATCGCATAATCACCCTGAGATTGCGGTTTTGCGTAGCCCAAACTTTTGGCAAAAAGTTCACGAGTACGTTCAACGGCGTGCTGCTGCCTGGCCACATTATGGCGTTTGTTATAAAACAGGCTTGCCAGAGGTTCACGGGCACTGTTCCAGTCCATGCCATGCTTGATGCCATGTGCTTTTCGAGTCACCAACGCTGCGCTTTTTACCAGACCCTGAGCATCAATGACGCAGTCGTACTTTCTTGCTTCAAGCTGATAATAAAAAGCTTTTCGTTCCGCGCGGGTTTCAGCGGAGAACCAGCTTTTACGCCAACGACGGATCGCGACGGGAATCACTTTATCCACGGCGGGGTGCCAGCCTGGTATCTGTGCGAAACCTTCTTCTACCACCCAATCGAACGAAATTCCCGGCATTGCCAGCATCGCGTCCGTAAGCGCAGGAAGAGAGTGAAGAACATCGCCCATCGAAGACGTTTTAACGAGAAGGACGCGCATTAGTCTTCCTTGCTGCTGGTTAGCAGTTCAGTCAATGTAACCAGCACGCTTTCTGGTGTGATATCGATCAGGCTTTGATGATAGCCCTCAGCGGCATCGCCTTTACGCACTTTATGGTAGCCGCTGATCAAGCGAATAACTCTCGCTTTGTGGGAAAGTGGTGGGGTGAAATCCGGGCTGCTGGGGCCATAAAGTGCGACCAGAGGACGGTTGAGCGCAGCTGCGACATGCATCAGGCCGGAATCATTGGTGACCACACCCTCGCAAGCGGCAAGCAATATCACGGCCTGTTCAAGCTGGGTATCCCCGGCAAGGTTACGGCACCATGCCTGCTGTTCAGTGGTGAGAGCAGCAAGAATCTCTTTACCTGCGTCCTTATCCTTGGCAGAACCGAAGAGCACAACCTGATAGCCAGCATCGATGAGTTTTGCTGCGAGCGCGGCGTAATGATAGTGCGGCCAACGCTTTGCAGGGCCGAACTCTGCTCCAGGGCAGAAACCAATCATCGGACGCTGTGGATCAAGATTAAAAGCAGCGCAAGTCTGTGTTTTTTCACCTTCACTAACATGTAGTTGAGGCCACAGGAGCGGCTGCGGGAGGTCTTTAGCCGACTGCATTATGCCTTTTTCATAACCCAGGGCGACGTAGCGCTCTACCATCAATGGCCAGGCTTGTTTGTCCAGCTTACGGCTGTCATTCAGCAGGCCGTAACGCATCTCGCCCAACCAACCCGTACGGTGAGGTATGTTGGCAAAAAAAGGCACCAGCGCGGACTTGAACGAGTTTGGCAGAACGTACGCATGGTCATAGCGTTTGTCCCGCAGGCTGCGTCCAAGGCGACGACGCTCTGCGATTTGCAACGCACCGTGACCCAAAGGCATGGCGATGGCTTCGTTCACTTCCTGCATACGCGATAATAGCGGACGGCACCACGCGGGTGCCATCACGTCAATGATCGCCTGGGGATAACGCGCCTTGAGCGTGCGATAAAGACTTTGCGACATCATCATGTCGCCCACCCATGACGGGCCAATCACCAGAATTTTCATGCTTTTCCTGTGCAGCTTATGCGTCGCGATTTAACCATTTCATGTATTCCGCAACCCCTTGGGCAACGGTTTTGAACGGCTTGTCGTAACCCGCAGCGCGCAGATTGGTTAAGTCAGCTTCAGTATAAGCCTGATAGCGACCTTTTAGCTTTTCCGGGAAAGGAATGTACTCGATGCTGCCTTTGTTGTGATACGCCAGCGCTGCGTCTGCCACGGCCTGGAAGGATTCCGCACGACCGGTACCGCAGTTGAAAATACCGGAAACGCCATTTTGCCAGAACCAGAGGTTAACGGCGGCAACATCACCCACATAGATGAAGTCACGCTTGAAGCCGTCGCTGCCTTCAAACAGTTTTGGGTTCTCACCGTTATTCAACTGAGTATTGAGATGGAATGCCACGCTCGCCATGCTGCCTTTGTGGCCTTCGCGCGGCCCGTAGACGTTAAAGTAGCGGAAGCCGGTCACCTGAGAGTTTGCTTCTGGCAGGATCTGGCGAACATATTCATCAAACAGGAATTTTGAGTAACCGTACACGTTTAGCGGCTGTTCATATTTGCGGGATTCGATGAAATCTGCATTGCGCCCGCCGTAGGTGGCGGCAGAAGAGGCATACAGGAACGGAATTTCGCGCTCCAGGCAGTAGTGCAGGATTTCTTTAGAGTACTGATAGTTGTTGTCCATCATGTACTTGCCGTCCCACTCGGTCGTGGACGAGCAAGCCCCTTCATGGAAGATGGCGTCGATATCACCGAACTCTTCCCCGGCCATAATTTGGATCAGGAAGTCTTCCTTATCCATGTAGTCGGTGATGTCCAGATCAACCAGGTTAACGAATTTAGTCCCATCCTTCAGGTTATCTACCACCAGGATATCGCGATAGCCTTGTTCGTTCAGTGACTTAACAATGTTGCTGCCGATCATGCCGGCGCCGCCAGTAACGATGATCATAACTGTAGCCTTAAAATTATGGAGTCAGAGACAATCTCAGACATGAATGTGCATAATCATACCATTACATTTGCATCGCTTCAGCCATTTACACAATGCGCCAGGTTTGTCGTCTAGGTGGTTTAAGCCCGATTGACTTTTCCTGGGTTTACCTGTTATTTAATTTCATATTATTTTTATTTTAATGTTTTCCGGGGAATTATTGTATTCGTTAAGGCCGATCTGAACGCAAAGTGTACTGTGTACAGAGGGTAAATGATTGTGATATAATATTTATTTATATTAATGGTTTTTATTAGCGATGAAATCATCTACCACAATTGTAACGGCTTATTTTGACCTCGGTAGAGGGGAGTGGACTGCTAATAAAGGGTTCCGTGATAATCTTGCCCGCTCTGTAGATGTTTATTTTAATTACTTCGAGCGATTGGCTGCTTTAGAAAATGATATGGTGGTCTTCACTTCACCCGATCTCAAGGAAAGAGTTGAAGCCATTCGACAGGGAAAGCCTACTACGGTTATTGCCATTGATATAAAAAACAAATTTAAACATATTCGGCGTCTTATTGAGAGAGTTCAGCAGGACGAGAGTTTTACCAATCAATTAGAGACTCATCAGTTAAAAAACCCTGAATATTGGTCGCCAGACTACGTGCTAGTCTGTAATTTAAAATCCTACTTTGTTAACAAAGCCATTAATGATGGGTTAATAAAAACACCACTGGTTGCATGGGTTGATTTTGGCTATTGCCGGGAGTCTAAAGTAATTCGTGGTTTAAAAGTTTGGGATTTTCCATTTAATAAAAATACCATGCATCTTTTTACCATCAAGAAAGGGCTAAATGTTACGTCGTTGAAACAGGCATTTGACTTTATGATTGGTAACCATGTTTATATTATCGGTGGTGCTATTGTCGGTTCTCAGAGTAAATGGCAAGAGTTTTATTCTCTGGTAACGGAAAGCCAGAGAATTACGCTCAAAAATAATATCGTGGATGATGACCAGGGTATATTTGTTCTCTGTTATTACAAACGCCCTGAATTATTCACCCTGAATTATCTTGGGAAAGGAAAATGGTTCGACCTGTTCCGTTGCTTCAGGCACTCCGCTTTAGGCGCCAGACTGCAGGCGCTTAGAATTTTTCTCTCGAGGAAGTAGCCCCTGCTGAGGGAATAAATCATCTGAAGATGATTTCAACAGGTCAGATATACGGGAATCTATCTGACCTGTCAGGATTTTAATGGTTACAATATTTTCATTATCATTCAATGTGTTAATGATAGTCCCTACACAGCTTTCATACCGCTTAAAGCCCCTGTCGGCCTCGCATTCTTGCGTGATTTATCCTGCAAAATTAAGAATCCCTGAAGCGTCATCTCGCCTGGTGATATAGGTTTGGGTAAGATGTGCCAAAATTTGCCATGCCTGGAGAATCGCGATGCGCGAAGATTTTTACCAACAGCTGACTTCCCAACTCGAAACCGCTCGAGCAGAAGGGCTTTTTAAAGAAGAACGTATTATCACCTCCGCCCAGCAGGCGGACATCACCGTCGCGGACGGTAGCCACGTTATTAACTTCTGCGCCAACAACTATCTGGGTCTTGCTAACCATCCGCAGTTGATTGAAGCGGCTAAACAGGGGATGGATAAACACGGTTTTGGTATGGCTTCGGTCCGCTTTATTTGCGGTACTCAGGACAGCCATAAACAGTTGGAAAGCAAGCTGGCCGATTTCCTGGGAACGGACGATGCGATTCTTTACTCCTCCTGCTTCGACGCCAATGGCGGCCTGTTTGAGACGCTGCTCGGGCCGGAAGATGCCATTATTTCTGACGCACTGAACCATGCCTCAATTATCGACGGTGTGCGCCTGTGTAAAGCACAGCGTTATCGCTATGCCAACAACGATATGCAGGAACTGGAAGCTCGCCTGAAAGAGGCTCGTGCAGCCGGTGCTCGCCATGTGATGATTGCTACCGATGGCGTGTTTTCAATGGACGGCGTGATTGCCAACCTGCAGGGCGTTTGTGATCTGGCGGATAAGTACAATGCGCTGGTTATGGTCGATGACTCCCACGCCGTGGGCTTTGTTGGTGCCAATGGGCGCGGTACGCACGAGTACTGCGATGTCATGGACCGGGTTGATATTATTACCGGCACGCTGGGTAAAGCGCTGGGCGGTGCTTCTGGTGGCTATACCGCAGGTCGCAAAGAAGTTATCGAATGGCTTCGCCAGCGTTCCCGTCCTTACCTTTTCTCAAATTCACTCGCGCCAGCCATTGTTTCCGCCTCTATCAAGGTACTGGAAATGCTGGAGTCAGGCGAAGAGCTGCGTGAGCGCCTGTGGTCAAACGCTCGTCTGTTCCGTGAAAAAATGAGCGCTGCCGGATTTACGCTTGCAGGTGCAGATCACGCGATTATTCCAGTGATGCTTGGTGAAGCGGTTGTGGCGCAAAACTTTGCGCGCGAGCTGCAAAAAGAAGGTATTTATGTCACCGGTTTCTTCTACCCGGTGGTGCCAAAAGGTCAGGCACGTATTCGCACCCAAATGTCGGCGGCGCATACTCCTGAGCAAATTGAACGTGCGGTAGATGCGTTTACTCGCATCGGTAAGCAATTAGGCGTTATCGCTTAAGGGAGCGGTCATGAAAGCATTAGCAAAACTGAAGGCGGAAGAAGGCATCTGGATGACGGATGCTCCCAAGCCGGAAATGGGTCATAACGATCTGCTGATCAAAATTCGTAAAACGGCGATTTGCGGGACCGACGTCCATATTTACAACTGGGACGAATGGTCGCAAAAAACCATTCCTGTTCCTATGGTTGTGGGCCACGAATACGTGGGTGAAGTGGTCGGCATAGGCCAGGAAGTGAAAGGCTTCAAGATTGGCGATCGCGTTTCCGGCGAAGGGCACATCACCTGTGGACACTGTCGTAACTGCCGCGGCGGGCGTACCCACCTGTGCCGTAACACTACCGGCGTGGGTGTGAACCGCCCTGGCTGTTTTGCTGAGTATTTGGTTATCCCGGCGTTTAATGCGTTCAAGATCCCGGACAATATCTCAGACGACCTGGCTTCCATCTTCGACCCGTTCGGCAACGCAGTGCACACGGCACTTTCGTTCGACCTGGTGGGCGAAGATGTGCTGGTCTCCGGCGCGGGCCCTATCGGGATCATGGCGGCGGCAGTAGCAAAGCATGTCGGTGCGCGTAACGTAGTGATTACCGACGTTAACGAATATCGCCTCGAGCTGGCGCGTGAAATGGGAATCACCCGTGCGGTCAACGTCAGCAAAGAAAGCCTGCAGGACGTGATGAGCGAGCTGGGGATGACCGAAGGGTTTGACGTTGGTCTGGAGATGTCCGGCGCACCACTGGCATTCCGCACCATGCTTGACACCATGAATCACGGTGGCCGTATTGCGATGCTGGGGATCCCGCCGTCAGGTATGTCTATCGACTGGACCAAAGTTATCTTTAAGGGGCTGTTTATTAAAGGTATCTATGGCCGCGAGATGTTTGAAACCTGGTACAAGATGGCCGCCCTGATTCAGTCTGGCCTGGATCTGTCCCCGATTATCACCCACCGCTTCTCTATTGATGAGTTCCAGAAAGGCTTTGACGCGATGCGCTCCGGGCAGTCCGGCAAAGTTATCCTGAGCTGGGATTAATCATTGAACCAGAGGGCATCGCGCCCTCTGGTTTTTTCAATCAGGCCTGTTTGGCCCAACCCTGCCACTGATGTTGGAGATATTTCATCAGCGCGCTCTCGGCAATACTTTCACTGATGACTTTAAAGTAGGTGGTGGCGTACACCGGCTCAAGAGGCTGTTTCGGTTTACACACCTTCACGCCACGGAACGGGTTACGCGGCGGTGGCTGTTTGCCCGGCTGAGTATTATTCGGCGTTGAGGTATCTACCTGTGGCTCATTAAGCAGGCTGCTCGGCCGCACCAGCGTGATATCCGGTGGCAGGTTGTACACCATCTGCTGGAGGACACGAACCGTTGCAGGGTGGGGGTGACCGATGGCGATTGCTGACCCGGTTTTGCGAGCAAGCTGGATAGCGCGATTGAACTGAAAGCGGATATCCGCTTCGTTCTGAGTATCGTCGAGAAACACTTTCCGCTTAATCACTTTGACACGAGTGCCAGCCGCGGCGCGCGTGGCCTGGCTGTTACCGATGGTCATGCTGTCCAGGAAATAGAGATTGTACTGCTCCAGCGACAGCATCACTTTTTGCATACCGAACAGGCTGGAGGTCATCGCGCTGCCCATATGGTTATTCATCCCAACTGCATAAGGGACTTTGTTCACCGCGTCGCGGATAATTCTCTCGATTTCGCTGCTGCTCATGTCCGGGCGGAGCGTATCTTTCTCTAGCGGTTGTTTGCTAAGTGGTGCCATCGGCAGATGGATCAGAACTTCGTGCCCGGCATTATGGGCTTTAGTGGCCATTTCGCGAGCGTGTGGTGCGTTAGGTAGCACGGCGACAGAGACGTTAGTCGGCAGGGCCAGCACCTGGTTTTCCTGTTGAGGACGATAGCCGAAGTCGTCGATGACGATTGAGAGCTTACCGGCCCACGCGGAGGTTGCCAGCATTAGCCCGCTGGCGGCGGCGAAAAAAACGGTGCGGAACTGAGGCAAAACTTATCTTCCCAACCACGGTTGTGGATTCACGGCCTGGCCCTGGCGACGAATTTCGAAATAGAGTGACGGACGGCCCTGGCCGCCACTGCTACCGACCAGTGCAATAGGTTGCCCGGCACGTACCTGGGTGCCGACGCTGACCAACGCGCTCTGGTTGTAGCCGTAGAGACTCATATCGCCTTTACCGTGTTCAATGACGACAACAAGACCATAGCCCTGAAGCCAGTCGGCAAGGATCACGCGTCCGTCGGCAATGGCTTTAACTTCTGTGCCTTCTGACGCCGCAATAACGATACCTTTCCAACGTAGTTCACCTTGCAGCTGTTCGCCATAGCGATGCAGTAACGAACCGCGAACCGGCCAGTATGCCTGCCCACGTGGCGCACCCAAGCCACCTGTTCTCGACACTAATGAACGTTCGCTTTCGGTTGGCTTGTAGGTTGTGCCTTTGTTGGAGGCTTCCTGCTGTTTATTGCGAACCTGCTCTGCTTCGCGTGCCTCACGCTCGGCTCGAGCTTTTGCCGCTGCTTCTGCACGGGCTATCTGATTTTGTAAGCGCGTCTGGTTCTGGCGCATCTCACTCAGCTTCTGCTGATCCTGCTGAATGGAGGATTCCAGGCCTGCCAGCGTCTTTTTGCGTTCGTTGCGGGCGCTCTCCAGTTTGGCCTGTTGCGCCTGCTGGTCATACAGCAAGGTTTGCTGCTCGCTTTGCTTACTTTCCAGCTCGGTTTTCTGCTGTGCGGCTTCTGCTTTGGTCTGTTTTAACTCTTCTATAGTCTGCTGACGCGCAGCATTAAGATAACCGAAATAGGCCTGCAGGCGCTGGCCACGCTGGCTTTCTTCGCCGCTAAGAATCAACTGAATACCAGTATGCTGGCCCTGACGAAACGCCGCATCTAGCTGGGCAGCCAGGTTACGTTCCTGGGTTGCCTGCTGTTTTTGCAGTTTGGCGAGGGAGTTGTTCAGCGTCGCGATTTGATTGTTTAAATCGGCGAGGGTGTTCTGGGTTTCGCGCAGCTTACGGCTGGCCGCGGAAATCGCTTCTTCCTGAGCTTTGAGCTGAGCGAGTAAAACGGAGCGTTGCTGCTGCTGCTGACGCACCGCACGCTCTTTGGCAGCGATATCCTGTTGAATGGATTGCAGCTGCTGCTTGTCGTCAGCGTGGCTGGAAAAAGGCCATAACAAGACGCCAGCGCTAAACACGCTGGCGTAGATAACGGGCTTCACAGCCCATGTCTTTGAAAAAATCGCCTTTCCCCTCATGGGGAGGGATTATTCCACGATGAACAGCGGCTTGCCAGTCATCTCGTGCGGGATTTCCATTCCCATCAGGCTCAACATGGTTGGCGCGATGTCCGAAAGCTTGCCGCCAGCGACAGCTTTCAGGTTTTTTTCACCTACGTAGATCAGCGGGACTGGCAGGCTGGTGTGCGCGGTATGGGCCTGGCCGGTAGCCGGGTCACGCATTTGCTCTGCGTTACCGTGGTCTGCAGTGATCAACAGCTGACCGCCAACGGCCTCAACGGCTTTAACCACCTGAGCGACACAGTTGTCGAGGGCTTCAACGGCGGAAATCGCAGCATCATAGACGCCGGTGTGGCCAACCATGTCACCGTTCGGGTAGTTGCAGATGATGGTGTCGTACTTGCCGCTGTTGATGGCACTCAGCAGCTTATCGGTCAGTTCAGCAGAGCTCATTTCAGGCTGCAAATCGTAGGTTGCCACTTTCGGAGAATTCACCAGGACGCGATCTTCACCCGCGAACGGCTCTTCAACGCCGCCGTTGTAGAAGAAGGTCACGTGAGCGTATTTCTCGGTTTCGGAGATGCGTAACTGAGTTTTATTGTGTTTCGCCATCCACTCACCGAAAGTATTGGTCAGTGACGCTGGTGGGTAAGCGCAGGCCGTTTTAATGTCTGCGGCATATTCAGTCAGCATCACGAAGTCGCCAAACTGCACTACTTTTTTGCGGCTGAAGCCGTCGAAATCGCCGTTAACAAAGGCGCGAGTGATCTGGCGGGCACGGTCAGCACGGAAGTTCATGAAGATTAATGCATCGCCGTCGTTCATAGCAGATTCGGCTTCACCTGCGGCGCGAATCACGGTTGGCTTAACGAATTCATCGTTTTCGTCACGAGCGTAAGCGGCTTCCAGTCCAGCAACAGCATTGTCTGCCTGGAATTCACCTTTGGCCTGAGTCATCAGGTCGTAAGCCAGCTCAACGCGATCCCAGCGGTTGTCGCGGTCCATAGCGTAGTAACGGCCAATCAGGGTGGCAACGCGGCCTTTGCCCAGCTCAGCGAACTTGTCGGCAAATTTCTTCAGGGAAGACTCTGCGCTGCGTGGCGGCGTGTCACGGCCATCAAGGAAAGCATGCAGATAAATAGCCTCAGCGCCTCGCTCGGCCGCCAGCTCGATCATCGCCAGAATATGGTCTTCATGGCTGTGAACGCCACCGGGAGAAACCAGACCCATGATATGTACCGCTTTACCGGCGGCAACGGCTTTGTCTACAGCACCGGTCAGGACCGGATTAGCAAAGAAAGCACGTTCTTTAATTTCAACGTCCAGGCGAGTCAGATCCTGGTAGACGATGCGGCCGGCACCGAGGTTGACGTGGCCCACTTCGGAGTTACCCATTTGCCCGTCTGGCAGGCCGACTTCCAGGCCTGATGCGTTGATCAGGGTATGCGGGCGCTGGGCCCACAGGCTATCCATCACCGGCGTTTTAGCATTAAGAATCGCGTTATCCTGCTGCTCTTCCCGGTGGCCATAGCCATCGAGAATGACCAGGACCATAGGTTTTTTAGTAACCGACATTGCAACAACCTCTGAGTCTAAGACAAAATTTGCGTAATTTTACTACAGCCGATCCAGGCGAATAGCCGCAGAAGATCAAAGAAAGAGGTTGGATGGCGATCGGATTTCATCAGTCTGGTTCTTTTTTTCCGTAACAGCCCGCAGAATCCACATAACATTATTCAGACTGGCTGTAATTGCCACAACGCGAAGGTATACTCCCCACCTGGTTTTCTCATCATTACTTAGTCGGGAGTTATTACCCCCCATGCAAGAAATTATGCAATTCGTTGGTCGCCACCCCATACTTAGTCTGGCGTGGGTTGGCCTGCTGGCCGCGGTACTTTTCATGACCTTTAAAGGCCTGGCTTCTAAAGTTAAAGTGATCACTCGTGGTGAAGCCACTCGCTTAATTAACAAAGAAGATGCGGTGGTGGTTGATGTGCGCCAGCGTGACGACTTCCGTAAAGGCCACATTGCAAATTCACTGAACGTGCTGCCAACTGAAATCAAAAATGGCAACTTGGGTGAACTTGAAAAACATAAAGCGAAGCCCATTATTGTGGTATGCGCTAACGGTGTTTCTTCACAAGAATCAGCGGCTTTGTTGCACAAGGCTGGTTTTGAGCAGGTTGCGCTGCTAAAAGAAGGTATTGCCGGCTGGAGCGCGGAAAACCTGCCGCTGGTTCGCGGTAAATAATCTGGAAAACTGAGGTAAACCATGGCGAATATTGAGATCTATACCAAAGCGACTTGTCCTTTTTGCCACCGTGCAAAAGCCCTGCTGAACGAAAAAGGCGTGGCGTTTCAGGAATTACCTATTGATGGTGATGCCGCTAAGCGGGAAGAGATGATCAAACGCAGTGGTCGCACCACGGTACCGCAGATTTTTATTGACGCACAGCACATTGGCGGTTGCGATGACTTGTACGCACTGGATGCGCGTGGTGGACTCGATCCCCTGCTGAGCTAGTGCGGTTTGTCTGCCGTGTATCGCAGAGTAAGGACGTTTAAATTTAAGGGTTAAAAATGTCAGAACAAAACAATACAGAAATGGGTTTCCAGATTCAGCGTGTTTACACCAAGGATGTCTCTTTCGAAGCACCTAACGCACCGCACGTTTTCCAGAAAGACTGGCAGCCGGAAGTAAAACTGGATCTGGATACTGCATCCAGCCAACTGGCTGAAAATGTTTATGAAGTTGTGCTGCGCGTAACCGTGACCGCTACGCTGGGTGAAGACACCGCTTTCCTGTGTGAAGTTCAGCAGGCGGGTATCTTCTCCGTTGACGGTATCGAAGGCACGCAGCTGGCGCATTGCCTGGGCGCATACTGCCCGAACATTCTGTTCCCATATGCGCGTGAATGTATCACTAGCCTGGTTTCTCGCGGCACTTTCCCGCAGCTGAACCTTGCACCGGTTAACTTCGATGCGTTGTTCATGAACTATCTGCAGCAGCAAGCTGGCGAAGGTGCTGAAAACCATCAGGATGCCTGATGAACAGCCTTAATGCTTCAATGACTGTTATCGGTGCCGGCTCTTACGGCACCGCTCTCGCAATCACCCTTGCGAGAAATGGCCACCACGTTGTGTTATGGGGCCATGATGCCAAACATATTGCCACGCTGCAGGCCGATCGCTGCAATGCGGCTTTCCTGCCCGATGTCCCTTTTCCCGACACTTTACATCTTGAGAGTGATTTAGCCGTAGCGTTGGCCGCCAGCCGTAATATTCTGGTGGTTGTACCGAGCCATGTGTTTGGGCAAGTGTTGCGCCAAATCAAGCCACTGATGCGCCCGGATGCACGTATTGTGTGGGCGACAAAAGGGCTGGAAGCTGAAACGGGTCGCCTACTGCAGGATGTTGCCCGTGAGGCGCTGGGGGATGATGTTCCCCTGGCCGTCATTTCTGGCCCAACATTCGCGAAAGAGCTGGCAGCAGGTTTACCGACGGCGATTGCGCTTGCGGCAACCGATGACCAGTTTGCGGATGACCTCCAACATCTTCTGCACTGCGGTAAAAGCTTCCGTGTCTACAGCAATCCTGATTTCATCGGCGTTCAGCTTGGAGGTGCGGTTAAAAACGTTATCGCTATTGGCGCAGGGATGTCGGACGGCATCGGGTTTGGCGCCAATGCGCGTACCGCGCTTATCACCCGTGGTCTCGCGGAGATGACTCGCCTTGGCAGCGCGCTCGGTGCTTCGCCGGAAACCTTTATGGGCATGGCCGGTTTGGGCGATCTGGTGCTGACCTGTACTGACAACCAGTCCCGCAACCGTCGCTTTGGCATGATGCTCGGTCAGGGAATGGATGTAGATGGAGCACAACAAAAGATTGGCCAGGTGGTTGAAGGCTATCGCAATACCAAAGAAGTTCGCGAGCTGGCGGCTCGGGTAGGCGTCGAAATGCCAATAACCGAGGAAATTTATCAGGTATTGTATTGCGGAAAAAATGCGCGCGAGGCAGCATTAACGTTGCTTGGTCGTACTCGTAAGGATGAACGAAGCGGCAAATGAAGGATCGCCTAATACACCGCAATAACTGAAACGTCCCGACCCTGGTGTCGGGCGTTGTTTTTCTGTCTGGAGAGAGCAATGTCGTCTGAAGAACTGGATTTGGTGTGGAGCAATATTAAAGCCGAAGCGCGAGCGCTTGCGGATTGTGAACCCATGTTGGCCAGTTTTTATCATGCGACGCTCCTCAAGCACGATAATCTTGGAAACGCGCTCAGCTACATGTTAGCCAATAAACTGGCTTCGCCGATTATGCCGGCCATTGCCATTCGCGAAGTGGTTGAAGAGGCCTACGCTGCCGATCCGCAGATGATTGCCTCTGCCGCTTGCGACATCCAGGCGGTGCGTACGCGTGACCCTGCGGTAGACAAGTATTCAACGCCGCTGCTTTATCTTAAAGGCTTCCATGCGCTGCAGGCGTATCGCATTGGCCATTGGCTTTGGCTGCAGGGGCGACAGGCGCTGGCTATCTTCTTGCAGAACCAGGTCTCCGTCTCTTTCCAGGTTGATATTCACCCAGCGGCAAAAATTGGGTGCGGGATTATGCTTGACCATGCCACCGGGATTGTCATTGGTGAGACTGCGGTCGTCGAAAACGATGTGTCTATTCTGCAATCAGTCACCCTGGGCGGTACCGGTAAAACCAGTGGCGATCGCCATCCGAAAATCCGTGAAGGCGTAATGATTGGTGCGGGTGCCAAGATCCTCGGCAATATTGAGGTCGGAACCGGCGCAAAAATTGGCGCAGGCTCCGTCGTGCTACAGCCTGTTCCACCGCATACAACGGCAGCTGGCGTGCCGGCGCGAATCGTGGGTACGCCGGGAAGTGACAAGCCAGCGATAGATATGGATCAGCACTTCAACGGCGCAGGCTTTGAATACGGCGACGGCATTTAGCTTCTGAGAACAGCGCCTTGATACCCTAGCTGGCGCCAGGCCTCATAGACCACCACGGACACCGAGTTAGAGAGGTTCATGCTGCGGCTGTCCGGCATCATGGGAATGCGAATCTTTTGTTCTGGCGGCATGGCGTTCAATATCTCAGCGGGTAGCCCGCGAGTTTCCGGGCCAAACATCAAATAATCCCCAGCCTGATAGCTCACAGCACTGTGGGCGGGTGTTCCTTTGGTTGTTAATGCAAACAGGCGCTGAGGGTTTTCGGCTTCCAGAAAGGCGTTATAGTCGCGATGGCGCAGCACTGTCGTAAATTCGTGATAATCCAGCCCCGCGCGACGTAGGCGTTTATCATCCCAGGGAAAGCCCATTGGCTCGATGATGTGCAGGCGGAAACCAGTGTTGGCGCACAGGCGGATAATGTTCCCGGTATTGGGCGGGATTTCTGGCTCAAACAAAACGATATTTAACATACAACCCCCATCAACTAGGGGCGCAGAATAGCAAAATAGCGCCTGAGCAGAAATGAAAACAGGCTCCGTAGAGCCTGTTATTGCGAATGTTTATCCTGTTTGTCAGCGGTGATAAAGCGGCAGCCAGAGCGTCAGGCGCAGGCCGCCTAGCGGGCTGTCGTCAGCTTTTACCCAGCCACGATGCTGCTGCACGGCGGTTTCCACGATAGCCAGACCGAGACCTGTCCCCCCTGATTCGCGATCGCGCGCTTCATCCGTACGATAAAACGGACGGAAAATCTGCTCTCTGTCTTCCGGACTGACGCCTGGGCCGTCATCGTCAACGGTGACGGTAATGCCCTGATTATCGACGGAGAAATTCACAGCTATCTTGGTGTGCGAGTAACGCAGAGCATTGCGAACAATATTCTCCAGCGCACTTTCCAGGGCATTTGGGTTACCGTACATCAACCACGGACCCGGCGGGTAGGTGACTTCCAACGACTTACCCATTTGCTCGGCTTCAAACGCAGCGTTATCCAGCATTTCTGACCAGATTTGGTTCGCTTTCATTGTTTCGCTGACCAGCGCATTTTTTTGCTGATTGCGCGACATCACCAGCAGGTCATTAATCATGCCGTCCAGACGCTGGGCTTCTGTTTCTATGCGCCCCAACTCTTTGCTCTCACCGCTGCGGCGACGCAGTAGCGCGGTTCCAAGCTGCAGGCGGGTCAGCGGCGTGCGGAGTTCATGGGAGATATCCGAGAGCAACCTCTGCTGCGCCGTCATCATTCGCTCCAACGCAGTCACCATTTGGTTGAAGCTCGCGCCCGCGGCCTGAAATTCCTGTGGCCCAGCCTCGAGTTCTGGATGCTGACGTAGGTTGCCCTGGGCGACTTCATCTGCTGCATTCTTGAGCTTGCGGGCAGGTTTCGCAAGGCTCCAGGCCAGCCAAAGTAATAGCGGAGAACTTACCAGCATGGTGACAATTAGCAGCAGTAAAGGCCGGTCGAACAGCAGGTTGATAAAGTCAGATTGAGAGCTGCTGGCCGGGCGAATCAGGTAAAGTTGGTAGTTATCTTCACCATCTCGCACCGAAAATGGGCCAACCAGCTCAACTCGCCCATATTTCTTTTTCTGGGGATGATCGGCGTTATCGGACTGGCCGATAAAGTTACGGATGATCTGCATTTCGTTGCGTTGGGCGCCAATGACGCGCCCTTCGCTGGTGACCAGCAGCAAACGCTGGCCTGGAGGTGCCCATTTGTCGATGGCACGGAACAGACGCCGCCACCACATCAAATCATTCGGTGGATCGGTTGCCAGTTCAGCTTCGACGTGTTGCTCAATCATGTAGCCCTGACGTTGCTCATTTTCCATCAGCTCGGTCATCTGGCGTGAATCCAGCTTCGGCAGCATCAAAACTAACATCAGTACCAGAGCCAGTGTCAGCCAGAAGATGGCAAAAATGCGCGCGGTAAGACTACTTATCATGAAGCGGAAACCATCAGATAGCCGCGACCACGTAAGGTTTTAAACCACGGATGACCGTCTTTGCGATCCGGCAATTTACGACGCAAGTTGGAAATATGCATGTCTATGGCGCGGTCGAACGGTGTTAAGCGTTTACCCAATACTTCCTGGCTCAGATGTTCACGAGAAACCACCTGGCCCAGATGCTGAGCGAGGAGATACAGCAGCGTAAACTCTGTGCCGGTTAAGTCCAGCGCTTGTCCGTCGAAACTCGCTTCCTGGCGGCCTGGATTGAGGCTCAGCCCATCGACTTCTACCGTCGGTGAACTGCTGTCGCTGTTTTGTTGCTGCTCGCTCCAGTGTGAACGACGCAGGATGGCGCGAATACGGGCGACCAGCTCACGATCGTTAAAGGGTTTTGGTAAGTAGTCATCGGCACCCAGCTCAAGGCCGAGTACACGGTCAAGTTCGCTACCGCGAGCGGTAAGCATAATGACGGGTGTCTGGTGTGTCTGGCGAAGTTCTTTCAACGTATCAATACCGTTTTTCTTGGGCATCATTACGTCAAGCAATAACAGGTCGATGCTGTCGTCCAGAAGCGTCAACGCTTGCTCACCATCGTGAGCAACAATCACGTCAAAACCTTCCATGTCGAGCAATTCCTTTAGCAGGGAAGTCAGCTCTCGGTCATCATCAACTAACAGGATTTTATTCATTGTGAAATTACCTCCGAGGCAGAAATTACGTCATCAAGGCGCGCTAATCCATGACTTTACGTTGTTTTACACCCCCTGACGCTAGTTTGCAGCGGGAATCGTAGACTGGCTCTCGTTGAATCGCAGCACACACAGATTTCGGGAGCAAGTGATGCGCAATGTTACCGCTGTCGTCATGGCCTCAACACTGGCGCTTATCTCTTTAGCCAGCTCGGCCGATGATTTGCCGACCGGCGTTAACTGGCCACAAAGCGATAATCTGGCAAAACGAAACAACGCTCAGAACCACATGTTTGACGGCATAAGTTTGACTGAGCAACAGCGCCAACAGATGCGAGATCTTATGCACCGGGCAAGGCATGATAGCCCACCCGTTAATGTTAGCGAAATGGAGATCATGCATCGTCTGATCACCGCCGATAAATTTGATGAAGTGGCAGTGAAAGCTCAGGCTGAAAAAATGGCACAAGAACAGGTTGCCCGCCAGGTCGAAATGGCAAAAGTACGCAACCAAATGTACCACTTACTCAGTCCGGAACAGCAAGCCGCTTTAAATGAGAAACACCAGCAGCGCATGGACAATCTCCGTGAACTGTCGGAACTGCAGCAGGGTGTTTCGCTGCAGGCCATGAGTAGTAGCAGTACCCGTAGTAACCAGTAACAAACCCTGTTTTCCTTGCCATAGACACCATCCCTGTCTTCCCCGCCTCACCAGGCGGGTTTTTTTTGCCTGACGCTCAGGCCTGATCCGCTATACTACCCGCATTCACCTGCGGGAGCCCCGATGAATCAACAATATGGGCAGCTGGTTAGCCGGGCTGCAATCGCGGCGACCGTCATGGCGTCGTTGCTACTGTTAATAAAAATTTTCGCCTGGTGGTATACCGGCTCGGTCAGTATTCTGGCGGCGCTGGTGGACTCCCTTGTCGATATCGCAGCTTCATTGACGAACTTGCTTGTGGTGCGTTATTCACTCCAGCCCGCAGACGAAGAACATACATTCGGTCACGGCAAAGCGGAATCGCTGGCCGCTCTCGCACAAAGCATGTTCATCTCAGGCTCGGCCCTGTTCCTGTTTTTAACCGGTATTCAGCATCTGGCTGACCCTTCACCGATGAAAGATCCTGGCATTGGCGTGGCAGTGACGATTGTGGCGCTGATAAGCACCTTAGTTTTGGTGACGTTCCAGCGCTGGGTGGTACGAAAAACACAAAGCCAGGCCGTCCGGGCCGATATGCTTCATTATCAGTCTGATGTTATGATGAATGGCGCAATTCTTATTGCGCTGGCCCTTTCCTGGTATGGTTGGCATCGTGCTGATTCGTTGTTTGCTTTGGGTATTGGCGTGTACATTTTGTATAGCGCGCTGCAAATGGGTTATGAAGCCGTGCAATCGCTGCTTGATCGTGCGTTACCAGACGAGGAACGTCAGGCTATTATTGATATCGTGAACGCGTGGCCCGGTGTCAGAGGGGCCCACGATCTCCGAACGCGGCAGTCAGGGCCGACCCGCTTTATACAGCTTCATATTGAGATGGAAGATAATTTACCGCTGGTTCAGGCGCATGTTGTGGCTGAACAGGTGGAGCAGGCGATTCTGCAGCGTTTCCCAGGATCGGATGTGATTATCCACCAGGATCCTTGCTCTGTTGTTCCGACGGGACGGCAGGGGCATTTCGAGCTTTAGTTTTACGTTGGAAAGTTGGCGCTGGCTGGCAGTTTTTGCATAATGTACCGCCATTTGGCCTGACCTGAATCAATTCAGCTGGGAGCCGTTGTTATACTATTTGGGCAGCGTCGAAGCTTCGGATTGCCCGCAGCGTTTTCCGGCAACAGGATTAATTTTGCTTTCAAAGTTCAGAGGTAGTCATGATCAAAAAAATTGGTGTGTTGACGAGTGGCGGTGATGCGCCGGGCATGAACGCGGCTATCCGCGGTGTGGTGCGTGCAGCGCTGTCAGAAGGTTTGGAAGTCATGGGTGTCTATGATGGCTACCTGGGTCTGTACGAAGATCGCATGGTGCAACTGGACCGCTACAGCGTGTCCGACATGATCAACCGTGGCGGTACATTCCTCGGCTCCGCTCGCTTCCCTGAGTTCCGCGATGAAAACATTCGCGCCGTGGCTATCGAAAACCTGAAAAAACGCGGCATTGATGCGCTGGTGGTTATTGGCGGTGACGGTTCTTACATGGGGGCGATGCGCCTGACCGAAATGGGTTTCCCTTGCATCGGCCTGCCAGGCACTATCGATAATGATATCAAAGGTACCGATTACACCATCGGTTACTTCACTGCGCTGGAAACCGTGGTTGAAGCGATTGACCGCCTGCGCGATACCTCCTCTTCACATCAGCGTATCTCCATCGTTGAAGTGATGGGGCGTTACTGCGGCGACCTGACTCTGGCTGCGGCTATCGCCGGCGGCTGTGAGTTTGTGGTGCTGCCGGAAGTTGAATTCAGCCGTGAAGATCTGGTGGCAGAAATCAAAGCTGGGATTGCGAAAGGTAAGAAACACGCCATTGTGGCTATTACCGAGCACATTTGCGATGTTGATGAACTGGCTAAATACATCGAAACCGAAACCAAACGCGAAACCCGTGCTACCGTTCTGGGTCACATCCAGCGCGGGGGGTCTCCGGTAGCGTATGACCGTATCCTGGCATCCCGCATGGGTTCCTACTCTATCGAACTGCTGCTGCAGGGCTTCGGCGGTCGCTGCGTCGGCATTCAGAACGAAAAATTAGTTCACCATGACATCATCGACGCGATTGAAAACATGAAGCGTCCGTTCAAAGGTGACTGGCTGGATTGCGCTAAAAAGCTGTACTAAGCCAGGTTGCTGTCAGTGAAAACCGGGCATAGCCCGGTTTTTTATTGCCTGTTATATCGCCAAAAGTTATAGCCAATCTTTTTTTATTCTTTAATCCTTGAAATAGTTTCTGGCAGGCTGGTCGCATCAAACTTCATAAAGAGAGCGGGCGATGAACAAGTGGGGCGTGGGTTTAACATTACTTTTGGCTTCTGGTGGCGTACTGGCGAAGGATATTCAGTTACTCAACGTGTCTTACGATCCGACTCGTGAACTGTATGAAGAATACAACAAAGCGTTCAGCGCTCACTGGAAGCAGCAAACCGGTGATACTGTCACCGTGCGCCAGTCACATGGCGGATCCGGAAAACAGGCAACGTCGGTCATCAATGGTATTGAAGCCGACGTCGTAACCCTGGCGCTGGCCTATGACGTTGATGCCATCGCCGAGCGCGGCCGCATTGATAAAAACTGGATCAAGCGCCTGCCGGACAACTCTGCGCCTTATACATCCACCATCGTATTCCTGGTGCGCAAAGGCAACCCTAAACAAATTCATGACTGGAACGACCTGATCAAACCGGGTGTTTCTGTCATCACGCCAAACCCAAAAAGTTCCGGCGGCGCGCGTTGGAACTATTTAGCTGCATGGGGCTATGCGCTGCACCACAACAATAACGATCAGGCGAAAGCGCAGGACTTCGTTAAAGCCTTATTCAAAAACGTAGAGGTGCTGGACTCTGGTGCCCGTGGTTCGACTAACACTTTTGTGGAACGCGGGATTGGCGATGTGCTGATCGCGTGGGAAAACGAGGCTCTGCTGGCCACCAACGAGCTGGGTAAAGACAAATTCGAGATTGTGACGCCGAGTGAATCTATCCTTGCGGAGCCAACCGTGTCGGTGGTGGACAAGGTTGTTGAGAAGAAAGGGACTCAGGCCGTGGCCGAAGCCTACCTGAAGTATCTTTACTCGCCTGAAGGTCAGGAGATTGCGGCGAAGAATTACTACCGTCCGCGCGATCCGGAAGTCGCGAAGAAATACGAAAAAGTGTTCCCGAAACTTAAGCTCTACACGATAGATGAAGAGTTTGGCGGCTGGACCAAAGCGCAGCAGGATCACTTCTCTAACGGTGGAAGCTTCGACCAAATCAGCAAGCGTTAATCTCCCCATGCTTGCCGGCTAGAGACCCGCGGGCGCGTAAATTAAGAGAACCCGGTAGATTAAGGCTGCCGGGTTTTTTTATTGTATTTTTTTCATATTACGCGCCATCTTAAATTCCAGGTGGCTTTTTTTTGATCAAAATCACACTCTCATGCCTTGTCCGCGTATCTCATATTGAAATAATGTGAAATCCATCAAAAGACATAAAAGCATACCTTTATATCTTTTATCATTGGCGTACTCTCCTCCCTGACGCTATCCCCGTGCTGTTCGGCTACAGATACCGTTAAAAATTATTTATTTCACGCAGTTATCTCTTCTCCTGTTCGACATTCTTGCGCCTGAAGGTGCCAAAGGAATACCGATATGAAACTGTCAATCGTGGAAAAAGTGGGGTTTGGCGCCGGGGATATGGCGATTAACGTAGTGATTGTGGCCATGCAGCTCCTGTTGGCCTATTTCTATACCGATATCTATGGCCTTAAGGCTGCAGATGTTGGCATTTTATTGATTGTTGTCCGCATGATCGATGCTTTTATCGATCCGGCAATGGGCATGCTAACCGATAAGATATCCACCCGCTGGGGGCGCTATCGCCCGTGGCTGATTTGGTTTGCGGTTCCATTCGGCTTTGCCGTGTACCTCATGTTTATTACGCCGGACGTGGCTTATACAGCAAAACTGGCATGGGCCTATTTCACCTATATCCTGATGACCGTGGTCTATACCGCGATCACCATTCCCTATATTTCGCTGATTGGCGTGATCAGTCACGATCCTGTCGAACGACTGAGTGCCAATGGCTACCGTTTCGTCATGACAAAAATTGCTGCGTTTTTAGTCACTATCGTTGTGCCTATGCTGGCGGTTTGGCTGGGGCAGGGCAGCAAAGCGCATGGCTACCAGCTTTCTATGGGACTGATGGGGGCGATGGGCACCCTTCTCTTTGTTTTTTGCTTTTTTACCACCCGAGAGCGTAGCGAACCGGAATTACCGTCGCTGAGCATAAAACAGCAGTTTGCTAATTTACTGCGTAACGACCAGTGGTTGATTCTGGGGGGCGTGATCATGCTGCTGATGTGTGGCTACGTGATTCGCGGTTCTGTCGCGGCTTATTATGCAAAGTATTATCTTGGCGGTGGTGATGCCCTGATATCTCCCTTCCTGACGACCGGCGTGGTCGCTTCTATTCTGGCTATGGTCGCCACCACCTGGGTGACCAAGTATTGGGACAAAATAAAAATGTTCCGCTACACCCAGCTGATCACTTTTGCCCTGAGCTTTGCGATGTATTTCTGCGTTGGCCAGCAAAGCCTGGTCCTGGCATTCATCTTCTACTTCCTGATTAACTTCTTCTGTGACATGCAAATGCCGGTGTTTTGGTCCTCGATTGCTGAAGCGGTGGATTATGGCGAGAAGAAGACGGGGCTGCGGGTATCAGGCCTGGCCTTCGGCGGCATCCTGTTCTTCCAGAAATTTGGGATGGGCATTGCGGGCGGAGTACTTGGGTTCTTGCTTAGCCACTTTGGTTATCAGGCCGACGTTCAGCAGAGTGCGCGGTCGCTGGCCGGTATCGCCCTGATGATGACGATGATCCCGGCGCTGTTCCACCTGGCCGTCGGGTTATTAATGAAAAAGTACCTGATCAATAACCATTACTACCGTGATATTCAGGCCGATCTGGCTCACCGCGAGGCCTGAGGAGGGCTTTATGCATCAACGCAACAAGGTTTGGGTCATTGGTGATGCTTCGGTGGATCTGGTGCCTGAGCAGGTTAATACCTACCTGAAATGCCCGGGTGGCGCCTCGGCAAATGTCGCGGTTTGCGTTGCGCGACTGGGAGGGAACTGCGGATTTATTGGCTGCCTTGGTGATGATGATGCCGGGCATTTTCTGCAGCATACGCTCCGCGATGATGGCGTTGATGTCACTGCATTGCGCCTCGATCCACGGCAGACCAGTGCGGTACTGATTGTGAACCTCACGCCTGAGGGAGAACGTAGCTTTACTTATCTGGTTCACCCTGGGGCTGATGCCTTTGTTTCTCCTCAGGATCTTCCCACGTTTTCGGCCGAACAGTGGTTTTACTTCAGCTCAATAGGGCTGACTGAGAGTCCGGCCCGGGAAGCCTGCCTGACAGGTGCCAGACGGATAAAAGCAGCCGGGGGGCATGTGATGTTTGACGTCAACCTGCGCCTCAATATGTGGCGAGATGCAGGCGAAATCAGGCCACTGTTGGCCGAAGCCATTGGTCTGGCGTCTATCTGCAAAGTCTCAGCGGAAGAGCTTTGCTGGCTGGGTGAGGTAGAGCATTGGCAGGATGCCCGCCACCTTATTCATGACATGGGCTGCGCGACGACCATTATCTCCCTCGGCGAGCAGGGAGCCCTGCTGATCTCGCCGGAGGGAGAGTTTAGCTTTCCTGCGCCGAAAATCACGGTGGTAGATACCACTGGGGCAGGAGATGCCTTTGTGGGCGCGCTGCTTTACACGCTTTCCCGGTCGGGAAGCTGGGATCACCGCCAGCTTGTGGAAGCCATTGAAAACGCCAACGTCTGTGGCGCCATGGCGGTCACGGCAAAAGGGGCAATGACGGCATTGCCTTACCCGGAACAGTTTGCGGCTTTTAAAGCCAGCCATCCGATAAAAATAACCTCAACCCTTCAGGAGTGATGTATGAACGTTGAACACAATAAAATTCTTGGGTGCCTGATTGGCGCTGCTGCCGCTGATGCCATGGGCGCGGCAACCGAGGTGCGAACTCAACAGCAGATTCGCGATTATTTTGGTGGCTGGGTAACCGGTTTTGAAAAGCCGCCGGCCGATACCTTTGGCCGTTGCAACGAAGCAGGGATGTGTACCGACGACTTTATACAGGCAAAATACATCATTGATGCCCTGCTAAATCATCAGCGTAAAGTGAGCGATGGGGCAATGCGCGAAGCATTCCAACGCTGGCTGGATTACCCGTTTTACGCCAACTTTACCGGCCCAACAACCCGTGCTGCGATGAAAGCCATTTTCAACGATAACCGCGCATCACTTCAGGGGGAGCTGGAGGGCGAAAAGCAATCCGTGCAGATAGTGAACAAGGGCAATGCGGAAGCGACCAACGGCGCGGCGATGAAAATTTGGCCAGCTGCGGTGCTGCACCCGGGCAATATAGAAGCTGCTATCCAGTCCGCGCTGGACATCACGCGCTTTACCCATAATAACGTTCTGGCGATGTCCGGTGCGGCGGCGATGGCGGCCGCGACCAGCGAAGCACTGCAAAACACCACTAGCGCAGAAAGTATTATTGCTGCCGGTATTTATGGTGCAGACCGTGGCTATGCGCTGGCACAGGAGCAAGGCGCTATGATGGTGGCAGGGCCTTCTGTGGCGAGGCGTATAGAGCTTGCCGTGTCCATCGGTAAGCGTCACCTGAGCTGGGAAACGGCGATTGTTGAACTGGCGGATATTATTGGTTCCGGGCTGCATGTGAGCGAGGCGGTGCCTGCCGCATTTGGCCTGTTCGCTTGTTGTCCGAATTCTGCCGTTGATGCTATTATTTCCGGCGTTAACATCGGCAATGATACCGATACCGTCGCCACCATGGTTGGGGCACTTTCCGGCGCTTTCCATGGTGCTGATGCTTTCCCTGTCGATTATTTGACTACCGTTGATCGCATGAATCATTTCGATTTGGCAGAACTCGCCAGGCAGATTACAGGCTAACGTTGTGCGCTGTGGGGCGGTCATGCCGTCCCCGTCTGGCAGACTTTGAGGTAAGCAGCTTGCAGGTAGATAAGACGAGTTTTACTCCGCTATACAAACAGTTGTTTTACATCATCTGCCAGCAAATCCAAAGCGGTGCTCTGCCGCTGGGGAGCCAGCTTCCCACGCAAAAAGCATTGGCTCAGACCTATAATGTTTCACTGATTGTGGTTAAGCAGGCCTGGAGTGAATTGATTGGCGCCGGGATTATCACTTCTCAACGCGGTAGCGGATCGGTGGTCAGCGCCGTGCCGGAAGGAGTGAGTTACGGGCACACCTTCCGTGGAATTACGACCGATCTGCGCGATGCCAGCGTAGCGGTTGAAAACCGTATTCTTGATATCTCCCCGCGCCGCGCACGTGATGCCCAGGAGGATGGGCTCAGTTTGCCCGCCCACCACCACTATCTCTATATTTCACGCATTCGCAGCCTGAATAACCGCCCGTTCAACCATGAGAAAATCTACCTCGATCTCTCTTTCTTTCCTGGCTTAACGTTGACGGCAGAGGCGCTGGAAAATGCTTCGCTTTACAGCCTGTTGAAGGTGAAAAGCGACTCTGCGATCGAAAAAGTAGATGCGATTTTGCCGGGGGCCGATCTCTGCGAAAAACTGCAAATCGAACAGAATAAACCGCTACTTTCGGTAGCCCGCCAGACTTTTATGGCCGGGGAAGCCCGGCCCTTTGAATATTGCCGCTATTACGTTCTCTCTGACTATTTCGGTGAGATTCATTACCACTAGGAGACAGGTATGTCGCTCTGGTTGTCAGATCCGCTTGTCCTGCCCGGCATTATTATCCTTATTACCATTGTCCTTTGGGCCACTTCGGCACTCCCCGAATACCTGACCGCTTTGTTATTTTTCGCCGCAGCGATGGTGGCGAAGATAGCCCCGGCCGAGGTGATTTTTAGTGGTTTTGCCTCGTCGGCTTTCTGGCTGGTGTTCAGCGGTTTTGTGCTGGGGATTGCGATTCGCAAAACGGGTCTGGCCGATCGAGTTGCGCGGGCGCTGTCCGCACGGCTGAGTGACTCCTGGCTACATATGGTCGGCAGCGTCGTGCTACTCAGCTATGCGCTGGCATTTGTTATGCCTTCAAATATGGGACGCATTGCCCTACTGATGCCAATTGTTGCGGCGATGGCGAAAAGAGCGTCCATCGGCGACGGTACCCGCGCCTGGTACGGTCTGGCGCTGGCCGTGGGGTTTGGTACTTTCCAGCTATCGGCTACGATCTTACCCGCAAATGTGCCGAATCTGGTGATGAGCGGGGCGGCGGAAGGGTCTTATGGCCTTCATCTTAACTATCTGCCTTATTTACTGCTGCACACTCCGGTGCTTGGCATTCTGAAAGGAGTAGTGCTGATAGGTCTGATTGCCTGGCTATTTCCTGGTAAACCGTTGCCGCCAAAGCAAATTGAGAGTCCAGGACCGATGAGCCCTGAAGAAAAACGGCTGGCGTGGCTGCTGGTCGTTGTGCTCGGGCTGTGGGTGACGGAAAGTTGGCACGGTGTTGGTCCTGCATGGATAGGACTGATTGCCGCCTGTATGACGCTGTTGCCGCGCGTGGGGTTTATCTCTGGCGAGGAGTTTGCCAGCGGTGTGAATGTGCGCACCTGCTTCTACGTGGCGGGCATTTTGGCGCTGGCCACGACCGTGACGCATATCGGCCTTGGGGCGCTTGTGGGCGAAAAGCTAATGGCGATTATGCCACTGGATGCCAGCAGGCCGTTCACCAGTTTTGCCGCGCTAACCGGTATCACCAGCCTGCTCAACTTCATCGTCACTGCGAACGGCGTTCCCGCACTCTATACCACTTTTGCCGAAAGCTTCTCGCAGGCGACCGGTTTCCCACTGTTGTCGGTGATTATGATTCAGGTACTGGGGTACTCAACGCCACTCCTGCCGTATATGGCGTCGCCGATTGTGGTGGCGATGGGGCTGGGAAAAGTCCCGGCAAGGGAAGGGATGAAGCTATGCCTGGCGCTGGCCGTGGTGACATTTTTGATTTTGCTGCCGCTAGATTATGGCTGGTTCCTGTTGCTGCATAAACTCTAAAAAAAACGGCTCCGCTTGCGGAGCCGTTCATCAATATTATTCGCGTAATTACGCTTTTTTCGCTTCAGCTGCTGCTTTAACGATCACCGCGAAAGCGTCAGCTTTCAGGGATGCACCGCCAACCAGCGCGCCGTCGATGTCCGGCTGAGCAAACAGCTCTGCTGCGTTTTTATCGTTAACGGAACCGCCGTACTGGATGATCACTTGCTCAGCCACTTTCGCGTCAGCTTTAGCAATGTGGTCACGGATAAATTTGTGTACCGCCTGTGCCTGAGCTGGGGTTGCAGATTTACCGGTACCGATAGCCCAGATTGGTTCGTAAGCGATTACCGCACCTTCGAATGCTGCTGCGCCCTGAGTTTTCAGCACGGCGTCGATCTGGCGTGCACAAACTTCTTCGGTTTTACCCGCTTCGTTTTCAGCTTCGCTTTCACCGATGCACAGAACTGGCACCAGGCCTGCTGCTTTCAGCACGGCGAATTTCTTAGCGATGAACTCATCAGACTCAGCGTGATAGGTACGACGCTCAGAGTGACCGATGATGATGTATTTAGCCCCGATATCTTTCAGCATCTCTGCAGAAACTTCACCGGTAAACGCGCCGGACAGGTTAACGTCTACGTTCTGCGCGCCAAGAATGATGTGGCTACCGGAAGCAGCGTGTTTCGCCAGGTCCAGGTACATGGTTGGTGGGGCGATAGCCACGCCGCAGCCTTCCACGCCAGACAGCTCTTTACGCAGGTTAGCAACAAGCTCGTTAACCATGTGTTTGCTGCCGTTCAGTTTCCAGTTACCCATCACTAAAGGATGTCGCATTTTAATTCTCCACGCGGTAAGCAATAAAAAGAATCACTGCCCGTCGGGCAGCTTGGTCTGTGAAACAGTATAGAGAGTCGGCGGGCGAAAGGCTTTGCTTTTTGTCATTTATTCGCCGCTGTTTAGCGTCTCAGATAGCGTTAGCTTAATCGGTTCAACGGCGAAAGTTAGCCCCTTTTCACCGTTATCTGCCACGACATAGCGAATAGCACCGTCGTTCTGCGCGAAATAGCGTTTATTTTTGCCGTCGCTGAGCAGTTTGGTCAGCTTCTGCTGGCTTTGCGCTTTGGAAAGCGTTGGCGTGAAGCTGCGGATGATCGCGGCCATGTATTCCAGCGCTTTGCCACGGGCGGCTTTTTGCTCCGGCCCCTGAATGGGTAGCCAGGTTATCTGCATCGACTTAATTTTTAGGGTGCCGAGTTCCAGTGCCACAGAAGCATAAAGGTTTTCGTTGATCTTGGTAGCGGCGCGAGTCAGATTGGCTTTGTCGCGGCTCTTCTCCACGGAGCGAAATTCGTTCAGCGGCAGCGACGGATTATCAATATCAAATTTGCCACGAAACTGGGTAATGGTCAGATCGAAAGTGGGTGCGCCAGGCAGCAGATAAGGCGCCGCCGGAAGCTGAGAAACTGCGTCTGACGCAGGATCTGCCCGGCTCACCGCCAAAGGCAGCGCCAGCAGCACGAGGGCAGGCAGCAGGTATTTCATCGACACACTTCTCCTGATGGGTTCATCATCCCGATTAAATCGGCAATCCGTTGGCTTGTCAAAACGGGCGGTGACCAGGGTACACTACGCCGCGATAAAATAATAAGGACCTTACCCATGACCATACAGCAATGGTTGTTCTCTTTTAAAGGGCGTATTGGACGCCGCGATTTTTGGATTTGGATCGGCGCGTGGATAGTCGGGCTGATTATTCTGTTTACCCTGGCCGGGGCCGAAATCATGCCGTATTCCACGGCGGGCTTCTTCCTCACCGGCTCGCTGATTCCAACTGCGGCGGTGATTGTGAAGCGCCTGCATGACAGGGATAAAAAAGGCTGGTGGGCGTTGCTCTTTATTCCTGCCTGGCTGCTGGTGGCGGGAAACTGGGAAACCTTTGGCACCTTGTGGCAGTGGGGATTGGGGCGTTTTATCCCGACGCTGATTTTCGTCATGGTGCTGATGGACCTGGGCGCTTTTGTTGGCACCCAGGGTGAAAACCGTTTCGGGAAAGAGACCAGCGAAGTTAAATTCCGCTGATTTACCAGTAATGCTCGGCGGTCATGTGGCCAGGCCTGCGGCGCAGATGTTTGGCCATCTGCCGGGTATCTTTCAAGAGCTGTTGCGTGTCACGCACCATTTGTGGGTTACCGCATAGCATCACATGGCTGGTTTCAATATCCATCGGTAAACCAACGGCGGCCTCCAGCTCACCGCTTTCTATCAGCGCCGGAACACGCCCGGTGAGCGAACCTGTGACCGTTTCGCGGCTGACCACGGTTTGAATACGCAGTTTGCCCTGGTAGCGTTCTTGTAGTTCAAGCATCAGCGGCAGATAGCTTAAATCATTGGCATAGCGGACCGCATGGAGCAGCACGATATTCTCAAAACGTTCAAGGTCTTTGCCTTCCTGCAGGATTGAAAGATAAGGCCCCAGCGCGGTGCCGGTCGCCAGCATCCAGAGTGTTTTGCACTCAGGAATTTCTTCCAGCACAAAGAACCCGGCGGCTTCGCTTACCAGCTGCACTTCATCGCCAGGCTTGAGCGCATGCAGACGTGGGCTGAGTTTCCCTTCGGGAACGGTGACCAGATAGAACTCGAGATCGGGATTACTGGGGGCATTCACGTAGGAGTAGGCGCGCTGTACGCGTTCGCCGTCAATTTCCAGCCCAAGCTTGGTAAATTGCCCGGCGGTAAACGCATGCACTGGCGCATGAACCGTCAGGCTGAAGAGAGAATCCGTCCAGTTTTGAATTCTGGTAACTTTACCTGTAACCCACTCCGCCATGTTGAACTCCCGTCGTTGCTTTTTACCTATCTTCACCAGAATGTGGCAGCATTTCCAGCCCAAACGAGCCGGAAAGCTCGAACCAACAAACGAGAAACGTTACAGAATATGCTTCTGTACCTCGGTATCTTTACGATCGAGATAATGAATAGACTGAATGCGGCGGATCGTACGGGATTTACCGCGAATCAGCAGCGTCTCCGTGGTGGCCATATTGCCTTTACGGGTGATCCCTTCCAGCAGATCGCCTTTGGTGATGCCGGTAGCGGAGAAAATAACGTTGTCGTTACGCGCCATTTCATCGAGCTTCAGCACGCGTTCAGCCTCAATGCCCATTGCTTTGCAGCGCGCCAGTTCCTGTTCGCCGATGCGGCGATTCTCTTCGCTGTCGCCTTTTACGTGGTGGCGAGCCAGCAGGCGGCCCTGCATGTCGCCGTCCAGCGCGCGGATTACTGCCGCTGAAACCACACCTTCCGGCGCACCGCCGATGCCGTAGAGGACATCCACTTCGCTGTCCGGCATGCAGGTCAAAATAGAAGCCGCTACGTCGCCATCGGGAATAGCGAACACGCGCACGCCAAGCTTTTGCATCTCTTTGATCGTTTCGTCGTGACGTGGCTTGGCCAGAATGGTTACGGTCAATTCGCTAAGCGGTTTTTCCAGCGCAGCGGCGATGCGGTGAAGATTGTCCTCGAGGCTGAGATTAAGGTCGATGACGCCTTTGGCTCCAGGCCCAACAATCAGTTTTTCCATATACATATCGGGCGCATTGAGGAACGTGCCTTTATCTCCCACCGCGAGCACAGCCAGAGCGTTGGCCTGGCCCATCGCCGTCATGCGCGTACCTTCGATGGGGTCAACGGCAATATCTACCGCGTCGCCTTTCCCTGTCCCGACTTTTTCACCAATGTAGAGCATCGGCGCTTCGTCAATTTCGCCTTCGCCAATGACGATCTCACCGTCGATATTGATCTGGTTAAGGACGATACGCATGGCGTTTACCGCTGCGCCGTCGGCGACATTTTTATCGCCGCGGCCAAGCCATTTGTAGCCAGCAAGGGCGGCGGCTTCGGTCACGCGGGAAAATTCGATGGCAAGTTCTCGTTTCATAGCAGACTCATTTAGCAAACAGAATTGCCGGGGAGTTTAGCACAGGCGAGGAAAGGGGCGGGAAAGGCAGAGACTGAAAGGCCCCTTTTCAGGGGCCTTGTAGGGATTACTTCTCTTCGTGATCTTCCCAGGCAAGGGCGCGTTTAACCGCCTTCTGCCAGCCGGCGTAGCGGTAATTACGCTCGGTGGTTTCGATACCAGGGCGGAACTCTTTCTCGATGACGGATTTCTCCTGCAGCTCATCGAGGTTCTGCCAGAAGCCCACGGCCAGACCGGCCAGGTAAGCCGCACCCAACGCAGTGACTTCGCGAACTTCAGGACGCTCAACACGGGTACCCAGAATGTCGGACTGGAACTGCATCAGGAAGTTATTGGCTACCGCACCGCCGTCCACGCGCAGCGCGTGCAGACGAATACCGGAGTCTGCCTGCATTGCTTCCAGCACGTCACGGGTCTGGTAGGCGATTGATTCCAGGGTGGCGCGAATGATGTGGTTAGAGTTCACGCCGCGGGTCAGGCCGAAAATAGCCCCACGTGCATACGGGTCCCAGTAAGGTGCGCCGAGGCCGGTGAACGCAGGCACAACGTAGACGCCGTTGGTATCCTTCACCTTGTTGGCGAAGTACTCGGAGTCGAACGCATCGCCAATCAGCTTCATTTCGTCACGCAGCCACTGAATGGATGCCCCCGCCATGAATACGGCGCCTTCCAGCGCGTAGTTCACTTCACCTTTCGGGCCGCAGGCGATAGTCGTCAGCAGACCATTGGTGGAGGCCACGGCTTTCTCACCGGTGTTCATCAGCATAAAGCAGCCGGTTCCGTAGGTGTTCTTCGCCATCCCTTCTTTCACGCACAGCTGGCCAAACAGCGCGGCCTGCTGGTCACCCGCGATCCCGGCAATAGGAATACGCGTGCCGCCCTTACCGCCGATGTTGGTCTGGCCATAGACTTCGGAAGACTTGCGCACTTCCGGCAGCATAGCGCGAGGAATATCCAGCGCTTCCAGCATGCGGTCATCCCAGTCCAGCTCGTGGATGTTAAACAGCATGGTACGAGAAGCGTTGGTGTAGTCGGTGACGTGTACACGCCCCTGAGTCATCTTCCAGATGAGCCAGGTATCCACGGTACCGAACAGCAGTTCACCACGGCGAGCACGCTCGCGGGAGCCTTCGACGTGGTCGAGGATCCATTTAACTTTAGTGCCGGAGAAGTACGGATCCACCACGAGGCCGGTGTTGTGACGCACGTATTCTTCCATGCCGTTGCGCTTCAACTCTTCACAGATATCAGCGGTACGGCGGCACTGCCAGACGATAGCGTTGTAAATTGGCTTACCGGTTTCACGCTCCCAAACTACTGTGGTTTCACGCTGGTTGGTGATGCCGATGGCCGCGATTTCGTCGGAGTTGATGTCGGCTTTCGCCAGCACTTCTACCAGCGTGGAGCTTTGGGTGGCCCAGATTTCCATCGGGTCATGCTCTACCCAGCCTGGCTTAGGATAGATTTGCTCAAACTCACGCTGTGCAACGCTAATGATGTTGGCGTCATGATCCAGGACGACGGCACGCGAGCTGGTTGTTCCCTGGTCGAGAGCGACGATGTACTTTTTTTCTGTAGTCATAATCAAGTCCTGAAGTCAGTATTACAGTGCTTTTTGCTGAGAGGTCACCTTGCTGTCCGGCTTGTCTTCTTCGACAACGCAGACGTCGCATGGCAGGTGGCGACCAATCAATTTACGGTAGCCGAATGCGCCGAGGGAAGCGCCGAGAATAGGCGCAAACAGCGGCACCAGGAAGTAAGGAATATCTTTCCCGCCGGTGAAGGCGACGTCGCCCCAGCCAGCCAGCCACGCAAAGGTCTTCGGCCCAAGGTCACGCGCTGGGTTCATCGCAAACCCGGTCAGTGGTCCCATGGACGCGCCGATCACCGCAATCAGCAGGCCAATCAGCAGCGGAGCCAGTGGGCCACGCGGCACGCCGTTGCCATCGTCGGTCAGCGCCAGAATGACGCCCATCAGAATGGCAGTGATCACCATTTCTACGGCGAATGCCTGGACGAAGTTAATGTGTGGGTTCGGATAGGTGGAGAAGATGCCCGCCAAATCCAGGCTTTCTACGCTGCCGCGCACCATATGGTGCGTTTGTTCGTAGTCGAGGAACAGATTGTAATATAAGCCATAAACCAACGCGGCGGCGCAGAATGCGCCAAGGAACTGTGAAATAATAAACGGCACGACTTTGCGTCCGTCAAAACAAGCGAACAGCCAGAGTGCGATCGTTACTGCCGGGTTAAGATGTGCGCCGGAAACCCCTGCGGTCATATAGATGGCCATTGCCACCCCTAAGCCCCAGATGATGCTGATTTCCCACTGCCCGAACGTGGCACCGGCCACTTTCAATGCAGCAACACATCCCACACCGAAGAAGATCAACAACGCGGTACCCATGAATTCGGCGATGCACTGGCCTTTTAAGGTTGTTGTAGCGGTCTGACTCATAGTGGGGTCCTGAAGGCAAATTGATGATTATTGTTGTCGAGCATCCTTGTCACCTTTATGCCATGTAGGCATGGTGTTAATTTATCGTTAACGAGCACAAACGAGAAATATCGAACTTAAAATGTGCGTGGTGCGTCAAGAAAATGAGCGTTTTCGCGCTAAAAAATGAGCGGTGCCTCATGGGAAAGAAGGGGGAATTACGCGTTTCGTTAACGTGTTTTTTAACAATTCGAATCGGCCGTGAACCCTGGCTTTCAGCATAGGCTGAAAAACGTCATGTTACGCAAAGAGCGCGGTAAGCCGCTGGACACGGGCATCCGGGCTACTTACAATCGAGTTACGCTACGTGTTGTGCATACGTTCATAAAGGCGTCGCCGTAGAATCGGGACGAGGATAGCCATCCATCAACGCCTTGCCATTCAGGAGAGTTCGAAATGTCATTTGAAGTGTTTGAGAAACTGGAAGCAAAAGTTCAGCAGGCGGTTGACACGATTACGTTGTTACAGATGGAAATCGAAGAGCTGAAAGAGAAAAATAACGGTCTGGCTCAGGAAGTTCAGCAGGCGCAAAGCCACCATGAAGAGCTGGTGCGTGAAAACAGCAGCCTGAAAGAACAACAGCACGTCTGGCAGGAGCGTTTACACGCGCTGCTGGGCAAAATGGAAGAAGTGTAATTCCTGCTTCCGACAAAAAAGAACGGGCGCCTCAGGCGCCCGTTTTGCTATTCATCGACCGGATTACTCAATGTCCAGCGGATCTTCGGAGAGAATGATGCCGGTGTTATCGGCATACAGATGGTCGCCTGAGAAGAAGGTCACGCCACCAAAATTGACGCGCACATCGCTTTCGCCGATGCCTTCTCCCGCGGAGCCAGCCGGGATGGCGGCAATCGCCTGGATGCCAATGTCCAGCTCTTCCAGGTCATCCACCTGACGCACCGCGCCGTAAACCACAATGCCTTCCCACTCGTTTTGCAGCGCAAGACGAGCCAGTTCAGCATCAATCAGCGCGCGCCGTACTGAACCACCGCCGTCTACCAGCAGGACTCGCCCACGGCCATTCTCTTCGAGCAGATCGTACAGCAACCCGTTGTCCTCGAAACATTTCACCGTGATGATTTGCCCACCAAATGACGAGCGGCCACCAAAGTTGGAGAACAACGGCTCAACGACGTTGACCTCTTCCTGGTAGATGTCACAAAGCTCAGAAGTATCGTATTTCATAGGATTAAGGTTCATTTGCTGCAGGAGTTGTCAGTATATCGCGTTCTGTTAACTGTTGGCAAAATCATCAATTGTTAATTGATATTTGTCAGTCACCACACAATGGTACTGAGGACGACGCCCAGAGCAAACAGCAGATTCGTCAGCAACGCGACTTTGACGGTGCGTTCCAGCATCGGGCGCATCGCCACGGGATCTTGCTCCCGCAGGACGTAGGCAACCTGCTTGAGCAGCAGCGGCGTGGCCAGAACAAATAACCATCCCCACAGGCTCTTGAGCCAGATAAGGTTAAACAGGGCGAGACAGACCAAAGCCCCGATGAGCAGAGCGGCATGATAGCGGCGCGCAACAATTGGCCCAAGACGTACAGCAAGGGTATTTTTACCGTTCTCACGATCGCTATCGATATCACGCAGGTTATTGATATTCAGCACTGCGGTGGCGAGTAATCCACATGCCGTGGCCGGCAGAATCACCAGCGCCGCCAGCGAATTAGCCTGCAGATACCAGGTGCCCGCCACGCTAATCCAGCCGAAGAACACCAGCACTGAGATATCTCCCAGCCCCATGTAGCCATAAGGACGGGTACCGACGGTGTAGGTAATGGCGGCGACGATAGACAGCAGCCCAAGTAGCAAGAAGCCCATGAAATCGGAGAAGGTATGGCAGGCAAGGGCGACCAGCGACAGACCCGACAAACAAATGAGGATGACGGTGATGACCAGCGCACGTTTCATCTGCGCCTGAGTAATCATTCCTTTTTGCATCCCGCGTAGTGGCCCGAGACGGTCTTCTTTGTCGCTGCCTTTGACCGCGTCGCCATAGTCATTGGCGAGGTTCGACAGGATCTGCAAAAGTCCGGCGGTCAGAAGCGCCAGCAGCGCCACAGCCGGGTCAAAGACACCTTGCCAGTAAGTCAGGGCCGAACCGCAGACGATTGAAGCAAACGCCAGAGGCAGCGTGCGTGGGCGAAGGCTTTCCAGCCAGGCCTGGGTGACACTTGTAGGTTGCGAATCGCTCATTATTTGGTTGCCAGTTTAGATAAAAAAATGGAGGGCATAAGCCCTCCATTTCAAATGAAGAAAATGCGTTAGCCGGATTATAGGATAAAACGGCTCAGGTCTTCATCTGCAACCAGCTCATCCAGATGTTTACCGACGTATTCGGCATCGATCAGGATGGACTGACCATCTAACTCGCTGGCGTCATAGGAGATATCTTCCATCAGACGTTCAAGCACGGTGTGAAGGCGACGCGCCCCGATGTTTTCGGTAGATTCGTTTACCTGCCAGGCAGCCTGAGCAATACGACGAATACCGTCCTCGGTAAAGTCGATGTTCACGCCTTCGGTTGCCATCAGCGCTTTGTACTGTACGGTCACGGAGGCGTTAGGTTCGGTCAGGATACGCTCGAAATCGTCCACGGTCAGCGCCTGCAGCTCAACGCGGATAGGCAAACGCCCCTGCAGCTCAGGAATCAGGTCTGACGGGCTGGCAACCTGGAATGCGCCGGACGCGATAAACAGAATGTGGTCAGTTTTTACCATGCCGTGCTTGGTGGATACGGTGCAGCCTTCTACCAGCGGCAGCAGGTCACGCTGTACGCCTTCGCGGGACACATCCGGGCCGGAACTGTTGCCGCCGCGCTTACAAATTTTGTCGATTTCGTCGATAAACACGATCCCGTGCTGTTCAACTGCGTCGATGGCGTCCTGCTTCAGCTCTTCCGGGTTCACCAGCTTCGCCGCTTCTTCTTCCACCAGCAGCTTCATCGCATCTTTGATTTTCAGCTTGCGTGGTTTTTGCTTCTGGCCGCCCAGGTTCTGGAACATGGACTGTAGCTGGCTGGTCATCTCTTCCATGCCAGGAGGAGCCATAATTTCTACGCCCATCGGCGCAGCGGCGAGATCGATTTCAATCTCTTTATCATCCAGTTGGCCTTCGCGCAGTTTCTTGCGGAACGACTGGCGAGCCGCAGAAGGTTCCTGCTGGGCTTCCGCCTGACCCCAGTTGTTCTTCGCCGGTGGGATCAGCACGTCGAGAATACGCTCTTCGGCCATTTCTTCAGCGCGGTAGCGGTTCTTCTCGATAGACTGCATGCGTACCATTTTGACTGCAGCATCGGTCAGATCGCGGATAATGGAGTCCACTTCTTTACCCACATAGCCGACTTCAGTGAATTTGGTCGCTTCAACTTTGATGAACGGCGCGTTGGCCAGTTTTGCCAGGCGGCGGGCAATTTCGGTTTTACCCACGCCGGTTGGGCCGATCATCAAAATGTTTTTAGGGGTAACTTCATGGCGCAGCTCTTCATCAAGCTGCATACGGCGCCAGCGGTTACGTAAGGCGATAGCGACGGAGCGCTTAGCGTTGTCCTGGCCGATAATGTGTTTATTCAGCTCGCTAACAATTTCGCGTGGGGTCATTTCAGACATGGGAGATCCTTACGCTTTAGACGGTAATTCTTCGATGGTATGGAAGTGGTTGGTATAAACGCAGATATCACCTGCAATATCCAACGCTTTCACAGCGATATCGCGCGCGCCCATTTCGGTATTTTCCAGAAGGGCACGGGCTGCGGCCTGGGCGTACGGGCCGCCGGAGCCAATGGCAATCAGATCGTTTTCAGGCTGGATGACATCGCCGTTACCGGTGATGATCAGCGACGCGCTTTCGTCGGCCACGGCCAGCAGCGCTTCAAGCTTGCGCAGCATGCGGTCGGTACGCCAGTCTTTCGCCAGCTCAACGGCGGCTTTCACCAGGTGACCCTGATGCATTTCCAGTTTGCGCTCAAACAGTTCGAACAGCGTGAAGGCATCCGCAGTACCGCCGGCAAAACCCGCGATCACTTTATCGTTGTACAGGCGACGTACTTTTTTGACGTTACCTTTCATGACGGTGTTACCCAGCGTGGCCTGACCATCTCCGGCAATAACCACATGGCCGTTACGACGTACACTTACTATTGTTGTCACGATCGGACCCCTTTTGCATCAGCTAAACAGGAGCCCTGCGCGGTGCGCAGGGCCTAATGCCATTATAAATGGGGGGCAATTCTGGGGTTTCAACCCCCGGCGGCAAGACGAATACAGCTGGTATGTCCAGCCATCTTCAGCCGATTGATAGTGCCATCGGCATTCTCTTTACCTTTGATTGGCCCAATGACGACGCGGTTCCAGCCGTTATTGGTGGTAATGCGGGAGTCAAAGCCTTCAAACGCCAGCTGAGCACGAACGGTTTCCGCCTGTTCGCTACCTTTAAATGAACCACACTGCACCATCCAGCGTTTTTCATCTTTTTTCTCCTGAGCAGCAGGAGTCTGCTTAGCCACTTCTGGCTCACGCGTAATTGGTGCAGGCTGAGCTTCACGCTGAACCGGTTTGGTTTGCTGTGGCGCTTTTTGCTGGCTGTGTGGTGGCGTTTGCAGCAGATCCTGATACGGCTGCTGATTATTTGCCGTAGAGGTTTTCGGCTGTTGCTGCGGCACAGTTTTTGGCTGCTGGTATGGCTGTTCCGCTACACGCTGCTGAACGCGAGGCTGCTGCGTCTGCGTGTTCCACTGCTGCTGTTGCACAGGCTGAGTTTGCTGCACAATCTGTTTCTGGCGCTGCAGCGTTTGCTGGCGCTGGGCAGGGGTTTGCTCATTCCACGGGACTTCATTCAGCTGCGTAGGCTGCTGGCGCATATCCGCCTGCATTTGCTCCAGCAACTGGCGCTGTTCGTTGGTTAGCTGGCTTTGGTTCATGACTTCGCCGCCGGCGGTAGGTTCGGTAGGCGCACGTACGCCAGGCTGGCGGTTTTCCAGCTCTTTAATGTAACGCCAGCGCTCTTCCGGTTTTGGCGGCAAGCCATTGCCGGTCACTTTGTGGCCAGGGAGCGCGTCAATCTCTTCTTTCTTATGGTGAGTAATAAAGTAAAGAGCGCCGACAAAGGCCACCACGACTGCGGCCGCAATGGCAACCATCGTTGGAGAGACGGAGGGCAGACTACGTTGCTTTTTGCGGGGTGTACTTTTTTTGCGCCGCGTCCCTGCCGATTGCCCGCGGCTTACATAATCTCGTTGTGCCACTATCGTTTCGCTGTCTTTATTCGTTTATCAGTCCGCCATGTTACTTAAGGGGCGGGGCTTTGACCAGTTTATGCAGTCTTAAAAACGGCTCAATTTCTGCTGCCGGGCGCGGCAGTGCTGCCTCGCTCAATAAGATCGCAGTCCAGCAGGCGTGAGCCGCTGTTAACGTTTTGGCCGTTCATGTTGTCCAGCAATAGCAGCATAGCTTCCTTACCAATATCGAAACGGGGTTGTGCGACGGTGGTGAGGGGCGGGTCACAGAACTGCGACAGGGCAATATCGTCGAAGCCCATAATCGATAAATCTTCCGGGACTTTAAGCCCGCTGCGCTTTGCCTGAGACAGCGCCCCTAGCGCCATCACGTCGCTATGGCAGAAAATGGCGGTTGGGGGTTCGGGCAGGGCAATAAGCTGTGCCAGCGCTGCGGCGCCTGCTTCATAGGTAAAATCACCGCGCGCAATATAGTGAGGATCGACGACGATGCCATTGCGGCGAAGTGCCTGAACGTATCCCTGTAAGCGATAATGGCAAAGCGGCATTTCTTCAGGCCCGGCAATACAGGCAATGCGCTGATGCCCGAGCTCTTGCAGATAGTAAACGGCGTTAAAGGCGGCGGTCAGATTGTCGATATGCACCGTGGGCAGTTCCAGCTCAGGGGCAAACTCATTGGCCATGACCATCGGCGGCAGATTGCGTTGCTCTTCTTTGCTGGCGTCAAACGGCAGGCGTGAGCCCAGCAGCAGCATGCCATCAATTTGTTTGGTGATGATCAGGTCGATGAAGGTTTTTTCCTGCTGATTTTGGTGGGCGCAATCGCCAATCAGCACGAGATAGCCGTGTGAAGCTGCGGTAACTTCAATACCGCGGATGATTTCGCTGAAAAACGGATCGCAGATATCCGGCACGATGACCAGAATAGTGCGTGATTCGCTGCGTTTGATGTTACGCCCCAGAGAATGAGGCAAATACCCCACTTCAATCGCCGCCTGTTCCACGCGATTACGGGTACTTTGTGAAACTTTGTCCGGGTTCATTAAGGCGCGGGATACCGTTGCAGTAGACACTTTTGCCTGCACGGCGACATCTTTCATGGTGGCATTCACCACCGGTTTCTTCGGCTTCACTTCTTCTCCTCACATGCACGCCGCTATCGTCAACACTCCTGTGTGTCTGACAGTCATCACATTCTTAGCAGAAGTTGGCTGTAAGCGGTTACAAATTTTTCACAAGAAATGTGATGAGTATTAGATTTTTCGATCGGCTTCGCATAACCAGCCCGATTGTGCTACCCGTCGATAGGGTCGACATCCAGCATCCATTTTACTTTCCGGGCTTCGGGGAGCGTGTTGATCAGCGTGAGTGAATGGCTGACCAGTTTTTGCAGGCGCCCGCGCGATGGATGCTGCAACAATATTTGCCAGCGAAAACGCCCGCCGCGTTTGGGCTGCAGCGAGGGGACTGGCCCCATGATCCAGAGCTGCTCATCGCGCAGCGGGCTGGCCTCCAGCAGATTACGCAACTGCTGCAAAAATAGCGGGGCCTGGTGGTTGTTCTGATCTTCGGCCCGAATCAATACATGGCTGGTGTACGGCGGCAAAAATACCGTTTGGCGCTCGCTCAATGCCTGGCTTGAAAACGCATCGTAGCCTTTGGTCAGCAGAGTTTGCAGCAAAGGGTGTTCAGGATGGTGCGTTTGCAGCAGGACTTCACCTTGCTTACCGGCTCGCCCCGCTCGACCAGAAACCTGGACGTAGAGCTGGGCAAAGCGTTCGGCGGCACGGAAATCTGCGGAGAAAAGCGCGCCGTCTACGTCGAGTAAGGCGACCAGCGTGACATCAGGGAAGTGGTGCCCTTTAGCCAGCATTTGTGTGCCGATAAGAATTCTCGCGCCGCCCCGGTGCACTTCGGCCAACTGCTGTTCCAGTGCGCCTTTGCGGCTGGTGGTATCGCGGTCGATGCGGGAAATCGGTACGTTCGGGAACAGCGGCTCAAGGCTGTGTTCAAGTTGTTCGGTCCCCATTCCCACCGGAACCAGATGCGTGGAGCCGCACTGCGGGCACTGCTGCGGGATCGCGCGCTGGCTGTCGCAATGGTGGCAACGCAGATGGCGCTGGCCCTGGTGCAGCGTGTAGTAATGATCGCACCGTGCGCATTCCGCAATCCAGCCGCATTCGTGGCAGAGCAGGGCAGGTGCGAAGCCGCGGCGGTTAAGGAAAAGGATCACCTGGTTATCTGCGGCAAGATGCTCGCCTATCTTTTTGAGCAGTGCAGGGGCTAAGCCGGCTTTGAGCTGCTGCCCTTTCAGGTCAACAACCTGCTGGTGAGCCGGGCGTGCGTTTCCAGCACGTTTAGTCAGGCGTAGCTGGCGATATTTTCCCACCTGAACATTGTGCAGAGTTTCTAATGCTGGCGTTGCCGAGCCGAGAATGATCGGAATGTTTTCAGCATGCGCCCGGTAAACGGCTAAATCGCGAGCGTGATAGCGCCAGCCTTCCTGCTGTTTATAGGAGCTGTCATGTTCCTCATCGATGACAATGACGCCGAGACGGCAGAACGGCGTGAACAGAGAAGAACGGGTCCCAATGACGATGGCCGCCTCACCGCTCCGTGCTTTTAGCCACACGCTGAGCCTTTCACTGTCATTCAGCCCGGAGTGCAGGACTTCAACCGGCGCGTTAAAACGCTCCCGGAAGCGGGCGATAGTTTGCGGAGTCAGACCAATTTCGGGCACCAGCACTAAAGCCTGCTTGCCCTGCGCCAGCACATTTTCAAGCACACTGAGGTAAACCTCAGTTTTGCCGGAGCCGGTGATGCCGGCGAGCAGCCAGGCGGAGAAATGGTCAGATTCGCTATGGATAGCCCCCACGGCGGTGGCCTGTTCCGTATTCAGTCTCAGCCGCTCACCGGCAACGGCATAGCTTGCCCGCCAGTCTTCTTCCTCAGGCGCCGCGCTTTTTAAATCACACAAGCCTTTTGTTCTCAGCGCCTGTAACCCCGGCTCACTGATTTCCAGCTCGCCGATTTGATGCCGGCAGACGATATTTTGCCGCAGCGCCGCCAGTGCCTGCTGTTGTTTAGGCGCGCGTTTGAGACTGTTCAGATCAACGGCTTTTCCTTCTTCCGTAGCAAACCAGTACCAGAGCGGAGCATGGTGCGCAGGTTTCCCCTGGCGAAGAAGAATTGGCAGAGCGTGAAAGAGCACTTCGCCAATCGGGTGATGATAATACTCCGCAGCCCACAGCAGCACGCGCCAGAGTGACGGCGTGAACAGCGAGCGCCCATCGAGAACTTCGCCAACGGGCTTGAGTTTTTCCAGCGGCAGATCGCTCGACTGGCTGACCGACATGACGATACCGACAGCTTCGCGTTGCTTGCCAAACGGCACCTGTACGCGGCAGCCTGCGCTAACCTGCACGCCTTCTGGCAGCAGATAGTCGAAGGTACGGGCCAGCGGAACCGGCAGAGCAACGTGGGCTACGGGCATGAAAGCATCCAGGCTGAAAAAAATGACGTATTAGTGTACACTGTGCGCTTGCAAAATTGCGGATCAGTTTGCACCGGGTGAGCAATTTCTGTATGATTCGCCGCCTTTGATGCGCAGTTTTGGTATCAAAAAAACCTAATTTATTAACATCGCGTGGTGTCTGGCGTTAGGGCTGGAAGAGCGACGCGGCCTTTACCGAGGTTTACCATGAAAAAAGATATCCATCCTAAATACGAAGAAATTACTGCAAACTGCTCTTGCGGTAATGTTATCAAGATCCGCTCCACCGTAGGTCACGATCTGAACCTGGACGTATGTGGTCAGTGCCACCCGTTCTACACTGGTAAACAGCGTGATGTTGCTACCGGCGGCCGTGTTGATCGCTTCAACAAGCGCTTCAGCGTACCAGGCGCGAAAAAATAAGTTTCGCACTCTGGAAAGAGAAAGGCGCCTGAAGGCGCCTTTTTTGTGTCTGTTATCCGGTAACGCAATAAGAAAAGGCGCCCGCAGACGCCTTAACACCAGATCTTAATATTCCCACGTATCCGGATCGATCCCCAGTTCACGCATAATGACCTTCGCATCTTCCGGGATTTCATCACTGCGCTCTTTACGCAGGTCAGCATCGTTCGGCAGCGGCTGGCCGGTGAAGGCGTGCAAAAAAGCTTCACACAGCAATTCACTGTTGGTCGCATGACGCAGGTTATTCACCTGGCGACGCGTGCGCTCGTCGGTGAGGATCTTCAACACTTTCAGAGGAATGGAAACCGTAATTTTCTTTACTTGTTCACTCTTCTTACCGTGCTCAGCGTAGGGGCTGATATATTCGCCGCTCCATTCAGCCATGAGATACCTTAATCCTCTTAATCTATGAAAACGTGCCAAAGCCGGGTAAATCCGCGGCGTTGACGATTATCTCTTTTAGTGTACAGCACAGGATAACCCTTTCCTGAGCACGAAACTCAGACATATACACTCTAAAACGCATAATTTTAACGGCTATTTGCCTTTTGCTCAATCTATACGCAAAGAGGTTTAGATGTCCAGATGTATTGACGTCTATACTGCGGTTGTTTACTCTGAGGCCTGACTTTTATTCGACCAGCAAGGATCGGGCACACCATGACGCGTAAACAGGCAACCATCGCAGTTCGTAGCGGTTTGAATGATGACGAGCAATACGGCTGCGTCGTTCCACCTATCCACCTGTCCAGCACCTATAACTTTACCGGCTTTAATGAACCGCGTGCCCATGATTATTCACGCCGGGGTAACCCAACGCGCGACGTAGTACAGCGGGCGTTAGCGGAGCTGGAAGGCGGGGCTGGGGCAGTAATGACCAATACCGGCATGTCGGCCATTCATCTGGTCACCACCGTATTCCTTAAACCTGGCGACCTGCTGGTGGCGCCTCACGACTGCTATGGGGGCAGCTACCGCCTGTTCGATAGTCTGGCAAAACGTGGGGCTTACCGCGTTTTATTCGTCGATCAGAATGATGAAGAGGCTTTAAACTCTGCGCTGGCGGAAAAACCAAAGCTGGTACTGGTAGAAAGTCCAAGTAATCCATTGTTGCGCGTCGTGGATATTGCGAAAATCTGTGCCGCAGCGCGTGAAGCGGGTGCGATTAGCGTGGTGGATAACACCTTCCTAAGCCCGGCACTGCAAAACCCGCTGGCGCTGGGGGCCGATCTGGTTCTGCACTCTTGCACCAAGTACCTCAACGGCCATTCGGATGTGGTTGCGGGCGTTGTTATTGCAAAAGATCCGGCCACGGTCACCGAACTGGCATGGTGGGCGAATAACATTGGCGTCACTGGCAGCGCATTTGACAGCTACTTGCTGTTGCGTGGCCTGCGCACTCTGTCGCCGCGTATGGAAGTGGCTCAACGTAATGCTCAGGCCATTGTTGAGTTTCTCAAGCAGCAACCGTTGGTGAAAAAGCTGTATCATCCTTCACTGCCGGAAAACCAGGGCCACGAGATTGCCGCCCGTCAGCAAAAAGGGTTTGGCGCGATGCTGAGCTTTGAGCTGGATGGTGACGAGCAAACGCTGCGTCGTTTCCTGGGGGCGCTGTCGCTGTTTACCCTGGCGGAATCGCTGGGGGGCGTGGAAAGCTTGATTTCTCACGCCGCAACCATGACCCATGCGGGCATGGCACCGGAGGCACGAGCTGCCGCCGGCATTTCTGAGACGCTGCTACGCGTTTCAACAGGTATAGAAGATAGTGAAGATTTAATTGCCGATCTGGAAAATGCCTTCCGGGTCGCTGCCGAGGGGTAAGCATGAGTGTTTCAGCACCAGCAGGGACGCCGGTTCGTCAACTGCACAAGTTTGGGGGCAGCAGTCTTGCCGATGTGAAATGTTACCTGCGCGTGGCGGGTATCATGACCGAATATTCCAGACCGGGTGACATGATGGTGGTTTCGGCCGCCGGCAGTACCACTAACCAGTTGATTAACTGGCTCAAGCTGAGCCAGAGCGACAGGCTTTCCGCGCATCAGGTGCAGCAAACTCTGCGCCGCTACCAGAGCGACCTTATTAGCGGTTTACTGCCGCCGGAAGTGGCGGATGGCCTGATTGCCGGGTTTATCCACGACCTTGAGCGCCTTGCTGTTCTGCTGGACGGTAAAATGACCGATGCCGTTTATGCAGAGGTTGTTGGTCACGGGGAAGTCTGGTCGGCGCGTTTGATGGCTGCGGTGCTGAATCAGCAGGGCGTTGAAGCCGCCTGGCTGGACGCCCGCGATTTTATGCGTGCTGAACGTGCGGCCCAGCCACAGGTTGACGAAGGCCGTTCCTGGCCGCTGCTGCAAAACTTGCTTGCCCAACACCCGAATAAACGTCTGGTTGTGACCGGTTTTATCTGCAGCAATGAAGCGGGTGAAACCGTTCTGCTCGGGCGTAACGGTTCTGACTATTCAGCGACGCAGATTGGTGCGCTGGCTGGCGTTTCTCGCGTCACTATCTGGAGCGACGTGGCCGGGGTTTACAGCGCGGATCCGCGTAAAGTGAAAGATGCCTGCCTGTTGCCTCTGCTGCGTCTGGATGAAGCCAGCGAGCTGGCTCGTCTTGCCGCGCCGGTGCTGCATGCTCGTACACTACAGCCCGTATCCGGCAGCGATATCGACCTGCAACTGCGCTGCAGCTATTCGCCAGAGCAAGGTTCGACCCGTATTGAGCGCGTTCTGGCGTCCGGCACGGGGGCCCGGATTGTCACCAGTCACGACGATGTTTGCCTGATCGAATATCAGGTGCCGTCGCATCAGGATTTCAAGCTGGCGCAAAAAGAGCTGGATATGACCCTCAAGCGCGGTCAGGTGCGTCCGCTGTCGATTGGCGTGCATCCCGATCGTAATTTGCTGCAGCTTTGCTACACCTCGGAAGTCGCCAACAGCGTGCTGCAACTTCTCCAGAATGCCAGCCTGCAGGGCGAGCTTCGTCTGCGTGAAGGCCTGGCGTTGGTGGCAATGGTCGGGGCCGGCGTTTGCCGTAACCCGCTGCATAGCCACCGTTTCTGGCAGCAGTTGAAAGATCATCCCGTGGAGTTTATCTGGCAGTCGGAAGACGGCATTAGCCTGGTGGCCGTGCTGCGCGTAGGCCCAACGGAAAGCCTGATTCAGGGGCTACACAAGTCGCTGTTTCGTGCGGAGAAGCGTATCGGTCTGATGCTGTTCGGCAAAGGCAACATCGGTTCCCGCTGGCTTGAACTGTTTGCCCGCGAACAGGAAATTCTCTCCGCCCGTACCGGATTCGAATTTGTGCTGGCTGGCGTGGTGGACAGCAGCCGTAGCTTGCTGAATTACGACGGTCTGGATGCCAGTCGCGCGTTGGCCTTCTTCAATGATGAGGCTGTTCAGCAGGATGAAGAGTCGCTGTTCCTGTGGATGCGGGCTCATCCGTATGATGATTTAGTGGTACTGGACGTGACCGCCAGCGAGCAGCTCGCCGATCAATACCTGGACTTCGCCAGCCATGGCTTCCATGTGATCAGCGCCAATAAGCTTGCCGGCGCAGGGAACGGCCAAAAGTATCGCCAGATTCGTGATGCGTTTGAGAAAACGGGCCGGCACTGGCTGTATAACGCCACGGTGGGCGCAGGGCTGCCGGTTAACCATACGGTTCGCGACCTGCGCGACAGCGGCGATGCTATTCTGGCTATCAGCGGTATTTTCTCGGGGACGCTTTCATGGCTGTTCCTGCAGTTTGACGGCACAGTGCCGTTTACTGAACTGGTTGATCAGGCCTGGCAACAGGGGCTAACCGAGCCAGATCCGCGCGTGGACCTGTCCGGTAAAGACGTCATGCGTAAGCTGGTGATCCTGGCCCGTGAGGCGGGTTATGACATCGAGCCGGATCAGGTTCGCGTGGAATCTCTGGTGCCTGCAGGGTGTGAAGGCGGCTCCATTGACAATTTCTTTGAAAACGGTGATGAGCTGAACGAGCAAATGCTGCAGCGGCTCGAGGCTGCCCAGGAGATGGGGCTGGTGCTGCGTTATGTGGCCCGGTTTGATGCGAACGGCAAGGCGCGCGTGGGGGTTGAAGCCGTGCGGGCAGAGCATCCGCTTGCCGCTCTGCTGCCGTGTGACAACGTCTTCGCGATTGAAAGCCGCTGGTACCGTGACAACCCGCTGGTGATCCGCGGGCCTGGCGCCGGGCGCGATGTTACTGCCGGGGCCATTCAGTCCGATCTGAACCGCCTGGCACAACTGCTGTAGTTTCTTTCCCGCACTCTCTTTCTTTGGAAGAGAGTGCGTTTTCCTGCATGTCCCTTTCTCCGTTCCTCCTGAAAAAAATTCATCTTGTGTGAGAATTCCTCCACATTTTGTGGTGACATTTTCATTGACGACTCTCGCCTTTTCGGTCATCTTGCTATCTGGACGTCTAAACGTCTGGATAGCAATAAAACGCCACCACACGATAACGATGCGATTGACGAGGTAAGGGTATGAGCTTTTTTCACGCGAATCAGCGGGAAGCGCTGAACCAGAGTCTGGCCGAAGTGGCCGGGCATATTCATGTTTCCTTTGAGTTTTTCCCGCCGCGCAGCAGTGAAATGGAACAAACCCTGTGGAAGTCTATCGACAGGCTAAGCATCCTGAAGCCAACGTTTGTTTCCGTGACCTACGGGGCGAACTCCGGCGAGCGTGACCGTACCCACAGCATCATCAAAGGCATCAAAGAGCGTACCGGCCTTGAAGCAGCCCCGCATCTGACCTGTGTCGATGCAACGCGAGATGAACTGCGGGCGATTGCGCAGGACTACTGGAACAACGGCATCCGACATATCGTTGCATTGCGTGGTGATCTACCGCCTGGCAGTGGTAAGCCGGATATGTATGCTTCTGACCTGGTGGGGCTGCTCAAGGAAGTAGGCGACTTTGATATTTCCGTTGCGGCCTATCCGGAAGTCCATCCCGAAGCCAAAAGCGCCCAAGCGGATTTACTCAGCCTGCGCCGTAAAATTGAAGCCGGCGCTAACCGCGCGATTACTCAATTCTTCTTTGATGTTGAAAGCTATCTTCGCTTCCGCGATCGCTGTGCGGCCACAGGCATTGATGTCGAGATAATCCCGGGTATTCTGCCTGTCTCAAACTTCCGGCAGGCGAAGAAATTTGCCGATATGACTAACGTGCGTATTCCGTCGTGGATGGCGCAAATGTTTGAAGGCCTGGATAACGATGCCGAAACCCGTCAGTTGGTGGGCGCGAACATTGCCATGGATATGGTGAAAATCCTGAGCCGGGAAGGCGTGAAGGATTTCCACTTCTACACGCTGAACCGGGCGGAAATGAGCTATGCGATCTGCCACACTTTAGGCGTTCGACCCAAGCTGTAGGCATTGATTTCACATAAAAAAGCCCCGTTCAACTGTGAGCGGGGCTTTTTACTTTATGGGCTAAAAGCGTTACTGATTACTGCCGCTATCGCCGTAAGGCAGTGAATCGTAATCCCGCAGCGCATTTTTATCATACGGGTTACCAATCCAGCGGGTCGCTTCGACAAACTGCGGGCTGGTGATGGCCTGTGTTGCGTCGTAGCCGTCATAGCTTAAACCGGCTAAATCAGACCAGGTATGAATCAGTTCTGAGCTGCTGTATTTGCGGTTTATATCTCCCGAGAAGTCACGCGGGTGGGCCTGCTGCCAGGTCGGTGACGTCCAGACGATGAACGGGATGGTGTACATATGACGCGTAGGTTTGTTTTCGTTACGCCCCTGGGTCTGATGCGGCGGTGTGTCGTAAACCTCTTCCCCGTGGTCAGAGAAATAGAGCAGGAAGCCGTTAGGATCGCTGGCCTTGTAGTCTTTGATCAGCGTGGAAACCACGTGGTCGTTAAACAGGTTGGCGTTATCGTAACTGTTGTAGGATTCTTGCTGATCTTTGGTTAATCCAGCCGGTAAATCGTCCGTCTTACCATCAAACTTGTTCCAGTTTTCCGGGTAGCGGAAGTCATAACGAATATGCGTGCCGAGCAGGTGCACAATAATGAATTTTTTCGGTGCAGGGTCGGCCAGAACCTCTTTAAACGGCGCGAGGACGTTCGTGTCGTATTCGCGCGCGCTCTGGGTACGCTGCTGGTTCATATAATATTGTTTGTCAGTCTGCTTCGAGAATACGGCCAGCATGGTGTTGCGTTCGGTCATGGTCTGCTGGTTAGTGATCCAGAAGGTTTTGTACCCGGCCTGCTTCATCAGGTTCATCAGCGAAGGCTTAGTCAGGTAGAGGTCCGGATCTTTCTCGTCTGCAAACGTCAGCGCCTGCTGCAGAATTTCAATGGTGTAAGGACGTGAAGTGACGACGTCATTAAACACCGTCATTTGCGGGTCAGTTTTATGCAGCTCATCCAGCTCTGGCGTTGTCTGGCGGTGATAGCCGTACAGGCTCATGCGGCCACGCTGCGTTGACTCTCCAATAACCAGTACCAAAGTGCGTGGCGCATTACCGGAGGCGTCTTTCAGGTTAGCCAACGGCGGCAGCGCATTGTTGGACGTTAGCAGGTTATTCAGGCTGTCCAACTGCTGGCGATATTCGGTATAGGCGACGATAAACTGCCAGGGGGCCGCAGGCTCAAGGCGATAAGAAATACTGGAGAAGGATTCGCCAATGCTGCGTTTGTTGATAAGCCACTCTTTACCCACCGGATTGAGCACCAGGCCGAACAGGATGGCGAAGGAAACCAACCAGCGCCACGGGTTTGGAATATAAACCGGGCGCAGACGTGTCCAAAGAAAGATGGCACCCAGCGTATAGGCAACCGCAATGAGCAGCAGCTTCAGGCTGAAATACTGACTCAGGTATTCGCTGGCCTCGTTGGCGTTTGTTTCAAACATCACAAACAGAACGCTTTGCGAGAACTCCTGCCCGTAGACGACGTAGTAACCCAGGGCGGCGATTGAGGCTGCCCAAAGGATAACGCCAATAAAGGCGGCAATAATGCGCGTACGCTGTGGAAACAGAAATACAGGAATAAACCACAGAGAGCTAAACAGTAAGGAGTCACGCAGCCCCGTTGTACCGCTGTAGCCTGTTGTTAAGATGGCAATCTGCAAAACCGAGGAAAAATACCAAAAGTAGAGTAAAACCCATCCAAGGGCTTTAATGCTGAACTTACGTTCAGACTGTTTCAATGTGAAGTGCATACTCTTGCCTGTGCTATTAAATTATCATTAACCGTAATGAGAAAACCTTAAGTAAGCCTTAGTTATGAACGCTACGGTGGCTTGTACTCACGAAAAAAGTCACCCATTGCTGGGTGACTTTTGCGCACAATATAGAAAATGTGTCGGAATAATGACAGCGTAATTTCAGGCTTGTTCCGGGGATATTTATACGGCCAATACTTTTGGTTTTTTGTTGTTTATTTGTTGAAGATGGCGGGGGCAGTAAACGTGTTAAGCACGTTGAGTGGCGATGAGCGTTTTCACTAGTTAGAAATAAAAACCCCCGCGTTTGCGGGGGAAATGACGAAGCTAAAAAATCTTAGCCGGTATTACGCATCCCGGCGGCAACCCCGGCGATGGTGACCATCAGGGCTTGCTCTACGCGGGCATCAGGCGCTTCGCCTTTCTCTTCCGACTGGCGCGAGCGGTGCAGCAGTTCGGCCTGCAGGACGTTCAGCGGATCGGTATAGATATTACGCAGGGTAATTGACTCGGCAATCCACGGTAAATCTTCCATCAGGTGTGAGTCGTTGGCGATATCCAGCACGACTTTGATGTCGGCTTCCAGCTGGTCACGTAGCTGTTTGCCCAGTTTCCACAGCTCTGGCTTCACCAGGCGCTGATCGTAGTATTCCGCCAGCCAAAGGTCGGCTTTGGCAAACACCATCTCCAGCATGCCAAGGCGAGTGGAGAAGAACGGCCAGTCGCGGCACATTGTTTCCAGCTCGCTTTGCTTGCCTTCTTCCACGACCTTTTGCAGCGCCGCGCCTGCGCCCAGCCAGGCCGGCAGCATCAGGCGGTTTTGGGTCCAGGCGAAGATCCACGGGATCGCACGTAAAGATTCGACCCCGCCGTTTGGACGACGTTTAGCTGGGCGAGAGCCTAACGGCAGTTTGCCCAATTCCAGCTCCGGCGTGGCGGAACGGAAATACGGCACGAAGTCTTTGTTCTCGCGAATATAGCCGCGATACATCTCGCAGGACGTCGCAGAAAGTGAGTTCATGATCTGAATCCACTCTTTCTTCGGCTCTGGCGGCGGCAGCAGGTTAGCTTCAAGGATCGCGCTGGTGTAGAGCGACAGGCTGCTGATGGTGATTTCTGGCAGGCCGTATTTAAAGCGAATCATCTCACCTTGCTCGGTGACGCGCAGGCCACCTTTCAGGCTGCCTGGTGGCTGAGAAAGCAGAGCTGCGTGCGCTGGCGCACCGCCACGGCCAATGGAGCCGCCGCGCCCATGGAATAACGTCAGGGCGATACCGGCTTTCTCACAGGTTTTGATCAGCGCATCTTGTGCTTCATATTGCGCCCAGGATGCGGCCATCACGCCAGCATCTTTCGCCGAGTCGGAATAGCCAATCATCACCATCTGTTTGCCCTGGATAAAGCCACGGTACCAGTCGATATTCAGCAACTGGGTCATGACGTCGTCGGCGTTATTCAGGTCGTCGAGGGTTTCAAACAGCGGCGCAACCGGCAGGGCGAAGGTACAGCCCGCTTCTTTCAGCAGCAGGTGAACTGCCAGCACGTCTGACGGCGTCTTGGCCATCGAAATAACGTAGGCAGCAATGGAACCGCGTGGCGCTTCGGCTACCACTTTGCAGGTTTCCAGCACTTCCTGAGTGTCAGCGCTTGGCTCCCACTGGCGAGGCAGCAGAGGGCGTTTGGAGTTCAGTTCGCGGATCAGGAAGGCTTGTTTATCAGCCTCTGACCAGCTTTCGTAGTCCCCGATGCCAAGATAGCGGGTCATTTCGCCCAGCGCTTCGCTGTGGCGGGTGCTTTCCTGGCGAATATCAATGCGTACCAGCGGCACGCCGAAGCATTTCACGCGGCGCAGGGTGTCCAGCAACTGCCCGTTAGCGATGATGCCCATACCGCAGGCCTGCAGGGATTGATAACAGGCGTAGAGCGGATCCCAAAGCTGCTCGTTTTGAATGAGCAGACCTTCCGGCTTCGGCAGACGCTGGCCTTTCAGGCGGGCTTCAAGCCAGGCCTGGGTGGAGAGCAGCTGCTGGCGCAGGCCTTTCATGATGTGGCGGTAAGGTTCCTGGCCCGCATCCGGCCCTGCCAGTTCGCTAAGTTCCGCGGTGCATTCCACCATCGACAGCTCGGAAACCAGGACCGCGATATCGCGCAGGAACAGGTCGGTGGCTTTCCAGCGGCTGAGAAGCAGGACGTGACGGGTGATTTCAGACGTTACGTTCGGGTTGCCGTCGCGGTCGCCGCCCATCCAGGAGGTAAAGCGTACCGGGACGAAGTCCACCGGCAGTTTGTAATTCAGATTCTCTTCGAGCTGTTCGTTAAGCTCACGCAGGTAGTTTGGCACCCCTTCCCACAGACTGTTTTCTACCACCGCGAAGCCCCATTTGGCTTCGTCGACCGGGGAAGGGCGATGCTTACGAATTTCGTCGGTATGCCATGCCTGAGCAACCAGCTGACGCAGGCGGCGCATGATTTGGTTGCGCTCGTAGTCGGCGAGATCGCTGTGGTCGAGCTGCTTCAGACAGCTGTTCACTTCGACCAGTTTATGAATCAGGGTACGGCGAGTGATCTCGGTAGGGTGAGCGGTGAGCACCAGCTCCAGAGAGAGAGACTCAACGGCTGCCCGAATGTCAGCTTCGCTGATTCCCGGCTGACTTTTCAGTTTTTGCAGCGTTTTAGCGATGACTTCCGGGTTGCTGGCCGCTTCGCCCGTCGCGGAGATGCTGTGGTACTGCTCTGCGGTGTTGGCAAGATTAAGAAACTGGCTAAAGGCGCGGGCGACGGGGAGCAGTTCATCATTTGAGAGGTTCTGCAGCGTGCTCAGCAGCTCCTGACGATTGGCTTCATTACCGGCGCGGGAGGACTTGGATAACTTACGGATCGTTTCTACGCGGTCGAGGATATTTTCTCCCAGCGCATCTTTGATGGTATCTCCGAGCAGTTTTCCGAGCATGCTGACATTACTTCGCAAAGCAGAATAGCGTTCGTTCATATGACTCCAGCCCAATCTATTATGTAACTTAATTTCACCCGTGAAGGTTCAACACCGCCTTTTATAAAGCCACGTCATAAACCATTCGTCAATTGCTACGAAATCGTTTCAGCAAACGAGGAAATGACGCGAATTTATGAAATTTAATTACCAACTTCGCTCATAAGCATTTCTTATAAGAATAGCGATTATTCCAGATTAAAAAGGGGGTAAAACCCCCTTTCACCGCGATTAATCAATGCCAACAAAAATGATGCACTACCTGGGTAATTAACTCCCGGGTTGGTTTGATGAAGCGGGTATCGATGTATTCATCCGGCTGGTGAGCCTGGTTGATGGAGCCAGGACCAAGCACAAGCGTTGGGCATACGGTCTGGATAAACGGTGCTTCGGTGCAGTAGTTCACCACTTCCGTTTGCGCGCCGAGCAGTTTCTCAACTACCTGCACGAGCTGGTGGTCCGGCGGGCATTCGTAGCCTGGAATCGGCGGATGAAGTTCAGAGACCGTCAGGCGGCCAGGCCAGCGCTGGCTTACCGGTTCTAATGCTTCAGTCAGTAAACCGTTCAGATCGTTTAATGTCATACCCGGCAGCGGGCGAATGTCCATGTGAAGTTCGCAACATGCACAAATGCGGTTTGCCGCGTCGCCGCCGTTAATGTGCCCTAAGTTGAGGGTTGGATACGGCACGGTGAAGGCGTCATGGTGATAGCGATCTTTTAGGGTATTGCGCAGCGTGAGAATGTGGCCGATGGCATCATGCATCAGTTCAATGGCGTTGACGCCGCGTGCGGGATCGCTCGAGTGGCCGGACTGCCCCAGAATACGAATGGCGTTAGACAAGTGTCCTTTGTGCGCACGTACCGGCTGTAGCGATGTCGGTTCACCGATGATCGCACAGTCCGGGCGAAGCGAGGTTGTTTCAGCGAAATAGCGTGCACCTGCCATGGTGGTCTCTTCATCGGCGGTGGCCAATATGTAGAGCGGCTTTTTCAGGGTTGTCACATCCACGTCGCGCAGTGCATCCAGAATGAACGCGAAGAACCCTTTCATGTCGGCGGTACCCAGGCCGTAAAGCTTGTTGTCGTGCTCGGTCAGGGTAAATGGGTCCCGCGTCCAGCGGCCATCGTCGAACGGCACAGTATCGGTGTGCCCTGCCAGTAACAGGCCGCCAGCGCCCTGGCCGCTGCTCGCCAGCATATTGAATTTATTGCGAGTGCCTGGCACAGGCTGAATTTCGACGTTAAAACCGAGGTCGCGGAACCAGCCCGCCAGTAAATTGATTAAAGACTCATTGCTTTGATCCAGCGCGCTGTCGGTGGCGCTGATGGAAGGTGTCGCGATCAGGGCGCGGTAGATCTCGATAAAAGGCGGTAATTTCATCTTCACTGTTGACAGGCCTTAGGTTAGGATAGTATCAATATTCATGCATTAATTGTGAATAAAAATACAATAACGTTGAGCGTAAAGGAACAGTTAAGCGTTCCGGTGAATAAAAAACCACGCTAACGGACGTGGGTGAAAGCGTCAGGCTGGCACTCTGAGCAGACCGAAAAGACAAGGTGAACGACCCAGATGTTGAATACGCTGATTGTGGGTGCAAGCGGTTATGCAGGCGCAGAGCTTGTAAGCTATTTGAATCGCCATCCTGATATGAACATAACCGCTTTGACGGTTTCAGCGCAAAGTTCAGATGCAGGAAAATTGATATCTGATTTGCATCCACAGTTAAAGGGCATTGTTGATCTGCCGCTGCAGGCGATGTCCGACATCAGCGAGTTCAGCGAGGGTGTGGATGTGGTGTTCCTCGCCACCGCCCACGAAGTCAGCCACGATCTGGCTCCGCAGTTCCTGGCGGCAGGCTGCGTGGTGATCGATCTTTCAGGCGCGTTCCGCGTTAACGACCCGGCGTTCTATGAACGTTATTACGGTTTTACCCATAAGCATCCTGAGTTGTTGGAAAAAGCGGTTTATGGCCTGGCCGAATGGCAGGGCGCGGCGCTCAGAGAGAGCAATTTAATTGCCGTGCCGGGCTGCTATCCGACGGCGTCTCAGCTGGCGCTGAAGCCGCTGATCGATGCCGATCTGCTGGATTTGAACCAGTGGCCGGTGATCAACGCCACCAGCGGCGTTAGCGGTGCCGGGCGCAAGGCCGCGATTTCCAACAGCTTCTGCGAAGTTAGCCTGCAGCCTTACGGTGTGTTTAATCATCGCCATCAACCAGAAATCGCTACCCATCTTGGCGCGTCGGTAATTTTCACTCCGCACCTCGGCAATTTCCCGCGTGGCATTTTGGCGACGATTACCTGTCGCCTGAAAGCTGGCGTTACGCAGCAACAGATCGCGGAGACGTTTACCCAGGCTTACGGCGACAAGCCGCTGGTTCGCCTGTACGAAAAAGGCGTTCCGGCGCTGAAAAATGTGGTTGGCCTGCCGTTCTGCGACATCGGCTTTGCCGTGCAGGATGAGCACCTGATTGTTGTTGCCACCGAGGATAACCTGCTGAAAGGTGCCGCGGCGCAGGCAGTACAGTGTCTTAATATTCGTTTTGGCTTCGCCGAAACGCAGTCCCTTATTTAACCGTCGGTCGGGTGAAATGATGAATCCTTTAATTATCAAATTGGGCGGCGTGCTGCTGGATAGCGAAGAGGCGTTAGAGCGTCTGTTTACTGCGCTGGTGAACTATCGCCAGTCCCATCAGCGTCCGCTGGTGATTGTTCACGGCGGCGGTTGCCTGGTGGATGAGCTGATGAAGAAGCTGGCACTGCCGGTACAAAAGAAAAATGGCCTGCGTGTGACGCCTGCCGACCAGATTGACATTATTACCGGTGCGCTGGCAGGCACAGCCAACAAGACGCTGCTGGCCTGGGCGAAGAAGCATGGCATTAACGGCGTTGGCTTGAGCCTCGGTGACGGGGATAGCGTTACGGTGACTCAGCTTGACGAAGCGCTTGGTCACGTCGGTCTGGCTAAACCGGGTTCGCCAAAACTGATTAATACGCTGCTGGAAAACGGCTTCCTGCCGATTGTTAGCTCCATCGGTGTGACCACTGAAGGCGAACTGATGAACGTCAATGCGGATCAGGCGGCAACGGCGCTGGCCGCAACGCTCGGCGCGGATTTGATTCTGTTGTCCGACGTGAGCGGTATCCTGGACGGTAAAGGTCAGCGCATCGCTGAGATGACGGCGGCCAAAGCCGAACAGCTGATTGAGCAAGGCATTATTACCGACGGCATGATTGTGAAAGTGAACGCGGCGCTGGATGCGGCCCGTACCCTGGGGCGCCCGGTGGATATTGCCTCATGGCGCCACGCGGATCAGCTACCCTCTTTATTCAACGGTGTGGCTATCGGCACCCGGATTCTGGCATAGACAAAGAATAGTTTTAACAAGGACAAGACAATGCAAAATCACGGCATCAAAAAAATCGTTCTCGCATACTCTGGCGGCCTCGACACTTCAGCCATCATTCCATGGCTGAAAGAGAACTACGGCGGCTGCGAAGTGGTCGCCTGCGTGGTGGATATCGGTCAGGATCGTGAAGATCTGAAAGGCGTTGAGCAGAAAGCGCTGCGCTCCGGGGCGTCTGAGTGCTACGTGGTCGATGCGCGTGAAGAGTTTATCAGCGACTATGTTTACCCTGTGCTGCAGACCGGGGCGCTGTATGAAGGCAGCTATCTGCTCGGCACTTCTATGGCGCGTCCGCTGATCGCTAAAGCGCTGGTGGATGTGGCGAATAAAGTGGGTGCAGATGCGCTGTGCCACGGTGCGACCGGTAAAGGTAACGACCAGGTGCGTTTTGAATCTACCTGGGCCGCGCTGGCTCCGCATCTGAAGGTTGTTGCCCCGTGGCGTGAGTGGAACCTGCGTTCCCGTGAAGCGCTGCTCGATTACCTGAAAGAGCGTGATATCCCGACGACTGCCTCACTGGAAAAAATCTACAGCCGTGACGAAAACGCCTGGCACATTTCTACCGAAGGCGGCGTGCTGGAAAGCCCTTGGAATGCCCCGAACAAAGACTGCTGGGTGTGGACCGTTGACCCGCAGGAAGCGCCGGATCGGGCTGAACAGGTCACTGTGACCGTTAAGCAGGGCAAGGTTGTGGCCGTGAACGGCGAAGCGATGAGCCCATTCAAGTGTCTGGAAACCCTGAACGCTATCGGGGCCAAGCACGGTATTGGCCGTATCGACATCGTTGAAAACCGTCTGGTGGGTATTAAGTCTCGTGGTTGCTATGAAACCCCAGGGGGCACCATTATGATGGCTGCTCTGCGTGGCGTTGAGCAGCTGGTGCTGGATCGTGACTCTTTCAAATGGCGTGAGCAGTTGGGTCTCGAAATGTCCTACGTCGTGTACGATGGCCGCTGGTTTGCACCTCTGCGTAAATCTCTGCAGGCATCTGCCGAGTCGCTGGCAGAAGAAGTAAACGGCGAAGTTGTGCTGCAGCTGTATAAAGGCCAGGTGACGGCGATTCAGAAAAAATCCCCGAACAGCCTCTACAGCGAAGAGTTTGCGACCTTTGGCGAAGATGAAGTTTACGATCACAGCCACGCGGGCGGCTTTATCCGTCTGTTCTCGCTCTCTTCCCGTATCCGTGCGCTGAACGAACTTAAGAAGTAATTTTTTACCCTCACGTGTTCCCAGGCCGGGAATGCGTGAGGGGCAAACGAATATCAATATGATGAATGGAGCATGACTATGGCACTTTGGGGTGGGCGTTTTACTCAGGCAGCCGATCAACGGTTTAAGCAATTCAATGACTCTTTACGCTTTGACTATCGCCTGGCTGAGCAAGACATCGTAGGTTCTGTCGCCTGGTCCAAAGCGTTGGTCACCGTGGGCGTGCTGACTGAAGCTGAGCAACAGCAGCTTGAGCAGGCCCTGAAAGTCTTGCTGGAAGAAGTGCAGGTTAACCCGCAGGCTATTCTGGAAAGCGACGCGGAAGATATTCACAGCTGGGTGGAAGGCAAGCTGATCGATAAAGTCGGTGCGCTGGGTAAAAAACTCCACACTGGCCGTAGCCGCAACGATCAGGTCGCCACCGACCTGAAGCTGTGGTGCAAAATGCAAATCAGCGAGCTGCTGGTTGCCACCCGCCAGGTACAGCAAGCATTAATTGAAACAGCCGAAGCCAATCAGGATGCGGTGATGCCGGGTTATACACACCTGCAGCGCGCGCAGCCGGTCACTTTTGCTCACTGGTGCCTGGCGTACGTTGAGATGCTGGCGCGCGATGAAAGCCGTTTGCAAAGCACTCTGCAGCGCCTGGACGTCAGCCCACTGGGCAGCGGCGCGCTCGCAGGCACCGCCTATGAAATTGACCGCGAACAGCTTGCCGGCTGGTTAGGTTTTGCTTCCGCGACCCGCAATAGCCTCGACAGCGTTTCTGACCGCGATCATGTGCTGGAACTGCTGTCCAACGCTTCTATCGGCATGGTTCACCTGTCCCGTTTTGCAGAAGATCTGATCTTCTTCAACACCGGGGAAGCCGGTTTTGTTGAGCTGTCCGATCGCGTGACTTCTGGTTCTTCCCTGATGCCGCAGAAGAAAAACCCGGATGCGCTGGAGCTGATCCGCGGCAAGTGCGGCCGAGTGCAGGGTGCCCTGACTGGTATGATGATGACCCTCAAAGGCCTGCCGCTGGCGTATAACAAAGATATGCAGGAAGACAAAGAAGGCCTGTTCGACGCCCTCGATACCTGGCTTGATTGTCTGCATATGTCAGTGCTGGTGCTGGACGGCATTCAGGTTAAACGTCCTCGCTGCCAGGAAGCCGCTGAGCAAGGCTATGCCAACGCCACCGAGCTGGCGGATTACCTTGTTGCTAAAGGCGTGCCGTTCCGTGAAGCTCACCACATTGTCGGCGAGGCTGTCGTCGAAGCGATTAAACAAGGTAAAGCGCTGGAAGCCTTAACCCTGGCCGACCTGCAGAAATTCAGCGCGGTTATTGGCGACGACGTTTATCCGATTCTGTCGTTGCAATCCTGCCTCGACAAGCGCGCCGCGAAAGGCGGTGTTTCACCTAAGCAGGTTGCTCAGGCTATCGCTGACGCGAAACAGCGCCTGGTCTAATCCCCTCGAAATTTGAACAAAAAAAAGCGGACATACTGTCCGCTAAAAGTTCACGTTGGCTTTAATAATTCGTCAGGTTCAGAGAACAGAGAGTCTCTGCAGCCGCGCGTCGTTCTGGGGTAAGTCAGAGCGATGCGCCTTGCTGTTGCTGGCTATTATTCACCAACATTGCTTGATAGGGATAATCGTTCGTTGCTATGCTATCTATCGCCATGAACTATCGTGGCGCAGGAGGATAGAGAATGAATATTCGAGATCTTGAATACCTGGTGGCGCTGGCCGAGCACCGCCATTTTCGTCGGGCAGCGGATGCCTGTCACGTTAGCCAGCCGACCCTGAGCGGCCAGATTCGCAAGCTGGAAGATGAGCTGGGCGTTATGCTGCTGGAGCGTACTAGCCGTAAAGTGCTGTTCACCCAGGCGGGGTTGCTGCTGGTGGATCAGGCGCGGACGGTGCTGCGTGAAGTCAAAGTACTGAAAGAGATGGCAAGCCAGCAGGGCGAAGCGATGTCCGGCCCGCTGCATATTGGCCTGATCCCAACCGTGGGGCCTTACCTGCTGCCGCAAATTATTCCTATGCTGCATCAGACTTTCCCTAAGCTGGAAATGTATCTGCATGAAGCCCAGACCCATCAGCTGCTGGCACAGCTCGACAGCGGCAAGCTGGACTGTGCCATTCTGGCGCTGGTAAAAGAGAGCGAAGCGTTTATCGAGGTGCCGCTGTTTGATGAGCCGATGGTGCTGGCGGTTTATCAGGATCACCCGTGGGCAAACCGCGACCGTGTGCCGATGTCCGATCTGGCCGGTGAAAAGCTGCTGATGCTGGAAGACGGGCACTGCCTGCGCGATCAGGCTATGGGCTTTTGCTTTGAAGCGGGTGCGGATGAAGATACCCATTTCCGGGCAACAAGCTTAGAGACGCTGCGTAACATGGTGGCTGCAGGAAGTGGCATCACGCTTTTGCCAGCCCTGGCTGTGCCGCATGAACGCCAGCGAGACGGCGTAGTTTATCTGCCGTGTTATAAACCAGAACCGCGTCGTACCGTCGGCCTGGTTTATCGTCCGGGATCACCGCTGCGCAGCCGCTATGAGCAGCTGGCAGAGGCCATCCGCACGCAGATGGATGGCCATTTCGACTCAGCGCTAAAACAGGCGATTTAAGCCGTTAAGCGCCGCTACCCGATAGGCTTCCGCCATTGTTGGGTAGTTAAAGGTGGTGTTAACGAAGTACTCAATGGTGTTACCGCCACCTTTCTGCTCCATAATCGCCTGGCCGATGTGAATGATTTCGGCCGCGCGCTCGCCAAAGCAGTGGATCCCCAGAATCTCTTTCGTCTCACGGTGGAACAGAATTTTCAGCGTCCCAACGTTCATACCCACGATTTGCGCCCGCGCGAGATGTTTAAACTGCGCCCGGCCCACTTCGTAAGGTACTTTCATCGAGGTTAGCTGTTGTTCCGTTTTGCCCACGGAGCTGATTTCTGGAATGGTGTAGATGCCGGTCGGTATATCTTCGATCAGATGCCCCGTGGCTTCCCCTTTCACCAGCGCCTGAGCGGCGATACGGCCTTGATCGTAGGCAGCTGAAGCCAGGCTTGGATAACCGATCACGTCACCCACCGCGTAAATATGCGGCAGCGCGGTCTGGTACATGCTGTTGACCTTGATGAGTCCACGGCTGTCGGCTTCGAGCCCGATATTTTCCAGCGCCAGTGAATCTGTATTCCCGGTACGTCCGTTGGCGTAAAGCAGGCAATCCGCCTTCACTTTTTTGCCGGACTTCAGAGAAACAATCACACCGTCGTCCACGCCTTCAATCTTCTCAAACTCTTCGTTGTGGCGAATAACCACGCCGCTGTTCCAGAAGTGATAGGAAAGTGAATCCGACATTTCCTGATCGAGGAAAGCCAGCAGGCGATCGCGAGTGTTGATCAGATCAACTTTGACGTTCATCCCGCGGAAGATCGATGCGTACTCACAGCCGATCACCCCGGCACCATAGATGATCACATGGCGCGGTTCGTGATGCAGGCTGAGAATTGAGTCGCTGTCGTAAATACGTGGGTGGGTAAAATCAACTTCTGGTGGGCGGTAAGGGCGAGAACCGCAGGCAATGACAAACTTCTCGGCGGTGTAAGTTTCGACCGACCCATCGTGGCACAGAAGCTCGACAGTGTGCTCATCCACAAAGTGCGCATCGCCCTGCAGCATCTCGCAGCGGTTACGCTCGTAAAAGCCCTGGCGCATACGGGTTTGCTGGTTAATCACGCTGTCAGCGTGGTTCAGGATGTCGGCAAAAGAGGAGCGGAGAAGGTGAGTGTGGTCGCTGTATAACGGGTTTTGATTGAATTCAATAATGCGGCTGACGGCGTGGCGGAGGGCTTTCGAAGGGATGGTGCCCCAATGGGTGCAACCGCCGCCGACATTGTGGTAGCGCTCAATCACCGCTACCCTGGCTCCTTGTTTCACCAGCCCCATGGCGGCACCTTCGCCTCCGGGACCGGAACCAATCACTATTGCGTCATAATCGTAGGTTTGTGGCATGGTAAGGCTTACCTGTTTTTATACATAAAGGCAACACGATGGTAACATCAACCAGGAATTTCCCCAATTCTCGTTGTGCTTTTTCCCGCCTGGGCAGGTCAATGTTCCGTAAACAATCATTCACAATACACTATAAAAGCGGTAGCTTGATTCTCTGATATAGTTCCAGCTCTGTTTGAAGGATTCAGGCAATATGATGGGTGTAAGAGCGCAACAAAAAGAGAGAACCAGGCGTTCTTTAGTCGAGGCAGCATTTAGCCAGCTAAGCGCCGAAAGAAGCTTTGCCAGCCTGAGCCTGCGTGAAGTTGCCCGCGAAGCCGGTATTGCGCCAACGTCATTTTATCGCCATTTCCGCGATGTTGATGAACTCGGTCTTACAATGGTAGACGAAAGTGGCCTGATGCTGCGGCAGTTAATGCGGCAGGCGAGGCAGCGCATCGCCAAAGGCGGCAGCGTGATCCGTACTTCAGTGTCAACGTTCATGGAGTTTATCGGCAATAACCCTAACGCTTTCCGCCTGTTGTTGCGTGAACGTTCAGGCACGTCTGCGGCGTTTCGTGCCGCGGTTGCCCGTGAAATTCAGCACTTCATTGCGGAACTTGCCGACTATTTAGAACTCGAAAATCGCATGCCTCGCAGCTTCACCGAAGCGCAGGCGGAAGCGATGGTCACGATTGTTTTTAGTGCAGGTGCCGAAGCGCTGGACGTTGATATTGAACAGCGTCGTCAGCTCGAAGAGCGACTGGTGTTGCAGCTACGTATGATCTCGAAAGGGGCTTACTACTGGTATCGCCGGGAACAAGAAAAAATGGCACTGGCTCATTTATCCGAAGAGTGAAGGAACGAGCAATGAAACAGTTACAAGATAGAGGTACGCTGGCGCTGGCGTTTATCGCTGGTCTGTCGATTAACGGTTCTTTTGCCGCGCTGTTCAGCTCGGTTGTTCCGTTCTCGATATTTCCTATTATTGCTCTGGTGCTGGCGGTTTGTTGCCTGCATCAGCGCTATCAGAACCGTACGATGCCGGTTGGGTTACCGAGCCTTGCTGCAGCCTGTTTTGTGTTAGGCGTGCTGCTTTATAGTTCAGTGGTTCGCGTTGAATACCCGGCGATTGGCTCTAACTTTATCCCTTCGATTCTGTCGGTGGTTGTGCTGTTCTGGATTTTGTTTAAAGTTCGCTCCCGCAAATCAGAAGCGGCTGAGTAAGCCCGATAAATAGCAAAAAGGACGCCGAGGCGTCCTTTTTCTATTTGCGCGTGAGCAGTACGCCGCATTCCATGTGATGCGTGTACGGGAACTGGTCAAACAGCGCCAGACGGGTGATGTTGTGAGTCTGGGATAATGTTTCCAGGTTCTCGCACAGCGTCTGTGGATTGCAGGAGATATAAAGGATGTGCGGGTAGGCCTGCACCATTTTTACCGTGTCAGCATCCAGGCCGCTGCGCGGTGGATCGACAAAAATGGTTTCGCACTGATAGCTTTTGAGATCGATTCCCTGCAGGCGGTTAAACTCCCTTACGCCGTTCATCGCTTGGGTAAACTCTTCCGCCGCCATGCGGATAATCTGCACGTTATCAATATTGTTGGCTGCGATGTTGTACTGCGCCGCAGCCACGGACGGTTTAGCGATTTCGGTCGCCAGCACGCGGTCAAAGTTGCGGGCCAGAGCCAGCGAGAAGTTGCCGTTCCCGCAGTAGAGCTCCAGCAGGTCGCCGTTTGAATTTTCTGTCGCGCTCAGCGCCCATTCCAGCATCTGAATATTCATGGCCGCGTTTGGCTGAGTGAAGCTGTTCTCAACCTGGCGGTAAATCATCTCTTTACCGGCAACCGGCAGGCGTTCGTCGATAAAATCCTGGTCCAGCTCAATCTTGGTTTTTGTTGCACGGCCAATCAAATGCACGTTAAAGCCGCGGGCGCGCAGGCTGTCGCGCAGCGCCTCGGCATGCTGCTGCCATTCATCATCCAGCTTGCGGTGGTAGAGCAAAGACACCACGGCCTGATTGCTCAGGGTAGTCAGGTAGTCAATCTGGAACAGCTTGTGGCGCAGGGCTGGAATATCGCGGACGCCATCCAGCATAGCTGGCATCAGGGCGTTAATAAGCTCGCTGGCTGCCGGGAAGCTGTTGACCCGGATACGGCTTTTAGTCTGCTGATCGAACATGATGTGATACAGGTCATCACCTTCATGCCAGATGCGGAACTCAGCTCGCATGCGGTAGTGACTTACCGGTGAGCGGAATACCTCCGGGGCCGGTGCGGCAAAAGGCGCCATCATGCCTTCGAGGCGAGTGACTTTTTCCGCCAGTTGCGCGTCGTACTGATCTGTCGGGAGGTGTTCAGGGGTCATGGCTAGCCATCCAGTCGGTCAATGAATACAAACTACGCGGCGATTGTAGGGATTCGACCCGGGATGTCCAGCCCGATCGCGTTAAGAAGTTCAGCCGGAAGTCTGGACATCCGTATAAGCCTAACGGTAGCATGGCTTTTCCGGCCTCCTGATAGTTAAAAGGGAACCCAGTGTGATTCTGGGGCTGACGCGCAGCGGTAAGGAACGGCAAGATGAACGCATTATGCAGACACTGCTTTCTTATATAAGCGGGAAGTCCTCATCTTAATTAAGCCCCCAAGCCCGAAGACCTGCCGGAACGACGTCGCAAGTGATATGGCTATCGCGTGCTATTTGCCATATCTGCGGCATCCTATTAGAAAGTGGATGCTTATATAAATGATGATAAAGAAGGTTTCGCTGTTGACGGCTCTGTCCGCAACGGCTTTTTCAGTTTGGGCGCAGGACAGCAATACCGACAACACTCTGGTGGTCACTGCGAACCGTTTTCAGCAACCGGTAAGTAGTGTTCTGGCGCCGACTTCGGTGGTCACGCGTGAAGATATCGATCGCTGGCAGTCAAAATCTCTGACTGACGTGATGCGCCGTCTGCCGGGGGTAGATATTGCGCAAAATGGTGGCCTTGGTCAGCTCTCCTCAGTGTTCATTCGCGGGACTAATTCCAGCCATGTGCTGGTGCTGATTGACGGCATCCGCCTTAATCAGGCCGGTGTGACTGGCTCTTCCGACCTCAGCCAGATCCCAGTATCTCTTGTTCAGCGCGTAGAGTACATCCGTGGGCCTCGTTCAGCTGTCTATGGCTCTGATGCTATCGGCGGTGTCATCAACATTATTACCACCCGAGATAAAGACGGCACAACGCTGACGGCGGGAGTGGGCTCAAACGGCTACCAGAACTATGACGCCAGCACGCAGCAAAAGCTGGGGGATAGCACTCGCGTGACTCTGGCTGGCAACTATGAGTACACCAAAGGTTTTGACGTCGTGGCTGAGGGTAATACCGGCGGCCTGCGTCAGCCCGATCGCGACGGCTTTATGAGTAAATCTCTTTACGGAGCGCTTGAGCACAGCTTTTCTGAGCAATGGAGCGGTTTTGTGCGTGGCTACGGCTACGATAACCGTACGTCCTATGACGGCTTCTATAGCAGCTTTACGCCAAACCAACTGGTGGACACCCGTCAGCTCTACAGTCAGACATGGGACGCGGGACTGCGCTTTAATAACGATATCTTCCACTCACAGCTGATTTCCAGCTACGGCCACAGCAAAGATTACAATTTCGATCCGCGCCTCGGTCGCTACGACTCAAGCGCTACCCTGGATGAAATCAAGCAGTACAACCTGCAGTGGACTAACTCTGTTGATCTCGGCGCAGGAAATGTAGGGGCGGGCGTTGACTGGCAGAAGCAAAGCACTGAACCGGGTACTAACTACGTAACTGACGGCTACGACCAGCGTAATACCGGCGTCTATCTGACAGCGCTGCAAAAGCTGGGTGATTTCACCTTTGAAGGCGCCGCGCGTAACGATAACAACTCAGAGTTCGGTAATCACGGCACCTGGCAGAGTAGTGCGGCATGGGAGTTTGTTGAGGGGTATCGCTTTATTGCCTCCTACGGTACGGCGTTTAAGGCGCCAAACCAGGGGCAGCTGTTTGGCTTCTACGGGAACAGAGACCTGAACCCAGAAGAAAGCCGTCAGTGGGAGGGAGCATTTGAAGGGTTAACTTCCGGCGTGACCTGGCGCGTTTCGGGTTACCGCAACCTTGTTGATAACCTGATCGACTTCAACAGCGGGACGAATAGCTATTACAACGTAGGCAAGGCCAATATCAAAGGCATTGAAGGGACGGCTTCCTTTGATACCGGACCCGTGCAGCACAGCGTTAGCTATGACTATGTTGACGCTCGCAATGGCCTGACCGATGCACCGTTGGTGCGTCGCGCTAAGCAACAGGTGAAGTACCAGCTTGACTGGGCGCTCTACGATCTGGACTGGAGCGTAACTTATCATTACCTGGGCTCACGCTACGACACCGATTTCAATACCTATCAAACCGTGAAAATGGGCGGTGTCAGCCTGTGGGATGTTGCCTTGTCGTATCCAGTCACGTCACAGCTGACCGTTCGTGGTAGAATAGCTAACCTGTTCGATAAAGATTACGAGACGGTTTATGGCTACCATACTGCAGGACGGGAATACTACTTGTCTGGCAGCTACACCTTCTGATGCACATCCCACCGTGCTGGTTTTTGACTCCGGCGTTGGTGGGCTGTCCGTCTACAATGAGATTCGGCAGCTTCTGCCGGATCTTCATTACATCTACGCCTTCGATAACGTGGCGTTTCCATACGGCGAAAAGAGCGAAGAGTTTATCGTCGACCGGGTGGTCTCAATAGTGACTGCTGTCCAGCAGCATTATCCTTTAGCCCTCGCTGTTATTGCCTGTAATACCGCAAGCACTGTTTCCCTCCCTGCTTTACGCGAAAAGTTCGACTTCCCTGTTGTTGGCGTTGTGCCTGCTATTAAACCGGCTGCGCGTTTGACGACAAATGGGGTTGTGGGTTTGTTGGCAACACGCGGCACGGTCAAGCGTCCTTATACACACGAGCTTATCTCCCGATTTGCTACCGAATGCAAAATTGAGATGCTGGGTTCTGCCGAACTGGTGGAGCTGGCGGAGGCGAAGCTTCATGGTGAGCCTGTACCGCTGGACGAGCTGCGTAAAATCCTGCGGCCGTGGTTACGGATGTCGGAGCCGCCGGATACCGTTGTATTAGGCTGCACGCATTTCCCTTTATTACAGGAAGAACTGTTGGAAGTGTTACCTGAGGGGACGAGGCTGATTGATTCCGGTGCCGCGATTGCAAGGCGTACCGTTTGGTTACTGGAACATGAAGCGCCTGAAGCGGCGTCTTCAGATCCGAATATTGCCTATTGTATGGCGTTCACACCTGAAACTGCGCAATTAATGCCCGTTTTACAACGTTACGGCTTTGAAAGGCTCGAAAAACTGGCACTTTAGTGCCGTTTTGAGTAAAAAAACGACGCTTGAAAGTTTTTTTCAAATTAGGGGTTGTCAGGCTCTGAGAACTCCCTATAATGCGCCTCCACTGACACGGCGAAGCGGCTTCGAAAGCGGCTTCACAACCCGGTAGTCAGT
>NZ_JCAHMZ010000008.1:0-406008 GCF_059414925.1 Cedecea sp. B1(4) | reverse complement strand
CCCGTCCGTTCCGCCACTTATTTAAGCCCTGAGTCTTAAACTCAGGGCTTTTTTGTTTTTAAATTTCATCACACACGGCGGCATTGTTGCTGATTTAGCAAAAATCTTCTGCATTTATCTGCCTTTTTCATCAAAGTTCTCCCCTGCATACTCTGCCTCATACAAACGCACACCCTTTAATGAGGTTAATAATGGCAATTCCTGCATTCGGTCTGGGCACTTTCCGCCTGAAAGACGACGTCGTCATCGCATCGGTTAAAACTGCGCTGGAACTGGGCTATCGCGCAGTAGACACTGCTCAAATCTATGATAATGAAGCGGCTGTTGGTCAGGCCCTGGAAGAAAGCGGTATTCCGCGTGATGAACTGTTTATCACCACCAAGATCTGGATCGAAAATCTGAGTAAGGACAAGCTGATCCCGAGCCTGAAGGATAGTCTGGCGAAACTGAATACTGATTATGTCGATCTGACCCTGATCCACTGGCCATCACCAAACGACGCCGTTCCGGTTGCTGAATTTATGCAGGCGCTGTTGTCGGCGAAAGAAGCTGGTCTGACTCGCCAGATTGGGATTTCGAACTTTACGGTTGAGCTGATGCAGCAGGCCATTGACGCCATTGGTGCTGAAAACATTGCGACTAACCAGATCGAACTGTCGCCATACCTGCAAAACCGCACCGTTGTTGAGTGGGCAAAACAGCATAACATCCACATCACGTCTTACATGACGCTGGCGTATGGCAAGGCACTGGCAGACGAAACGATTGGCCGCATTGCACAGAAGCATCAGGCGACCCCTGCTCAGGTGATTCTGGCGTGGGCGATGGCTCTGGGTTACGCAGTCATTCCTTCATCTACCAAACGTGTGAATCTCGAAAGCAACCTGCAGGCGCTGAACTTGAAGCTGGATGCAGAAGACATGGCGGCTATTGCTGCTCTGGAATGCAATGACCGCCTGGTGAGCCCGGAAGGTCTGGCACCAAAGTGGGATAACTGATCCTGATTACGGCCCTGCATAGGGCCGTTTTACTGCGTCACTCAGAAAATCAATAAATGCACGAATACGTGTACTAACCGCCCGGTCGCTATAGTACACCGCACTGAAAGGCATATTGACCGGCAAAAGTTTATCGGCAAGCACCTCAACGAACTCTCCGCTCTCAATCTCTTTATCAATCATAAAATCCGACAGGCAGGCAATGCCGTTTCCCGTCAGGCAGAGCTGCTTAAGTGTCTCGCCACTATTCGAAGATAACCCAGGCTTGATCTCAAAAAGCTGCCCATCCGCTTGTGAAACAGGCCAGCGGTTAAGAGATGACGGTTCGGTAAAGCCCAGGCAGACATGATTCACCAGATCGGCGACAGACTCTGGCGTACCGTGTACTGCCAGATACTCAGGCGAAGCAATAATCTTGCGATAACTGCTAAAGAGCGGCCGGGCGCGCAAGCTTGAGTCGGTTAAATTGCCCACGCGAATAGCCACATCGACTTTGCGTTCGATGAGGTTAATGAAGGTTTCTGAAGATACTAGCGAGAGCGTCATTTCAGGGTAGCGTTCGCGGAACGGTTTTATCAGCGGCATCAGTAAATGCAACATTACCGGCGTTGCGGCATCAATGCGCAATAATCCCCGCGGCGTTTGCTTACTTTCCATCACTTCATTTTCGGCTGCGGACATCGCCTGCAGAATCTGCTGCACGTTACGGAAGTAGCGTTCACCTTCCTCCGTCAGGCTCAACTGCCGAGTTGTGCGGTTGAGCAGGCTTACTCCCAGCTTCATCTCCAGTTTTTTAACCGTTCTGCTTACCGCAGAGTTAGCCTGTCCCAGCTGTTCTGCTGCGCGGCTGAAACTCCCGCTTTCTACTACGGCAACGAAAATCGCAAGTTCTTCCGATGTAGCCTTCATTGTTGCTCCACAAGCAAAATTCTATTGAGATTTTACATATTTTTGTTATTTAAGCATCCCGCCATACTGCGTGTCATCAAAAGACACCTGTTATGGAGTAAATTATGCCTCTGGCGCTTCTGGCACTGACAATCAGTGCTTTCGCAATCGGTACTACCGAATTTGTGATTGTCGGGCTTGTGCCGACCATCGCTGAACAACTCGCGATCTCCGTGCCGTCGGCAGGATTGCTGGTTTCTATCTATGCCTTGGGCGTAGCAATTGGCGCGCCTGTCCTGACCGCTTTAACGGGTAAATTGCCGCGTAAACAGCTGCTGATCGGGCTTATGGCTCTCTTTACAGTGGGTAACGTTATTGCCTGGCTGTCGCCTAATTACGAGACCCTGGTTGTGGCACGTCTACTCACTGGCCTGGCACACGGCGTATTTTTCTCTATTGGCTCGACGATTGCGACAAGCCTTGTGCCTAAAGAGAAAGCAGCTTCGGCCATTGCCATTATGTTTGGTGGCCTGACGGTAGCGCTGGTGACCGGCGTGCCATTAGGCACTTTCATCGGGCAGCATTTCGGCTGGCGTGAAACCTTCCTCGCGGTATCGGCTATTGGCGTGATCGCGTTAATCAGCAGCATGATCCTTATCCCGAAAGATATTCCTAACCGTGCGATGGCGGGAATAAAAGAGCAATTACAGGTACTAACGCATCCGCGTCTGGTGCTGATCTATCTGGTTACTGCTCTGGGCTATGGTGGCGTGTTCACCGCCTTCACCTTCCTTGCGCCAATGATGCAGGATCTGGCCGGCTTCTCACCTTCTGCGGTTAGCTGGATCCTGCTCGGTTATGGCGTATCGGTGGCTATCGGTAACATCTGGGGTGGGAAACTGGCGGATCGCCACGGTGCGGTGCCGGCTCTGAAGTTTATCTTTGCTGCTCTGGCTGCGTTACTTCTGGTCTTCCAGTTCACAGCGCATTCACATGTTGCTGCCTTGCTGACGATTTTGGTGATGGGTGTTTTTGCTTTCGGCAATGTGCCGGGATTACAAGTTTATGTTGTCCAAAAGGCTGAGCAATACACGCCCAACGCGGTAGATGTTGCCTCTGGGCTCAACATCGCGGCCTTTAACGTAGGGATTGCCCTGGGCTCCATTATTGGCGGTCAGACTGTACAGAACTTCGGTCTGGCGCAAACGCCTTGGATTGGCGCCGTGATCGTTGTTCTGGCGCTGCTGTTAATAGGCTTAAGTGGCCGACTCGATAAGCAATCACGGGTTGCTATCGGTTAAGTTTTATCTTTCCGGAGCGTGATTGTTTACGTTCCGGAAAGGCAATGGTTTGTAATGGTCGTTGAAAGTCTGCGCTAAAGTCCCTATAACTGAAAGATAGCCTGCGAGCTGCAGGCAAGTTGAGTTACTGAGGTCGTTAGCCAAACGTGCACAAGAATACCTATGCCATGAGATATGTAGCCGGACAGCCAGCAGAGCGCATTCTGCCTCCTGGCTCGTTCGCGACTATCGGTCAGGCATTACCCCCCGGTGAACCTTTACCCGGTCAGGACACAATTCGCGTTCTGGTGTGGAACATCTTTAAGCAGCAGCGGGCCGACTGGCTTTCAGTGCTGCAAACCTTCGGCAAAGACGCACATCTGATGTTGCTCCAGGAAGCGCAAACGACGCCTGAGCTGGTCAGGTTTGCGACCTCTAACTATCTGGCTGCCGACCAGGTTCCTGCCTTTGTTTTACCCCAGCATCCTTCTGGGGTGATGACGTTGTCTGCAGCCCATCCGGTATATTGCTGCCCGCTGCGTGAACGTGAGCCGATCCTGCGCTTGTCTAAATCAGCTTTGGTCACGGTCTATCCGCTGCCAGACGGGCGCATGTTGATGGTGATTAATATTCATGCTGTCAATTTTAGCCTCGGTGTTGATGTCTACAGCAAGCAGTTGGGGCCTATTGGAGACCAGATAGGGCATCACAACGGGCCGGTGATCATGGCAGGAGATTTCAATGCCTGGAGCCGCCCGCGTATGAACGCTCTCTTCCGCTTTGCCCGCGAGATGACGCTCCGTGAAGTCCGCTTTACTGACGATCACCGCCGCCGGGCGTTTGGTCGCCCTCTTGATTTTGTGTTCTATCGTGGCCTGAATGTCACCGAAGCTTCGGTGCTGGTGACTCGTGCATCAGACCATAATCCGCTACTAGTTGAATTCCGTCCCGGCAAGCCTGAGCTGAAATAAGGTTCGTCAGGTCTGCCGTTGGGCAGACCTGTGCGCTGCCCTTTTTCTCACTTAACCGCAAGGACATAACGATGACAACGCAATCCCATCACGACAAAGTTGGCCAGCAGTTTGGATCTCAGGCCAGCGCCTATTTGACCAGTACGGTTCATGCTTCCGGGCGCGATCTGGAGCGGCTTAGCGCAAGGCTGAATGACTTCCCTCATGCCACGCTCCTGGACATGGGATGCGGAGCAGGGCACGCCAGCTTTATTGCCGCGGCTAAAGTGAAATCGGTGGTGGCTTATGATCTGTCCGAGCAGATGCTGGCTGTCGTTGCTGAAGCGGCAACAACGCGCGGAATAGCGAATATTGCGACGCGTCAGGGATACGCGGAATCATTGCCGTTTGACGACGGTACTTTTGACGTGGTGATCAGTCGCTACTCAGCGCATCACTGGCACGATGTTGGTCAGGCGCTGCGCGAAGTAAAGCGCGTGCTTAAGCCCGGTGGTATTGCCATCTTTATGGATGTGACCTCGCCGGGCCATCCGGTTAAGGATATCTGGCTGCAAACGGTCGAGGCGCAGCGAGATACCTCGCATGTGCGTAATTATTCCAGCGGAGAGTGGCTTAGCCTGTTCAATGAGGCGGGCCTGGTCACGCACAGCGTGTTGTGTGACAGGTTGAATCTGGAATTTACCAGCTGGATCGCCAGAATGCGCACGCCGATAGTGTTATCAGACGCAATCCGCGCCTATCAAAAAAGCGCCTCGGACGAGGTGAAACAATACTTTGAATTGCAGCGGGACGGCTCATTCACCAGCGATATCATCATGCTGGAAGCGCGAAAGGCGTGAGGTAAAAAAGAAAAGGCACCGTAAGGTGCCTTTTTTGTTCTGGCTATCAGGTATCCGGCGAGCTGTTGCCGCTGACAAACAGCGTCAAACGGTCACCCGGTCTCAGGTCATCGGTACCGCTGTTCCAGCGCATCACATCTTTGATGTTCACGCCGTGACGTTTAGCAATACTCGACAACGAGTCGCCTTTGCGCACCTGATAAGTGATGCTGCTGTTATCGGCCAGCTGCGTGGCGCCACCTTTCACGCTGAGCGTCTGCCCAACTTTAAGGTGCGAACCGCGCAGGTTATTCCAGCTCTGCAAATCCTTAGCATTCACACCGAGGCGTGAAGCAATGCTGGACAGGGTATCCCCTGAACGCACTTTATAGGATTTGTTGCCACCCGCGTTGAGGCGGTTATCCGCCACCAACGTTGGCTGTAAAGCATCGATTTCACCTGAAGCCAGAGAGGCTTTCAGCTGCTCGGCATGCTTTTTCGGCACCATCACATAGCGCTGATTTTTTCCAACGGTGGTGCTTTTCACGCCGGCGTTGAAGGTCTTCAGGTTGGTGAGCGACATGCCTGCCATTTCGGCGACCTGCGTTAACTCAACCGGACTGCTTACTTCAACACGCGCCAGCGCGCGGCTTTCATCCGTTGTCGGGAGACGTACGCCGTACTTCTGACTGTTTTTGAGTATGTCACTCAACGCCAGCATTTTCGGTACGTAGATCTTTGTTTCACGTGGCAAAGCCAGCGACCAGAAATCGGTAGGTTTACCCCGCGATTTGTTCGCTTTAATAGCATTCAGCACGCGGCCTTCACCGCTGTTGTACGCCGCCACGGTCAACAACCAGTCGCCGTCAAACATCTTGTTCAAACGCTGCATCATATCCAGTGCGGCAGTGGTGGAAGCCACTACATCACGGCGTGCATCGTACGCTTTGGTCTGCTTCAGACCGTAATTGCGCCCCGTACTTGGGATAATCTGCCAAATGCCTGCGGCATTTGCACCAGACGTCGCGTGGGGGTCAAAAGCGCTCTCCACTATGGGTAGTAGTACTAGTTCCATTGGCATGTTGCGTTTCTTAACTTGCCCGGCAATCCAGTACATATACGGCTCTGCCCGTAATGTTACATCGTGGAGATAGCTCTTATTACTCAGGTACTTCTGTTTCTGTTCGCGGATACGGATGTTTTCCGGTATCCCCATCTTTAGCTCGTTGCCGATGAAGTTCCACAGGTTTTGATCTTGCGCGAGGAAGGTTCCATCATCCATCCATCGCGCGGAGGTCGCTCGACCCGTGTACTTTCCTGCTTCACCTTGACCAGCTGCAGACAGACTCTGTGCGTGCTGTTGAATGTTGGCATCATGCTTTGACGCCTGGCACCCGACAAGCAAGACAGAGGCGAGTAGTATCGCTTTTGCCTTCATGTGTGTGTCAATGGTTGCTTAAAAGACGAGCGATGATACCGTCGCCTTTTCGACAACACAACCAGAATATTCAGAAGCTGTCCTTCTTTGTCCTTAACCAGGCGAATATCTCATGGGGTTGTTGCAAGTTTGTTTCTTTTTTTATTTCTTCTTTTAAAACAGCGTCTTCAGTGCGTAAAAAAATATTTATTTCACGTTCAGTTTGCAGGGAAGACGGCAAAGTTGAATAGTTTTTTGCGCGTAACTCCTTAACTTTTCGATAGTATCCCGCTAAATGCTCATCATGGGGCAGAATACTTAAGGAAAACTTTATGTTCGATTCCGTATACTCATGTGCGCAACAAATCAGTGTATCTGCGGGGAGTTCATTAAGCTTTTGAAATGAATTAAACATCTGATCTGCCGTGCCTTCAAAAAGCCTTCCACAGCCGCCTGAAAACATTGTGTCGCCGCAAAATAGATAAGGAAAACTAAAAAAGGAGATATGTCCTAAAGTGTGACCAGGTGTTGCTATCACGCGAAATTCACGCCCAAGCAGACTAAACTTATCCCCTTCGCCCACGATCTGAGTGGCGCCTTTCTGCCGGGTTTCCTCCGGGCCGTAGACCTTAATCTTCGGAAACTTGTCCTTTAATTGCTGAACGCCACCCACATGATCGGCATGATGATGGGTCAGCAGAATGGCCTCTGGCTGCCAGCCGTTTTCCTCTATTCCCCTCAATACCGGTGCGGCGTCGCCAGGGTCAACGATCACACATTTTCCCTGCTCGTTATTAAGCACCCAGATGTAGTTATCCTGGAAGGCACGAATACTGTTAAGATTCATAGTTCAACCTCTCTATGGCCATTAAGAAGGTAGTGATGAAACCGGCAAGGATACCTGAGATTATCACTTCCCCCCATCATTGGGCGCAGCTGCGGTGGGGAGAACACTATCGGGATGCGCTCGAAGAGCAGCTCCGCCCGTGGCTGGCGAAAATGTTCGGCTTTCACTTATTGAAAATTGGCAACCTGAGTGCGGAAGTGAACACCGAAGCCTGCGCGATTTCGCATCAGGTTAATGTGGCCCTGCAGGGTGAACACCTACAGGTTAATGCCGATCCTCTGCACTTGCCTTTTGCGGCGAAGTCGGTGGATGCTTGCCTGTTGGCCCACACGTTACCCTGGTGCCCTGATCCCCACCGCCTGCTGCGGGAAGTGGATCGTGTCCTGATCGACGACGGTTGGATCGTGCTCAGCAGTTTTAATCCCATTAGCTTGCTGGGGCTGGGGAAAATGGTCCCGTTCCTGCGTAAGCGTGTTCCTTATAATAGCCGAATGTTTACCCCCATGAGGCAACAAGACTGGCTGTCGTTACTGAATTTTGAAGTGATGTACCGGCGCAGTTTTCAGGTCCTGCCCTGGCATAAGCAAGGTGGGCGTTTGCTGAGTACGCATCTGCCGGCGCTGGGCTGTATGCACGTTATCGTGGCGCGAAAACGCACGCTGCCGCTGACGCTGAACCCAATGAAAAGCCGCAAAGCGAAAAATCAGATTCGCTCGGCGGTAGGGGCAACGCGGCAGTACCGCGAAGCCGTTGCTAAGGTGCCGCCGCGTCCGGCTGATAACCCACATCCTCATGAGTAGGGTGGGAGGCCGCGTTGCGCGCCAGTTCGTCACAGCGTTCGTTCTCCGGGTGGCCCGCATGCCCTTTGACCCATTCCCACTTAATCTGGTGATGGCTCAGGGCGGCATCCAGGCGCTTCCATAAATCGACGTTTTTCACCGGCTTTTTATCTGCCGTCTTCCAGCCGCGTTTTTTCCAGTTGTGGATCCACTGGGTAATGCCCTGGCGGACGTACTGGCTGTCGGTGCTGAGGACCACATCGCAGGGTTCGATCAGCGCCTCAAGCGCGACGATAGCGGCCATCATTTCCATGCGGTTATTGGTGGTGAGACGAAACCCTTCGCTGAAGATTTTCTCGTGCTGCTTGTACCGCAAAATTGCCCCGAAGCCGCCCGGCCCTGGATTCCCCAGGCAGGAGCCATCGGTGAAAACTTCTACCTGTTTACGCATCTCTGGTAGACTTCCTGTGATGAAAACGTCAAGTCTGACACAAACGAGCGCGATGAGCACAGCTATATGATTTCTACCCCCACCAGACAAATAGTCCTCGATACCGAAACCACCGGTATGAACCAGATCGGTGCTCATTACGAAGGGCATCGCATTATCGAGATCGGTGCGGTTGAAGTGATCAACCGTCGCCTGACGGGCAACAACTTCCACGTCTACCTCAAGCCCGACCGGCTGGTGGATCCGGAAGCCTTTGGCGTTCACGGTATTGCGGACGAGTTCCTGGCGGATAAGCCGACCTTCGATCAGGTTGCAGACTCGTTCCTCGACTATATTCGCGGCGCCGAGCTGGTCATTCATAACGCCTCGTTTGATATCGGCTTTATGGACTACGAGTTCAGCAAGCTGCGGCGCGACATTCCCAAAACGGACACCTTCTGCAAGGTTACCGACAGCCTGGCAATGGCCCGTAAGATGTTCCCGGGCAAGCGAAATAGCCTCGATGCGCTCTGTTCTCGTTATGAAATAGACAACAGCAAACGTACGCTGCACGGCGCATTGCTCGATGCCCAAATCCTGGCCGACGTTTATCTGATGATGACCGGCGGGCAAACGTCACTCAAATTTTCTATGGAAGGTGATGTGCAACAGCAGCAGGGCAGCGGCGGCATTCAGCGCGTGGTGCGTCGTGCAACAGGTATGCGGGTGATCCACGCCAGTGATGAAGAGCTGGTGGCCCATGAATCGCGCCTTGATTTGGTGCATAAGAAAGGCGGCAGCTGCCTCTGGCGCAGCTAAAAACAGCCAAAATGAGTTAAAAATCGCCACTCAGGTGATTTTTGCGGCAAACGGTTAATTTTATGATAAAAAGCGTTGACGGTTATCGGGGCAATCCGTAATATCCGCTTCGTTCCCGACGGGGAACAAAACGCGGAGCGGTAGTTCAGTCGGTTAGAATACCTGCCTGTCACGCAGGGGGTCGCGGGTTCGAGTCCCGTCCGTTCCGCCACAATTCAGAAGGCCTGAGTCAGCAATGACTCAGGCCTTCGTCGTTTTTGCCTTTCTTAAAAATTCACCTAACCCCCGCGCCGCAATCGCGCGAGGGCTGGCTGAAACCACCTCTAGTGCCTGCTGGCCAACGCCACGCCGATCAAAATTGTCGCAATCCCGATGATATGGAAAAGATGCAGCGTTTCGCCGAGAAATACCAGCGACAGCACCACGCCAAAGACTGGGATCAGGTGAATGCTAAGCCCGGCACGTGCGGCACCGACGGCTTCCACGCAGCGTCCGTACAGCAGATAGGAAACAAAAGAGGGGAATGCACCGAGGAACACGACCGCTGAAATTGTCATGGTATTCCAGTGTGGCACAGCCCCGGTGCTCATTTCATGCAGCCACAGCGGCAGCGCCACCACCAGCGCGATAGCCACCTGAACGCCCAGCAGCCCCATGCGGCTAATATCGGAAGGGATTTTTCGGATCCACAGCGTATACAGCGCAAAACAAGCCATGGCCGCCAGCAGCATCAGGTCACCCGATGAAAACGCCATTTGCAGCAGCCCGTGGATATCGCCCTTAAAGATAATAAACAGCACACCGCAGCAGGAAATTGCCAGGCCGACCACCTGCTTAACGCTGAGCTTGTGCCCAAAGAATAGCGCACCAAACAGCATAATCAGCACCGGTATACAGGAGTTAAGCAACAGCGCGTTGGTACTCGAAGTGTGGTGCAGGCCGATATAGACCAGCAGGCTAAAGCAGACGATCCCCGTCACCGACACGGCGACAATCCAGCCCAGATACTCCCGGTAGCGACGAAAGTCTCTTTTTATATAAGGCAGCGCAAACGGCAGAATCACAATGAGCGCCACCAGCCAACGCATAAAGGTGAGCCCCACCGGGGGAATATCATTGCGAACGGCTTTGCCGACGATGTAATTACACGCCCAAAGCAGCGGCGGAATGGTGAACAGGAGCAAAACATACCAGGCCGACGGCTTATGGGGGGCAGCCTCAGTGGCCGACTTCTTACTGCTGAGCAAGGGATTCTCCTTTGACACGGGATTTTGCTGGAAAGGGCGAAGGGAGAATATATTACTCGCTGTCGGGCCAGCCGTCGTCGTGGAGAAGAAAAAGAGTATGTCTGAAGATTAAAAGGCCTGAACCCGTGTGGGCTCAGGCCTCAGGTTTACTCTTTGGAGGTAGCGACTCGGCCAGCAAAACCGGCAGAAACGCTAACTTTTTCGCTACGCGCCAGCCAGCGGTAGCAGCTCAGGCCGAGGAACACGCCGATAAACCAGCTGAAGTTGGCGACTTCATGCAACGAAGGAATAAAGCTGATGGTCAGGCAAACGGCAACCGAAGGCACCAGGGCGATAATCGCTTTCGGGTTAAAGCCATTGCTGTACCAGTAGCGGCCTTTCGGCGTGTCGTTAAACAGATCGTCGACGTGAATTTTACCGCCTTTCACCAGGTAGAAGTCCGCCAGCAGGATGCCGAACAGTGGCCCAATGAACGAGCCCAGCACATCCAGCGTGTAGTGGATAAGTTCCGGGGACTGGAACAGGTTCCACGGCGTCAGCAGCACAGAACCCACCGCGGCGATCATCCCACCCGCACGGAAGCTGATCTTCTGCGGAGAGCAGTTAGAGAAGTCGAACGCCGGAGAAACAAAGTTCGCCACGATATTGATCCCGATAGTCGCGGTGATCATCGTCAGCAGGCCAATCGCCATCGCGAGGCTGTTGCCGATATGGCTCACGGTTTCGATCGGGTCAGTGATCATTTTGCCGAACAGCGACTGAGTACCCGACACAATCACCACGGTGACAATCGAGAACAGCAGGAAGTTAAACGGCAGGCCCCAGCGGTTGCCGCGGCGGATCTCATTCATGCCTTTACCGTAGCGAGAGAAGTCGCCGAAGTTCAACAGCGGGCCGGAGAAGTACGACACCACCAGCGCGGTAGCGGTGATCATCTGCCACACCTGCTCGCCGGAGCTAAGCTGTTTGCTGGCTAAGGTAAAGGAGATCCCATCGAAGCCGGTCTGATACAGGATCCAGCCTGCCAGCGCCACCATCACGATGTATACCGCAGGGCCCGCGATATCAATAAAGCGCTTAATCGCATTCATCCCGTGCCAGAACACCATCGCCTGCAGCACCCACATAATGCCGAAGCAGACCCAGCCGAGCTGAGACAGGCCGAGGAAGCTGACGCTGGTCATCGGCGCAAGCGTTGGCCAGAACTTCAACAGCACCAGCATTAATGCATTAGCGGCCAGGTAAGTTTGTATCCCGTACCAGGCGAAGGCGATAAGCCCGCGGATCACCGCCGGAATATTCGCGCCGAAGACGCCGAAAGCCTGGCGGCAAATCACCGCGTAAGGCACGCCCGCCATCTGGCTGGGTTTGGCGACCAGGTTGGCACAAAACTGCACGATGCAAATCCCTGCCAGCAGGCAAATCAGCACCTGCCAGCTGGCAAGCCCGAGCGTAAAGAAGCTGGCTGCCACCACGTAGCCGCCCATGCTGTGTACATCAGACATCCAAAACGAAAAAATATTATACCAGGACCAAGTCTGGTGGCGGGTTGGGGCCAGGTCATCGTTGCACAGGCGCGGGCTGTAGCCGGCGTTGGCACTCTCTTTCATGGCTGATGCGTTGTTCTCTATACCTGGCATGGGATCTGCTCCTATAAAAACAGAAGATGGATTACGTCTGCCATAGGTATTGCAGGAACCAGGCCAGGTTTGCATTTCTTGTATTCAATTATCAATGATATTGTATACAAATAAAGGGTGCCTGGTGCTAACAGGAGAAGTGAATGAAACGTGATTTCGGGGTGACAGCCCCAGCAGAACTGCATGATAAAGAAGCCGTTATCTGGCAATCGCTGATGACGGCGATGGTCGAACACCAGCTGCCGCCGGGCAGCAAACTGCCGGAAGAAGCGCTGGCGGACGTTTTTGGCATTAGCCGAACCGGGATCCGTAAAGTCTTAACGCGCCTCGCAACGGTGCAAATGATCACCATGCTGCCCGGGCGTGGTGCATTCGTGGCGATGCCGGACGTCGAAGAATCAAAAGCGATCTTCCAGACGCGCTCCGTCCTCGAATGCGCCAACCTGCCTCATGTACTCGAGCATCTTCAGGCGCCGCACCTGGCCGCGCTGCGTAAAATCATCCAGCAGGAAGAAAAAGCGCACCGTGACGGAGACGGGCCGGCGGCCATCCGTCTTTCAGCGGCGTTTCATATTCAGCTGCAGGCTATCTCCGGCAATGCCGTGCTGACGGAAATGGTCACCAGTTTGACGCACCGCTCCTCGCTGGTGATCGCTGCCTGGGGCGCACCGTGGCAGCGGGGCTGCCGCTGTGACGATCATGAACATCTTATCGATCTGCTGCGTAAAAAAGACATTGAGCCGCTGACCCTGTCGATGAAGCACCACTTCGATCACATTGTTTCCAGCCTGCATTTTGAGCGCAGCGGTGAAACCACCCCAGACTTCGCCCGCCTCTTTGGCGCTCGACAGGAATAACCATGCCACAGCCTATTATTCAAGTGATCAACCCCAACACCAGTCTGGCGATGACGCACACCATTGCAGAAGCCGCGCGTAGTGTTGCCGCCCCCGGTACGCAAATCCTCGCGACTTGCCCGGAGCAGGGCGTGGAGTCAATAGAAGGGCACTTTGACGAAGCCATTGCGGCCATCGGCGTGCTGGAACAAATTCAGCAGGGCAAAGCGCAGGGTGCGAGCGGGCACGTCATTGCCTGCTTTGGCGACCCTGGACTGCTGGCGGCGCGTGAGATAGCCAGCGGGCCGGTGATTGGCATTGCCGCAGCGGCAATGCATATGGCCACGATGGTCGCCACCCGCTTCTCTATTGTCACCACGCTGCCGCGCACGGTGATCATCGCCCGCCATTTGCTGCAGCAATACGGCTTCGAGCATCACTGCGCGGCGCTGCATGCCATCGATCTGCCCGTGCTGGCGTTGGAAGACGGCACCGGGCTGGCCCAGCGCATGGTGCGTGAGCGCTGCATTCAGGCCAAAAAAGAAGACAACAGTGGGGCGATTGTGCTGGGCTGCGGCGGCATGGCAAACCTGGCGAAAGAGCTGACCGAAGAGATCGGTATCCCAGTTATCGACGGCGTCACCGCGGCGGTGAAGCTGGTGGAGTCGTTGGTTGCGCTGGGGATCGGCACCAGCAAATTTGGCGATCTCGCTTATCCGAATAAAAAGCCGCTTTCCGGCTCTTTTGCTCGCCTGGGTTAAGGTTAAAGAGGCTAATTATGACGGAAGAACAAAAGCGTAATCGCTACCCTTTTACCGAAAACTATCCGCGCGATCTCGCCGGTTATGCGGGAAATCCTCCTCATGCGCAGTGGCCAAACGGTGCACGTATTGCGGTTCAGTTTGTCCTGAACTTTGAAGAAGGGGCGGAAAACAACGTACTGCACGGCGACAGCGGCTCGGAACAATTTCTCTCCGACATCATCGGGGCGGCTAGTTTCCCGGACCGCCATATGTCGATGGACTCCCTGTACGAATACGGCTCCCGGGCAGGGTTCTGGCGTATCTACAATGAATTCCAGAAGCGCGGTCTGCCTCTGACGGTGTTTGGCGTCGCCATGGCGCTGGCCCGCAACCCGGAGATTGTGGCCGCGATTAAAGCCGCTGACTACGACGTGGTCAGCCATGGCTGGCGCTGGATCCATTATCAGAATATGGACGTTGCCACCGAGCGCCAGCACCTGCATCAGGCGATGGAAATCCTGGAAGATCTGTTTGGCTCCCGCCCGCTCGGCTGGTACACCGGGCGCGATAGCCCTAATACCCGCAGGCTGGTGGTTGAGCACGGCGGTATCCTGTACGACAGCGATTACTACGGCGACGATCTGCCTTTCTGGAGCAAAGTGGCCTGCGAAGACGGTAGCACCAAACCTCATCTTATCGTGCCGTACACGCTGGATACCAATGATATGCGCTTCGCCACCGCTCAGGGGTTTAATACCGCCGAGCAGTTTTACACCTACCTGAAAGACAGTTTTGACGTGCTGTATGAAGAAGGCGACACGGCACCGAAGATGATGTCTATCGGCATGCATTGCCGCCTGTTAGGGCGACCGGGCCGTTTCCGGGCCTTGCAGCGTTTTCTGGATTACGTGCAGCAACATGAAGGGGTGTGGATTTGCAGAAGGCAAGACATTGCTGAGCATTGGGTGAAGACGCACCCGTTTGTTGAATGATGTTATTGGCCTTCCCATTCTTTTGTGGAGGCCATTTTTATACAGATATCTCTTTGAGGCTCGTTTCTGAGATATTTGTTACTTTGCTGCTATTCCGTTCACCCGTATCTCTGCTTCCCCTGCACGTTCCGAGCACGGTGAACGTGTCAGGGGGCATTACGCCGTGCCCCCTGACAATCCCCGGTGCCCGGTGAGCTTATCGCCGCTGAAGCGGTAAACCCACCGGCTATCAGCCGACCCAGGACTGGGAGATAAAACGCAGGTCTGCCGCTTTAGCGGTCGATTTTTTTGCCGGGAGTCCGGGTTCTTAGGGGAGTGACGGTGACTCCCCTAAGACGTTCACCGGTATGGTGGCAACATATGAAGCTGTATTTGAGGTGAACGGAACACGACATGGGCTTTCATAAACAGAAGATTTTTATGGTGAAGCAACAGCCTGTCACCCCATCAAACTCACATGCGCCGCCACAATCTTCCAGCCTGAAGCAAACCGGACCCAGGTCTGCATCTGGCGGCCAATCTTATCGCTGCCTTCTCGGGTAAATTCTGTGCTCGCCACCGCGAGGTCGTCGCTGAAGGTGGTGATAACGGTATTTCTCAACTGGCGATCCAGCCCCTTCGGCGAACGCCCGTTGCGGAAAGCGCGGATCTGCTCAATGCCATAAAGGTTTTCCGTTGCGCCAAAACGCACGGTGCGAGCATCCTCCCAAAACAGCTCATCCAGAACGGCGACGTCATTGGTAATCAGCGCCTGCTCGTAGCGATAAAATGCCGCAGTGACTTCATTTAAAACGGCCGGGCGGTCGATATTATCTCGCATCATTTAACTTACCTTCGTCTGTAAAATACCCTGAGATTCCAGGCGGCGAGCGGCCTGCAAACACACGTCTTCCCGCCACAGTGCGGCAATTAATTGCACGCCAATCGGTAAACCGCCGGCCGCGACCAGCGGGGCGCTGACAACTGGTAATCCCAGGAAAGAGATTGGCTGCGTCAGGATCCCCATGCTGGCTTTGACCGGGATATCTTGCCCGTTGATATGCATGGTTTGCTGCCCGATAAGCGTGGCGCAGCACGGCGTGGCGGGGGCAACAAGCAGATCAAAATGGTCAAACAGCGGCAGCGTGCGATCGCGGAACCAGGCCCGGAAGCGCTGAGCCTGGGTGTACCAGGCCGACGGCGTCATGGCCCCCGCCAGCAGGCGTTCGCGCGAGTTAGGTTCGAAGCGCTCAGGGCTGGTTCGCAGTGCGGGCAGGTACTGATTTCCCCCTTCGGCGGCGGTCAGCAAAAAAGCCGCAGAACGGGCGAGCTCGGCTTCCGGCATAGAAACTTTTTCCGTGGCCTGGAGCGCTTTGGCTACCCGGCTAACGGCTTCTTTGGCATCCGCGTCACACCAGCTTTCAAAGAAACCCTCCAGCACCGCCACGCGAAGCGTCGTATCACGCTCAAGCGCTGCGCAAACCGGCTCAATGGCGCGCGAAGTCTGAAAAGGATCGCTACTGTCGTACCCTTGCAGCACATCGTAAACCGCCGCGACATCCTCCACGCTGCGAGCCAGCGGGCCGATATGGTCGAGGCTGGCGACAAAAGGATGGCTGCCGCCGCGCGACAGGCGACCAAAAGTCGGCTTCAGGCCCACGAGCCCGCAAAGTGAAGACGGGACGCGAATGGAGCCGTTGGTGTCGGTGCCAAGGGTGAAGTTCACCATGCCCGCTGCTACAGCTGCCGCTGAGCCGCCGGACGAGCCGCCCGCAATACGCGACAGATCGTGCGGGTTTTTGGTGGCTCCGTAATAACTGTTTTCCGTGGTGAAGCCGTAGGCATAGGCATCCATATTTAACGCCCCGCTTAGCATTCCCCCCGCTTTTTGCAGCTGTGTAATCGCGAAGGCATCTTCAGAGGCCGCGGGTTGCCCGGCAAACAGCTCCGCACCTGAAAGGGTTGTTACCCCTTTAATGTCGAAAAGATTTTTTACCGCGTAAGGCACGCCCGCGAGCGCTGGCAAAGGGCTGCCGCGACCGATCAGTTGGTCGATCGAGGTCGCCTCCTCCAGAAGACGATCCTGGGTGATTTCCGTAAAGGCATTAAGCTGCGGGTTTCGCTGCTCAATCTTTGCCAGCGTTTGCTGGGCCAGTTCGGTCGCTGAAAAATCTTTGTCCCGCAGTCCCTGCTGGATCTGTCGGATAGAAAGGACGGTCATAGCGTATAAACTCCGGCGGTTTCCTGGCGGTCAGCAAGCGGGAAGCCCATCAGCGGTTCAGCCATGGCCGCAATGCGTGTCAGCTGCAACTCCAGCTCTTTGCGGCGCTCGTCGGTCAGCGGCACGGCGAGCAGTTGCTCCATCAGGGCAACGTAGTGCTGCCAGTCAAAAGAAGATGGGTTCATTGGTATTTTCCTCAAAAGCCTGCTGCGCTGCCGTTGCTGCGCGGATCCCACGCACCTTCGAGCATGCCATTGGTATGTCTGACGATGGCGCCGGCGTGGCCGACGATCTCGCTGAAGGCGGGGATTGTTTCTACCTCGTGTCCGAGGGCTTCAAGCGCGTTTACGGTGTCCTGGCTAAAGCGGCTCTCAAGCTTGAGGCTGTCGGAAACCTGCCCCCAGGTGCGGCCCAGCAGCCAGCGCGGCGCGCAGATAGCCTCCTGTAAACCGACGCCCTGAAGTACATAGCGGGTAAAGATTGTCGCCTGCGTCTGCGGCTGGCCGTCACCGCCCATCGAGCCGTAAACCAGCGTTCTGCCGTCGGCGAGCCTGGCTGCTGCCGGGTTCAGGGTGTGGAACGGTTTTTTGCCCGGTGCCAGCGCCAGCAGATGCTCTGCATCGAGGCTGAAAGACGCCCCGCGGTTTTGCCACAGCACGCCACTTTGGGGTAGCACAACCCCGCTGCCGAACTCGTGATAAATACTCTGGATAAACGACACGGCCAGGCCATTCCCGTCAATGACGCCCATCCAGACCGTGTCGCCGGGGCCTTTACCTTTGCCCCACGGGGCTGGGCTTTGGTCATCAATTTTTGCGGCCAGCAGATCTAGTTCTTCGGGATCTAACAGGTTTTGTACTGAGGTTGCGATCAGGCGTGGGTCGGTGATGTGCGTGTCGCGCAGCGCAAAGGCTTTTTTAGTGGCTTCCACGATGCGATGTACGGTCTGAACTTCACTGGCGTTTGCCATCGACAGGCGGTCGGTAATGCCGAGGATCGCCAGCGAGACCAGCCCTTGCGTAGGCGGTGCGAGGTTAAAAACTTCCCCGGCCTGGTGCTCAAGGCGAAGCGGTTTGCTGCGGGTTGCCCGATGTGCGGCGAGATCAGCCGCGGTGATTGGCAGTCCCAGTTCGGCCAGCTCTTCGGCAATGATTGAAGCCAGCGGGCCGCGATAGAAACTGTCCAGGCCTTCTACGGTCATTCGCGTCAGGGTCTTGCCCAGCCGGGGCTGCGTGAAACGACTCCCGGTCGTGGGCACTTCACCACGCTGCAGGAACGTGTCGGCAAAACCTGGAATATCAACTAGCTCGGCGTATTTGCTTTGCGTCGCGTTCGCCTGAGAGGCGGTGACCGGGATCCCGTCCGCCGCATAGCGAATAGCATCGGCCATCAGGCGGGAAAGCGGCATCTGCCCGCCGCCAAGCTCCGATGACACTTTCAGTGCTTCTGCCCAGCCGCTTAGCGTGCCGGGCACGGTCAACGCAGCGCGGGTGCCGCGATGGGGAATAGCGCGTTCTCCCCGGTAGAAATCCAGTGACGCCAGCGATCCGGCGGCCCCGCTGGCGTCGATGGCCACAGGTTCCCCCTCAGGCGGAACAATCAGCCAGAATCCATCCCCGCCTATACCGTTCATATGGGGATAAACCACCGCGATAGTTGCGGCTGCGGCGACCATCGCTTCAATGGCATCACCGCCCTGGCGCAGCACAGACAGCGCACTTTCAGAAGCCAGATGATGGGGCGTTACCGCCATGCCTCCGGGGGCCATATTGCTTTGCATATTTTTCTTCTCTTGCAGGAAATCCGCTCGGGTAGGGGAGTCAGAAGCAAGAGATGTTCCAGGTTGACGAGGATCGTTTCACTGTGTCAGGCTTTGATGAAACAAAAGTTACAGGAGTCGGCATGAAACAGTTAGACGAGCGGTTGCGGGCGTCATGGGCGCTCTTTTCCCCGCAGGAGCAGCGCGTGGCCTCGTTCATAGTTGACCACTTTGATGACTTGATCAGCTACAACAGCGCCGAGTTGGCGCGGCTTTCAGGCGTGTCCAAGGCCACCGTGAGCCGCCTGTTTAAGCGCTTAGGTTACGAACGCTACAAAGATATGCGCGAAGAGCTGCGGACCCTGCGCCAGAGCGGGATGCCGCTGACGGAAAACCGTGATGCCGTGCAGGGCAACACGCTGCTGGCGCGTCATTACAAGCAGGAAATGGCGAACCTCACTCAACTGGTGAATCAGCTTGAAGCGGGCCCGTTTGCCGAAGTGGTCAATGCCCTTGTGAACGGAAAACGGCTGTTTATCATTGGGATGCGAAACTCCTGGCCGGTGGCGATGCACTTGCGCCAGCAGCTTTTGCAGGTGCGCAGCGGCGTACATCTGCTCCCGCAGCCGGGGCAGACGCTGGCGGAAGAGCTGGTGGATATCGGCCCGGAAGATTGCGTCGTCACCGTGGCGTTTCGCCGCAGGCCGCGCATTATCAAGCCGCTGCTCACCAGTTTGCAGCAGCGCGGTATACCGCTGGTGGTGCTGAGCGAACCGGGTTCGGCGGTGCTGGCAAGTTATCCTGGCTGGCATTTGAGCGCGCCGCTCGACAGCGTTTCGGCGTTTGACAGCTACAGCAGCGCCATGAGCCTGGTGAATTTACTGGCTAACGCGGTGCTGCACGAATCATTGACCAGTGGGCGTCAGCGTATCCATAATATCGCTGAATTGTATACAGAGCTGGACGAACTCGAACAGCGCTAATGCTCCTCGCTGGTGCAACTGCACAGTTCGGGTGAGCCAAAAGAGTTCATCGTTTTTACCCAAACCTGTTTTTCCGCGGTGGCTTAAGCCTGTCAGCCGGAAAAAATGTTGCCTGCGGCTGGCACATTAGTTGCAAAAGATGATTATAAGAATCTTTTGTTTCAATCTCAGACTCAAGGAATCGCCATGTTTGATATTCAGCAGTTTTCCCAGATCAACCCGCCGCACCGTTTGCTGATGGGGCCAGGCCCGATCAATGCCGATCCGCGCGTGCTGCGTGCCATGGCGAGCCAGCTTATCGGCCAGTATGACCCGGTGATGACGGGATATATGAATGAGGTGATGGTGCTGTACCGCGAGCTCTTCCGCACCGAAAACAAATGGACGATGCTGGTGGACGGCACTTCCCGCGCCGGGATCGAGGCCATTTTGCTGTCGGCTATTCGCCCTGGCGATAAAGTGCTTGTTCCCGTGTTTGGCCGTTTTGGTCACCTGCTGTGTGAGATTGCCCGCCGCTGCCGCGCCGAAGTGCACACCCTTGAAGTACCGTGGGGCGAAGTATTCAGCCCGCAGCAAATCGAAGACGCCATCAAAGCGGTAAAACCTCGCCTGCTGCTGACCGTACAGGGCGATACTTCCACCACGATGCTGCAGCCGCTGGCCGAACTGGGTGAGATCTGCCGCCGCCACGGCGTGCTGTTCTACACCGATGCTACAGCATCGTTTGGCGGGAACGAACTGCTCACCGATGCCTGGGGACTGGATGCCGTTTCCGCCGGATTGCAGAAGTGCCTGGGCGGCCCGTCAGGTAGCTCACCGGTCACCCTTAGCCCGAAAATGGAAGAGGCGATCCGCCGCCGTAAATGCGTGGAAGAAGGCATTCGCACCGCTGCCCATCAGGACGGGGACGAAGAGATGATCTACTCCAACTACTTCGATCTGGGCATGATCATGGACTACTGGGGGCCGGAACGCCTGAACCACCACACCGAAGCGACGAGCATGCTGTTTGCTGCCCGTGAGTGCGCCCGCGTGATCCTGGAAGAAGGTCTGGACGTCGGTATTGCCCGTCATGAGCTGCACGGCAGGGCGATGGTGGCGGGGATCCAGGGCATGGGGCTGGAAACATTCGGCGATCTTGACCACAAGATGAACAACGTCCTCGGCGTGACTATCCCAGCGCAGGTTCACGGCGAAGAGGTTCGTAAGCTGCTGCTGGAAGATTTCCATATCGAAATCGGCACCTCCTTCGGCCCGCTGCAGGGCAAAATCTGGCGCATCGGCACCATGGGCTACAACGCGCGCAAAGACTGCGTGCTGCAAACGCTCACCGCGCTGGAAGCGGTGCTTAACCGTCTCGGCTTTAAAAGCGTTCAGGGTGAAGCGATGCAGGCCGCGTGGAACGTTTACGCGCAGGGGGCCCGCTAATGGGCGCGCCGCTTATGGATGCTAACTATGCCGCGGTAGCCGCACAGCGCGTCATGGACAGGGCTGAACAGCTAGCTGCTATCAGCGAAAGCGCGGGCCAGCTGACCCGGGTTTACCTTTCGGTGCAACATTTGCGGGCGAATCAGCTGGTCGCTGGCTGGATGGAGCAGCTCGGCATGACGACCTGGCAGGACGCTGTCGGCAATATTTGTGGGCGTTACGAAGGCAGGCAAGAAGGCGCGCAGGCGATTTTGCTGGGGTCCCATCTTGATACGGTGCGCAATGCGGGCCGCTACGATGGGATGCTCGGCGTGCTGTGTGCCCTGGAAGTGGTCGCGTGCCTTTATCAAAACAATATCCAGCTCGAGCAGGCCATCGAAATTGTCGGTTTTGGCGATGAAGAAGGCACCCGCTTTGGGGTTACCCTGCTGGGGAGCCGAGGCATCACCGGCAGTTGGCCGGCGCATTGGCTGAGCTGTGAAGATGCCAGCGGCGTCAGCGTGGCGCAGGCCATGACGATTGCCGGTCTGGATCCGACGCGTATTGCCAGCGCGGAGCGGCCAAAAAGCGATTTCAGCGCTTACCTTGAGCTGCATATCGAGCAGGGACCGGTGCTGGAAGAGCAGGGCCTTGCGCTGGGCGTGGTCACGGCCATTAACGGCGCCCGTCGCCTGAACTGCAGCTTTACCGGCCATGCGGGCCATGCGGGGACGGTGCCAATGGCGCTGCGTAAAGATGCGCTGGCCGCCGCTGCCGAATGGATGACCTTTATTGAATCCGCCACGCGCCGCCACGGCCCCGACGAAGTTGCCACGGTGGGAACGTTAAGCTGCGCGCCAGGCGCGGTGAACGTTATCCCTGGCGACGTTCAGCTTACGCTGGACATTCGCAGCCCGCGTGACGAAAGCCTGGCGAGTTTGTTAGGCCAACTTCTTGCCGAAGGGGAAGCGATTGCCGCCCGTCGCGGTATGCGGTTTACCGCAGAAGCCTACTACGCGATTCCGGCCACGCCGTGTGATGCGGCGTTGCAGGCAACGCTAACGCAGGCGGTGAGTGATGTTCAGGGGCGGAGCCTGTCGTTGCCAAGCGGCGCAGGGCACGACGCCATTGCCATCGCCGAGCGTTGGCCGAGCGCCATGCTGTTTGTTCGCTGCGAGAAGGGCATCAGCCATCATCCGGCGGAATCGGTGACTGAAAGCGACGTGGCTCTTGCCGTCCAGGCTTTCACTCGCGCTGTCACTTTGCTGACGGAATAATAAAAAACCGGCCTGAATAAGCCGGTTTCTGCATACTTTCATTCTTAAAGGCTGAAAGGATCGGCATCCTGCCAGGCCGGGAATTTCTCCCGGTACTCCCGCAGCGCAATTAGCGAAAGGTCGGCATCAAGTCGTGCCGCCTGGTGAGGTTCAACGCTCGCCAGGATCTCGCCCTGCGGGCTGATGATCCGGCTGTCGCCCCGGTAATGGTGGCCGTTGCCGTCGGTGCCCACGCGATTGCAGCCTGCCACATAAGCCTGGTTCTCAATGGCGCGCGCCTGCAGCAGGCTTTGCCAGTGCAGCGAGCGCGGCGCTGGCCAGTTGGCGACGTACAGCGCCAGATCGTAGTCGTTGCGATTGCGAGACCACACCGGAAAGCGCAGGTCGTAGCAAACCAGCGGTAAAATACGCCAGCCCTTCCACTCAATAATCACGCGTTCTTCCCCGGCCTGGTAATGATGATGCTCATCGGCCATGCGGAACAGGTGGCGCTTATCGTAGAAGTGAACTTTGCCATCCGGCTGAACCAGCAGGAAGCGGTTCACCGGCCCGCGTTCGGTTTGCAGAGCGGCACTACCGGCGATCATCGCCTGCGTTTGCTGGGCTTTGAACTGCATCCAGTCAATCACTTCCTGTTCCGGCATTGACTGCACGGCGGCTTCCATCGCAAAGCCGGTGGTGAACATTTCCGGCAGAATAATCAGGTCACGCCCGCGCACGCCCTCCAGCAGCACATCAAAATGACGCAGGTTCGCGGCACCGTCCATCCAGACGAGCGGTTGTTGCAGAACGGAAACTTTCAGAACAGACACCATCGGCAGCCTCTTAGCAGAATATTTCATCCACTTTAGCACGAGAAAACGTGCTTTTGTTGGCAATAAAAAACCCCTCATAAGAGGGGTTAATGGTTAGGCGGCTTCAACCTTTCTGTGCTTTTCCGGCACCTTCACCGGCTGTGTCGCCAGCGCCTCCGGATCAAACTCATCCACGTTGATGCTGCGCAGGCGGCTGGCTTCCGCTTTGGTCAGAATCGCCGCTTCATCGGCGGTGATCTTGCCTTCACCCAGCAGCTGCTTCGCCAGCTCATCCAGGCGAGTGAACGGCAGATTGCGCTTCAGCTCTTTGCACACGCGCTGGTGGATTGGCTCGGCGGCCATAATATCCAGCAGAGCGGCTTCCAGCAGGCCAGCAGGGTTATGCTCGCTTGGCGTCAGGTACTGACCGCGGCCAATACGCGACCGGGTTGCGGACGGCACCTGCAGGATTTTCGCCAGCTTGTGGTCCAGCACATCGGACGGCGCATCGTAGCGGCGACCCAGCGGGAAGATAACCAGGCGCAGCGTACCGGCCACAAAGCGGTTCGGGAAGTTACGCAGCAGGTCATCAATCGCCTGTTCGGCCTGGAACAGCGCATCCTGCACGCCCCAGTGAACCAGCGGCAGATCGGCTTCGTTACGCCCTTCATCTTCGTAGCGTTTCAGCACCGCCGTCGCCAGATAAAGCTGGCTCAGCACATCACCCAGGCGAGCAGAGATACGCTCTCTGCGCTTCAGGCTACCGCCCAGCACGGCCATGGAGACATCCGACAGCAGCGCCAGGTTTGCGCTCAGGCGGTTGATGTACTGGTAGTAGCGTTTCGTTGCATCGCGGGTCGGCGTGCCGCTGCCGAGGCCATTGGTCAGGCCCAGCCACAGGCTGCGCATTTTGTTGCTGCCAACGTGGCCGATGTGTTTGAACAGCAGCTTATCGAAGGCATTCACGTCGTTGTTCTGCGCCGCAGCCATCTCTTCCAGCACGTACGGATGGCAGCGAATTGCGCCCTGGCCAAAGATGATCATACTGCGGGTCAGAATGTTAGCGCCTTCAACCGTGATGGCGATCGGCGCGCCCTGGTAAGCACGGGCCACGAAGTTAGCGTCACCGAGCATGATGCCTTTCCCGCCGACGATATCCATCGCATCAAGAATGGCGCGCTGGCCGCGGTGGGTACAGTGGTACTTAACAATCGCAGACAGTACGGCAGGTTTCTCACCGAGCACGATACCGTAGGTAATTAAAGAAGCTGCAGCATCCATGACATACGCGTTACCGGCGATGCGTGCCAGCGGCTCTTCAATCCCTTCCATTTTGCCGATAGAGATTTTGAACTGACGGCGGATATGCGCGTAAGCACCCGTTGCCATCGCCACGGATTTCAGGCCGCCGGTAGCGTTAGACGGCAGGGTAATGCCGCGACCTACGGACAGGCACTCAACCAGCATACGCCAGCCCTGACCGGCCATTTTTGGGCCACCGATAATAAAGTCGATGGGCACAAAGATGTCGTTCCCACGGGTTGGGCCGTTCTGGAACGGCACGTTCAGCGGGAAGTGACGTTTGCCGATTTCCACGCCAGGTGTGTGGGTTGGGATCAGCGCACAGGTAATGCCGAGGTCTTCTTCGCCGCCGAGCAGGCGTTTCGGGTCAGACAGTTTGAATGCCAGGCCCAGTACGGTGGCGATAGGGGCGAGAGTGATATAGCGTTTGTTCCAGGTCAGGCGCATACCGAGCACCTGCTCGCCCTGCCATTCCCCCATGCAAACCACGCCGCTGTCCGGGATTGCGCCGGCATCGGAACCGGCTTCCGGGCTGGTCAGCGCGAAGCAAGGGATTTCCAGGCCGCGTGCCAGGCGAGGCAGGTAGTGATCTTTTTGCTCTTCGGTGCCGTAGTGCTGCAGCAGTTCGCCCGGGCCTAAGGAGTTAGGCACACCGACGGTAATCGCCAGGATCCCGGAAACGCCGGACAGTTTTTGCAGCACGCGAGCCTGAGCATAGGCAGAGAACTCGAGGCCGCCGTACTCTTTCTTGATGATCATCGCGAAGAAGCGATGCTCTTTCAGGTAAGCCCACAGTTCAGGGGGCAGGTCGGCCAGCTCATGGGTGATCTGGAAGTCGTTCGCCATGCGGCAGGCTTCTTCCACCGGGCCATCAAGGAACGCCTGTTCCTCTTCGGTCAGCTTTGGCTGAGGGTAGTTATGCAGTTTTTGCCAGTCCGGCTTGCCGCGGAACAGATCGCCTTCCCACCAGGTCGTCCCGGCGTCGATGGCTTCTTTTTCGGTGCGGGACATCGGCGGCATGACTTTGCGGAAGCCACGGAAGATCGGTGCGGAGATCAGCGATTTACGCAGCGGCGTGACCAGCAGCGGCACCAGAATTACCGCCAGCGGAACCAGCACCCAGAAAGACCAGATGCCAGCGAAGCCCAGCGCGGCGGTCCACGCGAGCAGAAGCACGCTGCTAAGCAGCAGATTTGCCTGGTGATAGAACAACACACCCAGCAGAACAACGGTAAGGACAATGCTTAAAATCAACATAAAGAAAGCTCCCTTGCTTGTAGGAGGTCTGACCACTTGTGATGTATTGGTTGTAGTGGATGTTGCTTTCTTTAGCAATGTGTTTACAAAATAATTACAACCTCGCTCACATTGTTGCCGCACTTCCAGGGAAAACCCCGGCTTAACGCGCGGGGTTACGCTTCTCGCTTTCGGCGCTATCCGGTACACTGCGGGATGTGAAATTCACTCAAACCTCAAGGACCTCCTCATGTACCAGGATCTTATTCGTAGTGAGCTCAATGAAGCGGCGGAAACGCTGACTAACTTCCTTAAGGATGAAGCCAACATTCATGCCATCCAGCGCGCAGCGGTGCTGCTGGCAGACAGTTTCAAAGCGGGCGGCAAAGTACTGTCCTGCGGGAACGGTGGCTCACACTGCGATGCTATGCACTTTGCGGAAGAGTTAACGGGCCGCTATCGTGAGAACCGCCCGGGCTATCCGGCGATCGCGATTTCTGACGTGAGCCACATCTCCTGCGTCAGCAACGATTTTGGCTACGACTATGTCTTTTCTCGCTACGTTGAAGCCGTTGGCTGCGAAGGCGACGTGCTGCTGGGGATCTCCACGTCCGGCAACTCCGGCAACGTCATCAAAGCGATTGAAGCTGCCCGCGCGAAAGGCATGAAAGTCATTACCCTGACCGGCAAAGACGGCGGCAAAATGGCCGGTACGGCGGACATCGAAATTCGTGTGCCGCACTTCGGCTATGCGGACCGCATTCAGGAAATTCACATCAAAGTGATCCACATCCTGATTCAGTTAATCGAAAAAGAAATGGTTAAAGCTTAGCCCGTAATGCCCCAGTTCCTCCCGGAGCAGGGGCATTCGTTGTGGGAGAGAAGAGATGTGCGAACTGCTCGGGATGAGTGCCAACGTACCGACGGATATCTGTTTTAGTTTTACCGGACTGGTGCAGCGCGGAGGCGGAACAGGCCCCCATAAAGACGGCTGGGGTATAACCTTCTACGAAGGAAAAGGCTGCCGCACGTTTAAAGATCCGCAGCCGAGCTTTAACTCGCCCATCGCCCGCCTCGTGCAGGATTACCCAATTAAATCCTGCTCGGTTATTGCGCATATTCGCCAGGCAAACCGCGGCAAGGTTGCGCTGGAAAACACCCATCCGTTCACCCGCGAACTGTGGGGCCGCAACTGGACCTATGCCCATAACGGGCAACTCAAGGGCTATCGCACGCTGGAGACGGGGACGTTTCGCCCGATTGGCGAAACGGACAGCGAGCAGGCGTTCTGCTGGCTACTGCACAAACTCACGCAGCGTTACCCGCGCACGCCGGGCAATATGGAAGCGGTGTTCCGCTACATCACTGAACTGGGTGCAGAGCTTAGAGAAAAGGGCGTGTTTAACATGCTGCTGTCGGACGGGCGCTACGTGATGGCGTTTTGCTCGACGAACCTGTTCTGGATCACCCGCAGAGCGCCATTCGGTGTCGCTAAGCTGCTGGATCAGGACGTGGAAATTGATTTTCAGGAAGAGACCACACCGAACGATGTGGTCACGGTCATCGCAACTCAGCCGCTGACCGCCAACGAAACCTGGCACAAAATTGAGCCAGGCAAGTCGGCGTTATTTTGCCTCGGTGAGCTTATAGTTTGAAGCCAGCTGCGGTTGAACTGGCGTCATCACGGTAGGTTTGCTGATGACGTAGTTCCCGCTGACCACGGCCACGCCCGGTGGCTGATGGTTAGCCGCGAAGTAGTCATAGCCCGGTTTCAGCTCTTTCCAGAAGTTGATGTAGGTGGAGTACTTGTGGCGTTCCATATTGGCGTCGGTCATGCGGAACGGGAAAATACTGACCTGCACGCGAGGCTGGCCAAACACCAAAGCCCCGGTCACAAACTGGAAGATTTCATCGATGCCGGAGTCGGTCATGGCATAGCAGCCAATCGACACGCAGGCGCCGTGAATCATCAGGTATTTCCCTTCATAGCCGTGAGCGCGGTCAAATTCATTCGGGAAGCCGATATTAATGGCTTTATAGAAGCGGCTGTCCGGTTTTAACTGACTGCGATCAACGCTATAAAACCCTTCCGGACTTTTAAAATCGCCCTGACGCTGTTTTGGCCCCAAGCCGCCGGAATAGTTACAGATGCGGTAACTGTTGAGGAGCTGATACTGTTCGCCCATCTTTACCCACAGTTCCAGGGTGCGCTCTTCTTTAAAGATTTGAATATAAACCGGGGAGCCCATTAGCTGCTGTCTGCTATCTTTGCCGACAGGGGCGGCGACACCGCTGCTGTTAAGCAGGCTGGCGAAAGAGAAAAACGGCATAGAGAGCATCGCAATAATCAGTGCGATCTTACGCATACTGCTTGATTCCTTGATAAACCTGAAACTAACAGCCAGGACGGCTAAAGGGACCCGAAATCAGAAAATTCTGTACAGGATTGCGCTCACATTAGCATCGTGGCTAATTTTCGCAAGCGCCAGACGCGGGCGTTTACACATTTTATTGGAATCAATTGGAGTTTTTGCGGTGTGTCACTTTATGCCCGAGGTGATGCCGCTCGCAGGGAAAGATTTGTTGGCCGGCGACAATTTCCTCATTTTGAAAATTAGCTGTATACTTATCCAGTGTTGTTTTTCTGGTTGAGTGGATATGCGCAAAATCATTCATGTCGATATGGACTGCTTTTTTGCCGCCGTTGAGATGCGTGATAATCCAGCCCTGCGCGATATACCCCTCGCTATTGGCGGCAGCGCCCAACGGCGAGGGGTGATCAGCACGGCGAACTATCCCGCCAGAAAATACGGCGTGCGCAGCGCGATGTCGACCGCGATGGCGCTAAAACTCTGTCCGCATCTCACGCTATTGCCGGGCCGGTTCGACGCCTATAAAGAAGCCTCCAACCATATTCGTGAAATCTTCTCCCGCTATACCCCGCTGATCGAACCCTTGTCGCTGGATGAAGCTTATCTGGACGTCACGGATAGCGAACACTGCCAGGGCTCGGCCACGTTGATTGCACGCGAAATTCGCCAGGCCATTGCCGACGAACTGAACCTGACCGCCTCAGCTGGAATTGCGCCGATAAAGTTTCTGGCAAAGATTGCCTCCGACCTCAATAAACCCAACGGCCAGTATGTCATTACGCCCGAACAGGTACCGGACTTTTTAGCGACGCTACCGCTCGGGAAAATTCCCGGCGTGGGCAAAGTCACGGTGGCAAAGCTGGAAACGCTCGGTCTGCGAACCTGCGCTGACGTGCAAAATGCTGACCTGGCCATGTTGTTAAAACGCTTTGGGAAATTTGGCCGGGTGCTGTGGGAGCGCAGCCAGGGCATTGATGAGCGCGAGATCAGTAACGATCGTCAGAGAAAGTCGGTGGGGGTAGAGCGGACGCTCGCGGAAGACATTCATGAATGGCCAGAATGCGAAGAGATTATTGAACGGCTGTATCCGGAGCTTGAGAAGAGACTTGCCAAAGAGCGGGCCGACCTGCGTATCGCCCGGCAAGGCATCAAGCTGAAGTTTAATGATTTTCAGCTGACGACCCAGGAGCACGTCTGGCCGAAACTGAACAAAGAAGACCTGATCGCCACCGCCCGTAAAACATGGGAAGAGCGGCGGGGAGGGCGCGGCGTCCGGCTGGTGGGGCTGCATGTGACGCTGCTCGACCCGCAGCTGGAGAGGCAACTGCTGCTGGGGTTGTGAATAAGACCCTTATCCCGGCCTTCCCCTGGAAGGGAGAAGGGGAAAAACACGTTTTCGCTGAAAATGAGGCAGACAAAGAAAATCCCCTCTCCCTTATAAGGAGAGGGTTAGGGTGAGGGTAAAACTTATTTCGCCGGAATCGCCTTTAGCAGCTCGGTCAGCAGCGTCCAGTACTGGCCAACGCTCTCAATATGTACCTGCTCGTCCGGGGAATGTGGGCCGGTAATGGTTGGCCCGATGGACACCATGTCCATCTCCGGGTATGGCTTTTTGAACAGACCACATTCCAGGCCCGCGTGGATAACCATGATGTTCGGTGTCTGGTTGAACAGCTTCTGGTAAGTCTCGCGCACCAGGGCCATCACCGGAGACTTAGCGTCCGGCTGCCAGCCAGGATAGCTGCCTTTCGCCACGGTTTTTGCCCCAGCCAGTTCACCCAGGGACTCCAGCACGCTAACCACGTAGTCTTTACCAGAATCGATCAGGGAACGAATCAGGCAGATAATTTCTGCACTGTCGTCGCTCATGGTCACGACGCCCGCGTTCAGGGAAGTCTCAACCACGCCTTTCACTTCGTCTGAGTTACGAATCACGCCGTTTGGCGTGGCGTTCAGCAGATGCAGGAAGGTATCGCGAGTTTTAGAGGTCAGCGCCTGTTTATCAGACGTTGTGGCTTCCACCAGCACGGTAATGTTCTTCTCGACCGCAGACAGTTCATTTTTCAGAACGGCCAGGTAAGCGTTAGCCGCAGACTTCAGCTCGGCAGCTTTCGCCGCAGGCACGGCCAACGTGGCGAAGGCTTCGCGCGGAATGGCGTTACGCAGGGTGCCGCCGTTCAGGTCGAGCAGACGTGCGTCCAGTTCCGCAGCATGAGCCAGCAGGAAGCGAGCCAGCAACTTGTTGGCGTTCCCCAGGCCCAGATGGATGTCTGCGCCGGAGTGGCCGCCTTTCAGCCCTTTGATAGTCAGCTTGAAGGTGTCAAACCCAGCCGGAACGGCTTCACGCTGCAGCGGCAGCGTGGTGATAAAGTCGATCCCGCCCGCGCAGCCCATGTAGATCTCACCTTCCGTTTCGGAGTCGGTGTTGATCAGGATATCTGCCTGCATCCAGCCCGCCTGCAGGCCAAATGCGCCGTCCATCCCGGCTTCTTCGGTCATGGTCAGCAGCACTTCCAGCGGGCCGTGTGCCACGCTGTCGTCAGCCAGCACCGCCAGCGCGGAAGCCATACCGATGCCGTTGTCTGCGCCCAGAGTGGTGCCGCGCGCTTTTACCCACTCGCCGTCGATGTACGGCTGGATAGGATCTTTAGCAAAGTCGTGAACGGTGTCGTTGTTTTTTTGCGGCACCATGTCGAGGTGCGCCTGAAGCGCCACAGGTTTGCGGTTTTCCATGCCCGGTGTAGCAGGTTTGCGAATCAGGATATTCCCCACCTGGTCACGTTCGACGTGCAGGCCTTTTTCTTTTGCCCAGGACAGGATGTGTTCCGCCAGCGCTTCTTCATGATAGGACGGATGCGGAATAGAACAGATTTTGGCAAAAATATCCCACAGCGGCTGTGGCGATAATTGAGACAATTCAGACACGTTGAGTCTCCCTGGAGTCGTTTTTTTGGCTGACCGGTTACGTTTTTAGCCGGGTTCAGATACACCACAAGCACGGCTTGCGCGATGTCCTGAGAATACCACTTTCTTTTGTTGCGTGAAGGCTGAATACGAGCAAAATCCGCTGCCAATGGCCTGCGGCACTGGTTTTTAGTGCGTCAGATCTCTATAATCTCGCGCAACCAAAACTCCTTCGAATACTTTTTAAGCCGTTATTTACAGGCCGGGACACTTCACATGAGCGAAAAATACGTCGTCACCTGGGACATGTTGCAGATTCACGCCCGCAAACTGGCTCAGCGTCTGCTGCCAGCCGAACAGTGGAAAGGCATTATTGCCGTTAGCCGTGGTGGCCTGGTGCCGGGCGCGCTGCTGGCTCGTGAACTGGGTATTCGCCATGTTGATACCGTTTGTATCTCCAGCTACGACCACGACAACCAGCGTGAGCTGACCGTGCTGAAGCGTGCGGAAGGCGACGGCGAAGGTTTTATCGTGATCGATGACCTGGTCGACACCGGCGGCACCGCGGTAGCCATTCGCGAAATGTATCCGAAAGCTCACTTCGTCACTATCTTCGCTAAACCAGCCGGTCAGCCGCTGGTGGACGATTACGTGATTGATATTCCGCAGGACACCTGGATTGAGCAGCCGTGGGATATGGGCGTGGTGTTTGTGCCGCCGTTGGCTGGCCGTTAATCCCTCCATGATTTGAGCTTTGTCATTTATTTGGCGCCCGGCATTGCCGGGCGTTTGTGTTATTTGGACCGTATCAGGCTACAATAGCGACGTTTCTCGTATTCATGGAGGCAGTGAAACGATGTCGCAGGCCAACCTCAGCGAAACCCTCTTTAAGCCAAGATTCAAACACCCGGAAACGTCCACGCTTGTTCGTCGCGCGCGGCATACCGCCACGCCCGCGATCCAGTCCGCGCTGGACGGCAAAAACGTGCCCCACTGGTACCGCATGATCAACCGCCTGATGTGGATCTGGCGCGGGGTCGATCCGCGCGAAATCCTCGAAGTCCAGGCCCGGATTGCCTGCACCGAGGCTGAACGTACCAACGACGACTTGTTTGATACCGTGATGGGCTATCGCGGGGGGAACTGGATCTACGAATGGTCGAAGCAGGCGATGCTCTGGCAGCAGCGTGCCGGCCAGGAAACGGACGAAGAGAAAATCGGCAAATTCTGGCTGCAGGCGGCTAACCTCTACAGCATTGCAGCTTACCCGCATCTGAAAGGGGATGCGCTGGCGGAGCAGGCCCAGGTGTTGGCTAATCGGGCTTACGAAGAGGCGGCTCCCCGGTTGTCCGGCGGGCTGCGCGAGCTTGAATTCCCGATGACCGGTGGCGGCACCATCAGCGGCTTCCTGCACATGCCTAAAGGGGCAGAAGGGCCATTCCCGACCGTGCTGATGTGCGGCGGCCTCGATGCCTTACAGAGCGATTATTACAGCCTGTTTGAGAAATATTTTGCCCCACAGGGCATCGCGATGTTGACCATCGACATGCCTTCTGTGGGCTTCTCCTCTAAATGGAAACTGACCCAGGATTCCAGCGTGCTGCACCAGCACGTGCTCAAAGCGCTACCGAATATACCGTGGGTTGATCACACCCGCGTTGCGGCGTTCGGTTTCCGCTTTGGAGCCAACGTCGCCGTGCGCCTGGCCTACCTCGAAGCGCCGCGCCTGAAAGCCGTTGCCTGCCTTGGGCCGGTGGTTCACGCCCTGCTGAGCGACCCGCAGCGCCAGGCCAACGTGCCGGAAATGTACATTGACGTGCTGGCGAGCCGCCTGGGCATGACCAGCATCTCCGACAGCGCGCTGAGCGTGGAGCTAAACCGCTACTCCCTGAAAACGCAGGGGTTGCTGGGCCGCCGTTGCCCAACGCCAATGCTGTCAGGCTTCTGGGAGAACGATCCGTTCAGCCCGGAAGAAGAATCTCGTTTAATCACTTCGTCATCTGCCGACGGCAAATTACTCCCGATCCCGTTTAAGCCGGTGTATCAAAACTTTGACAAAGCGCTGCGGGAAATTACCGGCTGGGTGAAACAAAGATTACGTTAAATATTTGCTAAATTACGGCGGTTTGCTAAAACAGTTGCTTCACAACAGGAGATCGTAATGACGTTACCGAGTGGACACCCGAAAAGTAGACTGATCAGAAAGTTCGCCTCGCTTGGCCCGTATATCCGGGAAGAGCAGTGTGAAGACAACCGTTTCTTCTTCGATTGCCTGGCGGTGTGCGTTAACGTAAAACCCGCGCCGGAGAAACGCGAATTTTGGGGATGGTGGATGGTGCTGGAAGCCCAGGAAAAGCAGTTTACCTACACCTGGCAGTTCGGCCTGTTTGATAAAGACGGCAAATGGACGGCGACCCCGGCAAAAGATAAAGAAGTGGATGAAAAACTGGAGCAGACGCTGCGCGGTTTCCACGGACGCCTGAAAGATTTACTCGCCACCCTTGAACTTGGGCTGGTGCCTGCCGAGAACTTTGCAGAAAAGTCGCTTAAACTCTCCGCCTGAAAATAAAAAATCCCCGTCAAGCTGACGGGGATTTTTTTATCCGCAGTATCGCGAATTAGAACTGGTAAACCATACCTACCGCAACAACGTCGTCGTTGTTCAGATTCAGCTTGTTGTTATCGCTCAGCTGGTTGATTTTGTAATCCACAAACGCAGACATGTTTTTGTTGAAGTAGTAAGTCGCTGCTACGTCGATGTATTTCACCAGATCCGCATCACCCACGCCTTCAATGTCTTTCCCTTTCGACTGAACATAGCCCAGGGATGGACGCAAGCCGAAGTCGAACTGGTACTGAGCGATGGCTTCGAACGCCTGGTTTTTATTGGCAAAGCCGCTCATTTTGGTTGACACATTGTTGATCAGCGCAGTGCCGCTCAGCGGGGTCATGTTGCTGGTTTCTGCATAGATAGCGGCCAGGTACACGTTGTTTTTGTCGTATTTCAGACCGGTGGTCCAGGCTTCAGCTTTGCTGCCTTTGCCGAAAGTGGAGGCTTTCTGATCGCTGGTACGGTTAGAGTTGGCGTATGCTGCGCCCACGCTCAGGCCGGTGTCCGCGATGTCGTATGACAGGCTGGTACCGAAGCCATCACCGTTCTGGCGAGTGATATCGCCGCGGGAGTTGGCGCTGTCTCCGCCGTTTTTGCCCTGGTATTGCAGGGCCAGCTTCAGGCCGTCAACCAGGCCAAAGAAGTTGTTGTTACGGTAAGTTGCCACGCCGGTTGCACGACCGGTCATGTAGGTATCTGCTCTGACGAAAGAGTCAGCGCCGAACTCTGGCATCATATCGGTGTAAGCGCCAATGTTGTACAGCACGCCATAGTTACGACCGTAATCGAATGAGCCGTAGTCCCCGGCTTTCAGGCCCGCGAACGCCAGGCGAGTTTTGGTGCCGGTAGAGTCGTTCTCTGCTTTGCTACCCGCAATCTGGTATTCCCACTGGCCGTAACCGGTCAGCTGGCTGTTAATCTGAGTTTCGCCTTTGAAGCCCAGACGAGCATAGGTTTGGTCGCCGTCAGAGCCGTTGTTATCGCTGAAGTAATGTTCGGCTTTTACGCGGCCATACAGGTCCAGCTTGTTGCCGTTCTTGTTATAAACTTCGGCTGCCTGAGCTGCAGAAGCCGCCATGATGCCCATTACCACTAATGCCAGTGTGCTCTTTTTCATTTGTTATCCCAAGAATGATGAACGCTTGCAAAATTGTTCTGGGAGTCGGGCTCCCGCTAAAAACAGGAAGGGTTTTATCGTTCTCAGATTAAAGATTTATGACAATTTAGGAGAAAGATTAAATAAACGTAATAAAGTTTGAATGTCATAAAAATGTAAAATATATCCGCTATCGTCAGCGATCCTTTCTGGCTTATTAGCCCTTTTCCCACGCCGCCTGTTGGCAAGCCGCGCGACTCCTGTTACAACGTCATCTGGCTTTTTAATTTCCCCTTATTTGTAGAAACGGCAGAGAATCATGAGTGACAGCCAGACGCTGGTCGTAAAACTAGGCACCAGCGTATTAACCGGTGGCTCCCGCCGCCTGAACCGCGCCCATATTGTTGAACTGGTTCGCCAGTGTGCCCAGCTGCACGCGGCGGGGCATCGTATTGTGATTGTGACCTCCGGGGCGATTGCCGCCGGGCGTGAACACCTCGGCTACCCCGAACTCCCCGCCACCATCGCGTCCAAGCAGCTGCTGGCCGCGGTAGGGCAAAGTCGCCTGATTCAGCTCTGGGAACAGCTGTTCTCTATTTACGGCATTCACGTCGGGCAGATGCTGCTGACCCGCGCCGATATGGAAGATCGCGAACGCTTCCTTAATGCCCGCGACACGCTCAGAGCGCTGTTAGATAACAACATTGTGCCGGTCATTAATGAAAACGATGCCGTGGCGACGGCGGAAATCAAAGTCGGCGATAACGACAACCTTTCCGCACTGGCCGCGATTCTGGCCGGGGCCGACAAGCTGCTGCTGCTCACCGACCAGCAGGGCCTCTACACCGCAGACCCGCGTAACAATCCGGCAGCGGAACTGATTAAAGAAGTGCACGGCATCGACGATGCGCTGCGCGCCATTGCGGGCGACAGCGTTTCCGGCCTCGGCACGGGCGGCATGGGCACCAAGCTCCAGGCGGCCGACGTGGCCTGCCGCGCGGGTATCGACGTTATTATTGCTGCAGGCAGCAAGCCGGGCGTTATCGGCGACGTCATGGCCGGCAACCCTGTAGGGACGCGCTTCCACGCGCAGCAGTCGCCGCTGGAGAACCGCAAACGCTGGATCTTTGGCGCTCCGCCTGCCGGCGAAATCACCGTGGATGACGGCGCGCTGTCCGCTATTCTGGAGCGCGGTAGTTCATTGCTGCCTAAAGGTATCAAAAGCGTGAGCGGCAATTTCTCCCGTGGCGAGGTAATCCGCATTCGCAGCCTGGAAGGGCGCGACATCGCCCACGGCGTTTGCCGCTACAACAGCGACGCGCTGCGCCGCATTGCCGGGCATCATTCCCAGCAAATCGACGAAATCCTCGGCTATGAATACGGCCCGGTGGCCGTGCATCGCGACGACATGATTGTTAATTAAGGAGCAGATCAATGCTTGAACAAATGGGCAAAGCGGCAAAAGAGGCCTCTTACCAGCTGGCACTGCTCTCCGGCCGCGAAAAGAGCCGCGTGCTGGAAAAAATTGCCGACTACCTTGAAGCGCGTTCGGAGCAGATCCTGACCGCCAACCAGCAGGACGTGGACGAGGCGCGTAAAAACGGCCTCAGCGAAGCCATGCTCGACCGCCTGCAGCTCACCCCGGCTCGCCTGAAGGGCATCGCCGACGATGTGCGCCAGGTGTGCAGCCTAGCCGACCCGGTAGGGCAGGTGATCGACGGCGGGCTGCTGGACAGCGGGCTGCGCATCGAACGCCGCCGCGTGCCGCTCGGCGTAGTGGGCGTGATCTATGAAGCTCGCCCGAACGTGACCGTGGACGTCGCCTCTCTGTGCCTGAAAACTGGCAACGCCGCCATTCTGCGCGGCGGGAAAGAAACCTGGCGTACCAACAACGCCACGGTGGCGGTGATCCAGCAGGCGCTGGAAGAGTGTGGCCTGCCGAAAGCGGCCGTTCAGGCGATTGAAAACCCGGACCGCGCACTGGTCACCGAAATGCTACGCCTCGATCGCTACATCGACATGCTGATCCCTCGCGGTGGCGCGGGCCTGCATAAACTTTGCCGCGAACAGTCGACGATCCCGGTGATCACCGGCGGCATCGGCGTGTGCCACATCGTGGTGGACGACACCGCCGAAATTGAACCGGCGCTGAAAATCATCGTGAACGCCAAAACCCAGCGCCCGAGCACCTGCAACACGGTGGAAACGCTGCTGGTGCACCAGGCGATTGCCGACTGCTTCCTGCCTGCGCTGAGCAAGCAGATGGCCGAGTCCGGTGTGACCCTGCATGCTGACGAGAAATCGCTGCCTGTACTGCAAACCGGCCCGGCGGCGGTGGAAGCGGTGAAGGAGGCGGATTACAACGACGAATGGCTGTCGCTGCACCTGAATGTGAAAGTGGTGGCGGATCTTGATGATGCCATCGCCCATATTCGTGAGCACGGTACTCAGCATTCGGACGCGATCCTGACCCGTACGCTGCGCAACGCGAACCGCTTTATTAACGAAGTGGATTCCTCTGCCGTGTACGTTAACGCCTCAACCCGCTTCACCGACGGCGCCCAGTTCGGTCTTGGAGCGGAAGTGGCGGTCAGCACCCAGAAGCTGCACGCCCGCGGCCCGATGGGGCTGGAAGCCTTAACCACCTACAAGTGGATCGGCTTCGGCGACGACACGATTCGTGCGTAATTGAAGACAGGGTGATGCAAAAACCAGCAGTCAGTTTGATAAGTGGTTGACGCATCACCCTATCTTCCTTAACCTTTTACACCGCAGCCACGCTCGTGGCGCGTCCTGAAAGCCGATATAGCTCAGTTGGTAGAGCAGCGCATTCGTAATGCGAAGGTCGTAGGTTCGACTCCTATTATCGGCACCATTTCAAGCTCTTCCCAAGTCTACCGAAATCAACTAAAAGCCCGTATACTGCGGTTTCTGGCCCGTATCTTATCTCCTGTTATCAACTGTACTCAACCGAAATCAAGTCACAGTTGGGGGCATAAGTGGGGGCATTCTGTGTTCGGTCCAGGGAGATGCCCCCAATGAAGCTTAATGCCCGACAGGTAGATGCTGCTAAACCCAGAGAGAAAGCCTACAAGCTGGCAGATGGTGCTGGTTTGTATCTTGAAGTCGTACCCTCTGGTTCTCGATACTGGCGAATGAAATATCGCTTCAATGGAAAAGAGAAGCGTATGGCTTTTGGTGTTTATCCAGCAGTGTCCCTTGCACAAGCGAGGGCACTACGTGATGAAGCCAAGAAAAAACTGGCCGAAGGTATCGATCCATCGTTTGCTAAAAAAGAAGAAAAGCTGGTTCGCGATGTGCAACTCAATAATACGTTCCAGTCTGTGGCACTTGAGTGGCACGGTACGAAGGTGAGTAGATGGTCAGAAGGGTATGCTTCTGACATTCTGGAGGCCTTCAATAAAGATATTTTCCCTTATATCGGCCAACTGCCGGTGAATGAAATCAAACCGCTGGTTCTGCTTAATGTGCTGCGTCGAATGGAAAGCCGTGGCGCGACAGAGAAGGCCAAGAAGGTTCGCCAGCGCTGCAGTGAAGTCTTTCGTTACGCCATAGTTACCGGTCGTGCGGAATACAATCCTGCAGCGGATCTAACCAGCGCGATGTCAGGGCATGAATCGAAGCATTATCCCTTCCTGACTGTTGAAGAGTTACCAGACTTCTTTGAAGCCCTATCCAGCTATACAGGAAGCCCGCTAGTTGTCCTTGCCGCTCGCCTGCTAATCCTTACGGGAGTTCGCACCGGCGAGCTTCGAGGTGCTTTCTGGAGTGAGTTTGATCTTGAGAAAGCTGTATGGGAAATTCCTGCCGACCGAATGAAGATGAAACGGCCTCACCTTGTCCCCCTCTCTACCCAAGCACTAGAGATCGTACAGCAGCTCAAAGTGATGTCTGGGCAATATCCTCTGGTGTTTCCTGGGAGGAATGATCCCCGCAAAACAATGAGCGAAGCGAGTATTAATCAGGTGTTTAAGCGGATTGGATACACGGGGAAGGTAACGGGGCATGGTTTCCGCCACACGATGAGTACGATTTTGCACGAGGAAGGGTTCAATACGGCATGGATTGAAACTCAGCTTGCGCATGTCGATAAGAATGCGATTCGCGGGACGTACAACCATGCTCAGTATCTGGAAGGGCGGAGGGAGATGATGCAGTGGTACGGGGAATGCATTGAAAGTATGTTTGAAAGAAAAGTAGCCGTTAAGTTGCAGGCTAATACAAAGGAGCTGTATTGAGCTAGATTGTTCCTTCTAAGCATTCTGCAAAGTGACGGTTGCTAAGGAAGCTATAAAGCAAACCGCATAATGCATGATATGCAGATATGATTCGTCGTGATGTTCTTCACGATGTCGCGTTCAACATTAGATTTAGTATGGAATTATGCTTGCGTATTTTTTATACTTTCTTCAAAATTATCCATAATTTTCATGTTGTTCAGATTATATCCTGAACCAGAACTGCAAGGTAGCAAGTCGAATGAGTATAGGAAAATCCTCCCAACCAAAGTCCAGTGCGCCTGGCCAATATTTGGGATTTGCGCTTCAACCTGTTCGCCTCTGCTACCATCTTCTCAACTGTTCTGATGATGCATGTGTATCGCTCGAGTATCTTGACGACGTAGCCGTACATTATCCTGATGGCCGGATTATATTGGAGCAGACTAAAAGTGCTTTAACGCATAACCCTTTATCAGACTGGTCGGAGGATTTCTGGAAGACAATTTCTAACTGGATCGACATAGTGACAGTAAATGATATATGTCTTAGCAAAGTAAGTTTTCGCTACTATGTTACACCTGCAAAAAATATAGGTACAATTTGTTCGCTATTTCATAATTCCAAAAATGATGACGATATTAAAAAACTGATGTTTTTTTTGCAGAGTGAACTGAAAAAATTAAAATCAGAACCTGCATGTATGAAATATATTTCTCGGTTTCTTAATGCTACACAAGAAGAACAAAAAGCAATAATTGAAAATTTAGTTATAGAGAATGACAGAATAGATCCGCTCGATTCAATTCGTAAGTGTTTAAAACCTACAATTGCAGAAGAACTAATTGAACTAACTTGCCGGTATGCGATAGGAATGGCAAAAGAAAAAGCTGATGGACTTATCCGTAATAAACAAAATGCAGTTATATCTGTGCAGGAATTTAGAAAAGTGTTTATAAATTTTGTACAGAAAAATAATATTCCTGGATACCTTCAGCCACTCAGTACAGAAATTAATAATTCTGATGCTGAAGCATTGCTCAAACGGGCCCCCACGTTTATAAAACAACTAAAATTGATAGAGCTTCCTCAAGAGCGTCAGCTTAGGGCTGTCAGTGACCTATTAAAGACGGATGCTAACATAACCATGTGGGCCGAAAATGGACTGATATTTGAACAAAATATTTCTGAATGGCATAATTCATTGTTAAGACAGTACGATGCAACATGCGATGATATTGAGATTTTCCACTCTGACAAGCCTGAAATAAGCAGAGGTAAAGTTATTTATAGCCGTTGTTCCGCTACAAAAGTATCTTTCGATAATCAGATAGTCCCTGAATATTTTACTAATGGAGGTTTCAATCTTCTGGCTGACGATCTCCGTCTAGGATGGCATCCGAATTATATAGAGCTTCTCGATAAGGATGAATAATGAGAATAGAACTGAGAAAGCCCGAACTGAATGATGCAGCTTTAGTACAAAATAGTGCTATGGGAGCCTTTTTTTTATGGCTATTTTGCCGATATTATCAACATTACAAGAAGGAGTGTCCCACTCTTACTATCGCTTTTCTAGTTTTACCGCTTATTTTACATAAATCAACTGTTAAACTCATTTGTAGTACACAAAAGGCTTCAGGTATACATCTCTTTGCAGGGAAAATACAAAAAAAGAGAGAAGCAATATTTACAATTCATGAAAGAACTCTTCAATTACGCTCACTTACATTTGAATCTTTAAGTGTTGCAGAAGTTGCTGGGTTATTAGAAATTGACACTAAAACAGCAACGTTAATAGTTAGATGTGATGATTCAGAGCTTGATTTACCATTGCTATCGGATGATTTGAAAAAAATTCATGCTTGCTGTGATAAATTAGCGTATTGGTTCTCTGAAGTTTCGGAACAACAAATTGCAAAAACATTGATGGTGGATTTCTGATGTATTTTCAAATAAGAAAATTGGTACTTTGGCCTAAAACAAATCATCAACCACGGATTGTAGAATTTGAACCCGGAAAAGTAAACATTATCAGTGGTGCATCAAAAACAGGTAAGTCGGCTGTTATCCCTATTATCGATTATTGTCTATGTTCTGATAAATGTGCAATTCCAGTAGGCGTCATTCGAGAATCATGTTCGTGGTTTGGTGTATTGATTGATACTACTGAAGGACCAAAATTGCTGGCACGTAAAGAACCTGGTAATCAGCAGGGAACTAGTGAAATGTATATAGAAGAAGGTGATGGAATAATTATACCTGCATTAGCTCCTCAGAAAAATAGTACAATGACTCATGTGAAAGGAATCTTGGATCGTTTGGCAGGTTTATCAGATTTAGCATTTGAACCAACTGGACATGATAATTTTCGCAGCCGTCCAAGTTTCCGTGACTTAATGGCATTTATTTTTCAGCCACAAAACATAATAGCAAATCCAGATGTTTTATTCTTTAAAGCAGATACTACAGAGCATAGAGAAAAGCTTAAGACTATATTTCCGTATGTTTTGGGTGCTATTAGCCCCTTGGTTCTTCAGGCAAGACATGAGTTAGATAGAGTTACTCGTCAATTACGTCGTAAAGAAACAGAACTTAAAACACGTAAAGCCTCAGGAGATGCCTGGCAACGAGAAAGTCGGATTTGGTTGTCACTTGCTATTGAATACGGGCTTTTACCCGTAGAACAGGCTATTCCTGACGAGTGGCCTGCAACTTTAAAGCTTTTGAAGTCAATCCTTAAAAAGGATATTAAAGTTTCTCAACCTTCTTTAGATTCAACACAATACGTTATCACTGAATTAAAGAAATTGAGAGCAAGAGAAGTAAGTAATATTACACAAATTAATAAGATTCGAAGCCAACTTGTAGAACTTGAGAGGCTTAATGATAGTAGTGATTTATATAAAAAAGGGCTTGAAGTAAAAAGAGAGCGTCTTAGTCTATCTACATGGATCCGTGAACAATGTACTCGCGCTGAAACAATTGAGCCGTTAAATGAAAAACGAAGCTACGAAAAAATTAGGAAGCTTTGTCTCGCACTTGAAGGTATTGAACTGCAATTGCGTTCTTATCCACAAGTCAACCATTCTTTGGATAAGGAGACTTTACATCTTCGTTCCGAACTACATGAATTTACGAAAGAGTTAGCGTCAATAAAGCAAGAAATACGAGCGTTAGAGAAACAGTCTGAAGAAGTAAGAAAATATAACACGCAAGGAGAATTGATCTCCCGTTTTATTGGTAGACTGGAGGAAGCATTACGCTTGTATCAAAGTACAGATGTGTTAACTAATTTGATAAATGAAATTAAAGAATTACAGTTAGAGCAAAATAGGTTATCGAAATTAGTTTCAGAGAAAGAAATTACACGTAAACTCGATATAGCGCTTGATAAAATTCAACGAGCAACAGGGAAATTACTTCCTTATTTGGATGGAGAGTGGCCAGATTCGCCAGTTAGGTTAATTATTAATGATTTAACTGTAAAAGTTAGTAGAGGAGAGCGCGATGATTATCTCTGGGAAACGGGGAGTGGAGCAAACTGGTTAGCTTACCATATTGCTACAACGCTAGCTTTGCAATGGATATTTACGCGAAATTCTCAGCATCCAGTACCAAGTTTGCTCATTTATGATCAGCCAAGTCAAGTATATTTTCCTGTAAGGCAAGCGGGATCTTTAGGTAGTGAAAATAGTGAGCCTGACTGGCAGAGTGAGGATATTATTGCAGTCCGTAAAGTTTTTGAGGTTTTAAATAAATTTATAGCGTCAACCAAAGGTTTATTCCAGTTTATTGTATTGGATCACGCTGATGAAGAAGTGTGGAATAGTCTGGATAACGTCCATTTAGTAGAGGAGTGGCGTGGTGCGGCGTTGATTCCATATGATTGGATTGCTCGTGATTAATTGGTATTATTATCCATGGCAGTATTGTTTTTTGTTTCAAATATGTGTTGCTAAATATATATTTCCCTCACTGGTAGGTGAGGGAAGAATGTTAAAGTATTTGAACTGAATCGATAATTAAAAGCTTTTGAAGTTTTCATTCTTTTTAGTTTTAGTGTTGTGTTCTTTAACGCCCTTATTCCGATTTTTTTTGGGGAGGGTGGGTTTTTTACTAGAATATAATAATTGGAAAACATTAGCGTTCTCTCAGTTGGGACTCAGGATCATTCTTACAATCAATGATAATAATGAATTTAACTATTCTAATTAGTCCTTTTTCGCAATTGGGAATTATTTTATCCAGAATATGGTATTGATTTTATCTAATTATTAATCCGCATGAAGATTGACCTGCTCCCCGTTGATTAATACACCGCGATGTTAGTAATGTCTTCATAAGCCACATGAGGACATCCCCATGAAGAAGCGTTTTTCCGAAGAACAGATCATCAGTATTCTCCGAGAGGCCGAAGCCGGGGTTTCTGCCCGTGAGCTTTGCTGTAAGCACGCCATTTCCGACGCCACCTTTTACACCTGGCGTAAGAAGTATGGCGGTATGGAGGTGCCCGAGGTTAAGCGCCTGAAGTCGCTTGAGGAAGAGAACGCCAGACTCAAGAAGCTGCTTGCCGAAGCAATGCTGGATAAGGAGGCACTTCAGGTGGCTCTGGGGCGAAAGTACTGACGACAGACCAGAAGCGGGAAGCCGTTGAATTTATGTGTAATGTGACCGGTCTGTCGCAACGTCGTGCCTGCAGGCTTACAGGTTTGTCCCTGTCGACCTGCCGCTATGAGGCTCAGCGTCCGGCGGCTGATGCGCATTTATCAGGGCGCATCACTGGGCTGGCCCTGGAGCGCAGGCGTTTTGGCTACCGACGCATCTGGCAGTTACTGCGCCGTGAAGGCCTTCATGTTAATCACAAGCGCGTGTACCGCCTTTACCACCTTAACGGGCTGGGCGTAAAACGCAGACGACGTCGTAAAGGGCTGGCAACAGAACGTCTGCCGCTGCTCCGCCCGGAGGCGCCCAACCTGACCTGGTCGATGGATTTTGTCATGGACGCGCTGGCCACCGGTCGCAGGATCAAGTACCTGACCTGCGTGGACGACTTCACGAAGAAGTGTCTGACAATTACCACCGCATTCGGGATTTCAGGCGTGCAGGTCACGCGAATTCTGGACAGTATTGCACTGTTTCGCGGCTATCCGGCGACGATAAGAACGGACCAGGGGCCGGAGTTTACCTGCGCAGAGCACTTGACCAGTGGGCTTATGAGCATGGGGTGGAGCTGCGGCTTATCCAACCGGGCAAGCCAACACAGAACGGATTTATTGAAAGTTTTAACGGACGATTCAGGGATGAGTGTCTCAATGAGCACTGGTTCAGCGATATCGTTCACGCCCGGAAAAAGATTAATGACTGGCGGCAGGATTATAACGAGTGTCGTCCACATTCATCGCTGAACTACCAGACTCCGGCTGAATTTGCAGCGGACTGGCGAAACGGGAAATATGAAGAAAAACCAACCGACATTACTAACTGAAGGTTGTATCTAATCCTAGGGGCAGGTCAATCAACATTAATTAATGAATAATTCTTTTTTAGGTTTACATGCGCGTTATAAAACATTTCAATGGAAATAGATAGGGCACGGATAGGTATGCATATATCAAATTACTAAAATTTATTGGAAACTGAAATAAGTATTCCAGTTCGAGATTTTTTCTTGGCATATATTTACAAATATAATATTAAAGAGTTATCTCATGTTGTACCATTTATAGAGTGATCCATTTTTTCAATCATATAGCAGATAATCAAGGCAACTCAGAGAAGCGGAGTTTCTCTGAGTTGCCTTGATTTAAATGGTATCTTATTTTGCAGATGCCACAGTAACTTTAAATCCACGTTGAGTAAGATTTGAATACGTATTCATCAGATTGACTTTACTGAAGAAAGGTAAATTTTTTAGTAATTTATTGTTATCACAGCCTAACATTAATAGAACAATTTCGAATTCACTACTCTTTATTTTTTTTTCTGGTACAAGGCTCATCGCAGCATTTCCGTAGTTATTTTTTATAACAACCCGTGCTGCTTTTCTAAACTCTTCGTCACTGAGAATCAGTTCAGAAGCGATGCTTGCTTGTGCGAAAAGATGACTTAAACCAGAGGAACCGCCTTTTCTATGTTTGGCGTGAATTAAAATTTTATTTTTAACATCAGCTAAATCACATAATTCTATGGAAGTTGTAGTCCTACTGCTTTTAACTAGTTTTTTATCCATAAGAATATAAGATTTGGTTTTACTAATGCGTTCATTATAATCGCCCTCGGATTCTAGTTTCTCTTTATTAGTAGATTTATCTATTGTTCTTATTAGATCAGGGAATGAATTTTTATGTGTAGGTATAATGCTTAATTCTTTTTCAACGTATTCTGAAAATTTCTTTTCAATTTCAAACCACTGCCCCAGAAACAACATATATGTTTTTCTTTTATGCGTTATTTCCAAGTTAAGGCATTTATAGACTGAGAATGCCTTAACTTCGGAACCTTGATGGTTAAAAGCAAAAAGCTTATCTCTCTTTAATTTATCGATATCAAAATTCGGAAGTTCGATAGTATTAAAATATATATTTTTATCAATGCTATAAGAAATATTACTCTTAGCTCTAGTAAAACTAAAGTATTCTATATCTTCATCATTCATTATTTCCGGGGCTACTATCGAAACATCATCATATTTTTTTGATTTTATAATCCCTATCAATAAATCGTCCAGTTCCTCAATCGTAGCTGGCTTACCTACTTTTTTTAGATTATCTACCCATGAGAATTGCTTTAAATACTCTTTTCCTTCATAGCGTTGTAAACACTCATCGAGGTAACGAACCAAATCACTTGGCTCTAACTCTATTTTTACTTGTAGTGAATTATCTCCTCCACAAATATTTTTGAAGGAAACCCCATCTAAAGGTAAACCAGTGACTGATCTTAAAATATCTTTAGAAATATCTACGCCAAACATAGATATCTCAGTTCCTAAAGAAGCTTGTGTTTTCTTTTGCACCGGAGAATCATCAATGGTGAATGTATCAACACTTCTTAGCGAATCATGCTTCAACATATTTAACGCTGACTTAATACCAAAGTCTGAAACAAAGTAAGATTGTTCTAATAAACTTCTTCCATATCCGAAAGTGATAGCAAACACTCTTGATTTAGATTTAATTAACAGCACTGCTGAACTGGATCTAGTTATTAAATCATTTATTTTATTTCCAGTAAACCCTTCGAAGAATTCTTTCCATTTGGGTGTGTTGTCCTTTACATCTTTTATAAAACAGGAACCTTTGATACCTTTTACACCATTTAGTGCATATTCTTTACAGACCTTAGAAAGGAAAAAAGTAAAGTCCTTGGACGCGTATTTTTTTTCAGCTAAAAATATATTAAGAGCCATCATTTTCTTAGACATAAAACCTCCTTTTTTACTAAGTCTGTAAAATATTTAATTAACTTAAATCAAATTAAAGGATTAAAATTTGCTTGGTGCTTTAACTAACTAATAAGGCGGTCAAGAATGTATCTAAATGCTCGATTTATGTATGAATTTTTTACATATTCTACTTCAATAAACATAACATTCAAAATCATATAAATCATTTGTTATCAATGACTTAAATAAAAATGTGAGTATTTCATTTATTTTCAACATCTCCTTATGATTATGATTCCTGACTGGGTAGTCAATCGGAGCGCATATCTCAAAAAATCTTAATTTAATCTAACTCATTAAATAAAAACAATTTTTTAACATGCCATAATCAGACACAGAAAATTTTACCCCACGCTGATGACCATACTTGGACTGATGGTCATCATTGCCATCGGCCTGATGCTTACCGGGCATCACGTCTGGACGGTTTCGTTGTTATTAGGCCTCTGGGGCATGCTGGCAACCGCCTCGCCAACCGGATGGTGGACATGGATTGCGCGTAAGCTTCCCGACAACGCGGAAGCCGGAGACGGGTTAATGGTCTCGGTGATTCAACTCTCAATCGCCTTTGGATCAACGACAGGAGGCATCGTGTTTGACCACCTTGGTTGGCTGAGCTCGTTTGCCATGAGGAGCGTGCTACTCCTTTGCGCGGGCGTACTGACCTTTTTCACCGCACGTCAGAAGGCCGGTGCGCTTTAATCCGTCGAAGGTCCGCGCTCTAGAAATGTGGAAAGTGCAATATAGCTGCGTACGGAGCGTACGCCCTCAAGGCTCTGAATCTCCATCAGGAAATTTTCCAGCGATTCGGTATCGGCGGCGCGTACTTTGATAAAGACGCAGCCGTCGCCGGCAACGGTATGCAATTCTTCCACTTCCTTGCTGCAGGTTTTGGACTGGCTTCACCTAACTGGGCGGGCGCGATTCTATCCTTCATTGCGCTGGGGCTGGCTTTCGTTGCGTGGCAAAGTGCGCGTAAAGGTTATATTTTGCCGGTACTTGAATAAGTTACATAAAACGATGAGCGCCCACTATGGGTTGGGCGCTCTTTTAAACGATTAGAGCGCAAGCCGTGGAAGTCGCCGCGATGATGCCATTCATGGAGAAGAACACGAACACAGCGCCGACAATCACGGTAATCCCACCTACACCCAAGCCGGTGGTAACCGCCAGCACTATTGTGGCAATGAATACGGCATTCCTGAGCAACGCTTCCAGTGGGTAGCGGTGAACCAGACGTCTGTTGACCATGCTCACCGCCATTAGTCCAACAATGTTTACTGCAAACAGCCGACCGTAGTGCTGCGGATCAACGCCGAAGTAAGTGATGTACACGAAAGGAGAGCCGGTGATAAAGGCGTAGGCTGCAACGTAGTAGAACGTCAGGCATAGCGTAAACCGCATGTATTTGGCGTTGGTGAGCAAGGCATAGTAGTTTTGAAAGGCTTTGGTTACGGAGGCTTGCAGCGTTTTTCAGCAGGTAATGTCTCCGGCAACCAGAATAAGGACATCAGCATTAATGTTCCGATAATCGCCAGCAGCCAGAAAATGGCATGCCACGAGGTGACTTTAATTTTCTGCCCGCCGATCAGGGGCCCGGCAATCGGTGCGATGGCCATGATTATCATCAGTGTCGAAAGCATTTGTGCTGCACGAGTGCGGCTAAAGAGGTCGCGGATCATTGCCCTTGCCAGCATCGGGCCGGTACAGGCACCTAAGGTCTGAAAAACACGCCAGAAGACAATTTGTACGATATCAGTTGATAACGCGCAGCCCACCGAGCCGATGATGAACAGACCTAAACCGATAAACAGCGGCAGACGGCGTCAATAACGATCGCTAATTGGTCCCCAAATCAATTGTGCAATGCAAAAGCCGATAAGGAACCCTGTGATTGTCAGCTCTGCATCACCCTGTAAATCTTTCTCCATGACGGGCATAGCTGGAAGATAGATGTCGGTTGATAAAGAGGTAACAGCCATCAGGGCGCTAAGAATGAGTAGAAACGAAAAACCGGTTTTGTTTGCTGTAACCGGTTGTATTTGTGCCTGTTGATTAAGCATGGTGATCCGTTGGACATGAAGAGATAGGAGTATGTTAACGGGTTTGTGCTTATTGATAATCACAGGGGGGAGGATAGGGATTATGAATGGCATTCATCAATTTCTGGAATTGCCTACGAAGCAATTACCCTCTTCCATAGATGCCTCAAGAGGTATTAATACTGACTACAGCCAAAAGAACGCTCTTGACGGCTGTAGGATTTGGTTCTCTCTTTAGCGAAGTAACTCAAGCGAAACGTCAGTTGATTATAAACCTCTCTGTAACCGGGGGAGTTAATATCCAGGTAATAAAGTGGGTTATCGGGAAAGCGGGCTAGCGTCCAGTGCTCTGGGCGGTGACTAAGCTGTAAAGCACTCAGCCAGGCCTCTCGTATCAAGGACGCCAGGCCCGTCCCGTCTTCTTTGTAACTCCCCAGCCCATTGAATGTATCGTTATTCACGAACAACACCATGTGGTAATGCGATTTCTGATTAATCTCACCCATCTCCCGAACCCAGGCATCGCGAAGGTGGCATGGATATGTTCGTTTACCCTGCTTCAACTTACTTCTGTAGCGCGCTGCAATCTTTGCATCAAGGGATTCAATGAAACGAGATATCAGGCCCTGTCGGTTAATGAGCATATTGTCAGGAAGACGCAGGTCTACCCGAACTGCCATCGTCCGTGCATGCTCTGCAGTCGTGTTATCTATAACGCGTAGAATACGCTGTAGGTAAGTGGTGTTGAATGGTGCATGCCGTCTATCGAGACAGATATTGTCAAACATATAATTTTCCTTGGGTAATAAATTACGGGCAGGGCAAAGCCTTACCCGCAATGGGCTGTTAAAGGGATTAAGGATTTAAAGGGTGATGCCAGCCATTAAGGCTGTCGTGTATGAGTAACCGTATATGGGCGTGACAATGAGATAATATTGCTTATATATCAGTTTGTTAATTAATATTACCAACCCGTCATGGGTTATGAATTACGAATCCACAAGCACCAGGGGCCGGATGATAGAAAGTGATTGATTTTTACTCCGAAGTTATATGCCCCCATATAATAACTTTCTGGTGTACCAATCAATCCCATGATTGCCTGGTACGTATCACTAAATTTGTATCTCCCGACTGTATATCCCTTTTCTGCATTGAGGGCAGCGTTTCTCGCCGCCATATGACAGGCCGCACATCGTGCATTGCCATTGGGTTGTTGTAATGACTGGGGGCAGTTGCGCCACGAGTTGCTGAAGTTTCTCTATGGTGGAAGATTTCCCACTTGCTGCTGCCAACCAGGGACACTGCAAAAGGGCTTCCGGTTGTCCGCGTGGAATATCGTGTTCAAACCATGACGGTGAATTTCTGGTGGGGAGGTGGAATATCAATGGGCACTGACAATGGTGGCAGCGCCACTCTTCACTTTCTGCCATATTCACCTGGCGGGCAGGCACAATTTCGCCGGTTCTACGCTGTGCGATATAACATTTTTGTACTCGCATTTTCCAGACCTCACATTGGCCTGCTGGCACGAATATAATTTTCAGTTAGCGTTTTCAGTCCCCGGTAAGATTTTGGTTTTTCTGACATCCATTGCTTCAGAGTGTCAGGAAGCAGTAAGTGCAGTGAATAACATTCATCCAAATCCCGGCCTGCAACCAGTTCACACCAGCATAGTAGTGTCAGCGTTTGCCGAAAGCCCGGTTGCGTATGCAGCCGGAATAACATCTGTAATTGTTCCGCCAGTCTGCTTTTCCCAAGGCGATAACATTCACTGAGCAACACTCCAGGTAACAGAGAATAGTCAGTACGTTTATTCAGTCGGGGGATAACAGCACACTCTTCCTCCTGGGATGTTTGAGTGACCTGTAATAGATACTGTGGGATGACAATTACCGATGCCATAGCGTCCGATGACCGGCACGATGTAATCGCAAGTTTGTGCCAGTGCTCTATTTCTTGCTGACACAAACCATGTAACAAATTGATGCGGGTAAAGTCATTAAGCCAGGCATTGTAATGGTTGAGCAATGGGATGTTTTTCATAGAAGATTTTCCTTAATTATTAAATTTCAGGCAGCCGTAAGCCTCCGCAGAAAGCGGATAGTGCAAGTACGGTCTGGGTTAGTTTTATTTGGTGAAGTAGGGCTTACTACTGTTTGCGGGATGCATCAATACGTGCCTGAAGCCAGGCTTCTACTTCACTTTTCCGCCAACGGGAGCTGCGCCCAAATTTGGTGGGTTTTGGAAACTCATCATCTTTGATGAGTTTGTAAAACCACTTATCCGTTAACCCGGTGAGTTGGGTGATAAAAATCATATCGATAAACTGGTCTTCGAGCAGGGAAGGTGTAACGGTCATGGCGGGATCCTCCGGTAGCTAAATGGATACCGGAGTCGGTTTATGAATGACTGCTGCCCGCTCCGGCATAGTTACCGGTGCTGCTGTAAAAAATAGAGATGATTGTTGCTTAGCTCCGAAGCTCATCCAGCCTTGCTGATTAAGCAATACCTCTTACACCCATCTGCAGCATCCTTAGCCTGTCCGACAAGAGGACTTCTTCCTGCGGCTTAATCTGCTGGTTGAAGAATATTGTTTGCAATTAGTGTTTTATTTCGTAGGTATGAGATGTGTTTTTTTTTGTAACTTATTGATATTTAAATTTTAAGATATGTTTTATACATACGTTTTTACTACATTAAAACCATGTTATTTTTATTTTTTTATGTCATTTTTTTATCAATATCACTATTGATAACATACGTTTTCACTATGTAAAATGAAGCCAATGAACCTCTGGAGTTGGTGGCAAAATGAACGAAAAAACGGTTGCTGAGGAAAGTCGGGCATGGGAGAAGGAACGTATCGAAAAAGAAAAAATCAGACTCAGAAAGGAACAGGCAGAAAATCGCACCTGGATAAAAAACAAGCTAAAGTGGTTGAATAAAGAGCCCCGGGCAGCTTTTTTCCATTTTTTTTACCTTGCTTTATATTTCGAAAAATTCAGAGGGGCAGGGGCTTTCCCAGAGGTTGAAAACCATGTAAACCCATTATCACAAAGTGCTCTCGGAGGTCCACCGCTTAATCTGGCGATTGATCAAACTCCAAGTCAGCAACCTGAAAAAATGGCTACGCTTGGTGTAATCGCATCAACATTTGATTTTAGTTCTAACCAGAACAAATCTGAGTTAGATGTCCCGGAGTCGCCAAAGAGTTCCGTAAAATCAGAAGAGAACAGCTTGCTTCTGTCGCATTCTGATAAGCAAGAAAACATCGCAATAGACTTAGAAAATTTTCTCGGGACATTTAATGTTTCCACGTTAAAAAACCAACCAGCCAATGGCGTTTCTTTTCCAGTTTTTGCTAATAAAATCACCGGGGTGCAAGATATTGCCGGATGTATCATAAATACATTATCTGATTTCGACACAAAGAATATTATTAATTTCTTACGAGAAACCAGCAAGGTGTGGACAAGGGCTCAGGAGGATTTTCAGCAAGCTTTCTCGTGGATGGATATTAAAAATGAAGAACAATGTATTTGGGTATGGAATACCATGAAAAATAAAGGTGTTTCCCCTCCGCTAAATCCACTTAATAATTTTCAGCGCTGGTATTTTATCTGTGCAACATTCGACTTATGGAACGGGTGGACGGATGAACAAGTTAAGGAATTAACGAAAGATCATAAAAAAATAAGCCAACAGCGCCTTGAATTAAGGGATTCACCTTGTACTCATCAGAAACACAAAGCAGTTTTGATGGATGAACTTGAAAAAGCCTGGAAGATGAAACTGGGTCGCAAGACGATAAAAAATCATAATGCAGAACTCATACTTCCGACCAAAATAAAAAAGAAACTCAGGAAGCTCTCCGTTCATTACAACATGTCTGAGTCAGATGTGATGGCCTCGCTTATTGAAAGTGAGTATGTAAGAAACAATCTATAGAAAATCAAACTTCCGCGTTTATTTAAAATAATTTCATATATATATCATCTCCCTGAACATCCCCCATTAAAGGCAGAACCATGAGGTTCTGCTTTTTTGTTTTTATTTCAGAGGAGCGGTAATGAATCAATTTGACGGTTCACAGTCACTGCAGCAATCGCTTTCCGGCCTGCCGCAATGGGCATCAGAGCATATTCTGCAGCAGATAAACCAGCTTATTCACTATGAGCCGGTGATAGGCATTATGGGCAAAACAGGAGCGGGAAAGTCTTCGTTGTGCAATGCCCTGTTTGCCAGTGAGGTTTCACCTGTCAGCGATGTGGCTGCCTGTACTCGCGAACCACTGCGCTTTCGACTGCAGGTGGGGGAACGCGTGATGAGCATCGTGGACCTGCCTGGTGTCGGGGAAAGTCAGACCCGTGATGCAGAGTATGCCGCATTGTACCGGCGACAGCTTCCCCGGCTTGACTTGGTGCTGTGGTTGATTAAGGCCGATGACCGGGCGCTGGCGGTGGATGAGCATTTTTACCGTCAGGTGATTGGCGAGCAGTACCGGCATAAGATGCTGTTTGTCATCAGTCAGGCCGACAAGATTGAGCCAGCCAGTGGCAGCGAGATATTGTCTACGGAGCAGAAACGCAATATCAGCCGCAAAATCTGCCTGTTACATGAACTGTTCCAGCCGGTAAACCCGGTTTGTGCGGTGTCAGTACGTCTGCAATGGGGGCTTCGGGTAATGGCTGAAAGGATGATCCGTTGCCTGCCACGTGAGGCCAGCAGTCCGGTAGCGGTACAGCTCAGTGCGCCGCTTCGTACCGATGCCGTTAATAAAAAAGCATGTGACGATTTTGGGGAAACGGTAGGCTCGGTACTGGATACAGTAAGTTCCATGCCCCTGATACCGGCACCGGTTCGGGCAATCATTCAGACTGTACGCGACACCGTGGTGTCGGTTGCCCGTGCCGTCTGGAATTTCTTCTTCTGAATATTGCCACTTAATCCGTCGTTTCCTGAGCCCTGTCGCCATTTGAGCGGCAGGGCTTTTTTGTCTTTATTTCCCATCATGAGGAGTCTGCTTATGACCCGTCTGGCTTCGCGCTTTGGCGCAGCAAATCTTATTCGTCGTGATCGTCCGTTAACCAGTGAAGAGCTGTTTCGTGTAGTGCCCAGCGTATTCAGCGAGGAAAAACACGAATCCCGCAGTGAACGTTACACATACATCCCCACCATCTCCCTGCTGGAAAGCCTGCAGCGGGAAGGCTTTCAGCCGTTCTTTGCCTGTCAGACCAGGGTTCGTGACCCAGGGCGTCGCGAACATACAAAGCACATGCTGCGTCTGCGCCGTGAGGGGCAAATTACTGGTAAACAGGTGCCAGAAATCATTCTGCTCAACTCCCATGATGGCACCAGCTCGTATCAGATGCTGCCGGGATTATTTCGTGCGGTATGCCAGAACGGCCTCGTCTGCGGTGAGTCGTTTGGCGAGGTGCGGGTGCCGCACAAAGGGGATGTGGTGAGTCAGGTGATTGAAGGGGCGTATGAAGTGCTGGGTATTTTTGACCGTGTGGAAGAGAAGCGGGATGCCATGCAGTCGCTGATGCTGCCGCCACCTGCACAACAGGCTTTGGCACAGGCTGCACTGACGTACCGTTTTGGTGAGGACCACCAGCCGGTGACAGCACCTCAGATACTCTCCCCACGCCGCTGGCAGGATGAGAGCAATGATCTGTGGACCACATACCAGCGTATTCAGGAGAACCTGATTAAGGGCGGGCTCAGTGGCCGGAGTGCAAAAGGCGGGCGAACACATACCCGCGCCGTGCGTGGTATCGACGGAGATGTGAAGCTCAACCGGGCTCTCTGGGTGATGGCGGAAGCTATGCTGAGTGGGTTTCAGTCCTGAGAGTGTTATCGCCATGTTAACAAAGGACACTCCCTGTCCGTTTTACCTCCATTGGATTGAGTGTTTTATCACCGCATTTCACGGTGTGCCGCGTCGGGCCTGCCTCCGGTGGCAGAGAAAAAATAGTTCATTCCATGTCCATACCCTGTCCGCCCCCCTCTTTAGAATCATTTCATATTCAGTCAGTTAATTATTACGGAGATTCGAGATGACACAGGCAGAGCGCCGTCATGACCGGCTGGCTGTCAGGCTGTCACTGATAATCAGCCGCCTGGTTGCCGGTGAAACACTGAACATGACGCGGCTTGCTGCAGAGTTTGGAGTGTCAGTCCGTACCCTGCGACGGGATTTTCGTGAACGGCTGATGTACCTCGACCTTGAGTATCGACGGGGGCAATGCCGCCTGCGCAGCACCGGTGGGGGCGTACAGGGGGAACTCGATGCGCTGACCTTCGCGCACCGGGCCGGACTGGCCGATATTTTTCCGGGGCTGGACCGGCGTCTGGCGGGCATGCTGCTCACTGCAGGAGGGATGCCGTGTCTGGTATGGCAGCCGCCACAGTCTGTGTCACCGGCCAGCTCACTGGTCTTCTACCGTCTTGTCAGTGCCATTACTGCCTGCCAGCGGGTACTGTTGCTGGCCGAGGGAGAGCGCTGTGACGGGCTGGCCCCGTACCGCCTGATATCACTCGACGGCTGCTGGTACCTCACTGGTGAACTTAACGGGTATATCACCGTGCATCCTCTGGCGACTATCCATGCGGTGACGGTTCTGAACACCACTTTTACCCCGCTAAAACGTCTCAGCCAGTTAACCACACAGGCGGGCTTTATCCGGGCTCTTCCGCACTTCAGCTGTATCCGCGAAGTCCTGTCTCCTGGTCCCTCTGAGGAGAAGCCGGACAACACACTAATTTAATAACCTCTGTTAAGAAGGAAAAGCAATGACCTGGCATTACGAGAAAAATGGCATACGTTACGGCAATATGACCAAAGACGACCTCATCGGCCTGATTTTACGCGGAGAAGCGAACGCTACCGCACTGGTGTAATGGCATTAACTTAAGGAACAGAAATCAATTTCAACAACGCTCATGGTAACTGTACTGAATCGAAACGACTATCCAACGTAACTGCCATATTTAAGTTAGCCAGGATGTTTGCCGATAGTTATTAACTGATGTTTTTTAAATTTTCAAAGAGGATAGCTGTGAAAATATTATTGATTGTCCTGACTCTATGTTTGAGCTTTAGCGTTAAAGCCACCCCGATGGAGGCTGCTGCCAACTGCACCGATAATTGCCCTTATCCTAGCGAGCTGTACAAATCAGACAAAGCATTTGCGGATGCCTTAGCCGGGAACTTGCGTGCTATTGGGATTAAGGACGCTTTTACCAGAACCGGCGCGCTTAATGGCACTGAATCGCCGGTAAGCTCGTATCAATATAAAGGCGATACCGTGATTACCGGCTCAATTTGCGCCAGTGACTGTTTTACCCACTTCAATTTCATCTACAACGTCGTTACCAAAACAGCCGCATCTGTATATATCGAAGGTGATAAAGCTACTTTGATGGGTAAGCCACCAGAGGACGTTACTAACTTTCTGCTAAAAGATGAAAATATTGCCACCACAACTATCGCCCCTTTAGCACCAAAGGGACCATCTGAGAGTGGAGAAAATTCAGACAAAACTATCTGGGAACTAAAAGACAAGAGCGGGCGGCTGTTGGGGGATGTGTGCGCTGGAAAACCGGGTACCTGCGCCATCGTAATGAACACGACAAACCTCGTGGCCGTAGTTAATCATAAATCTCTCAACGGATGCGCCATGGGAGATTTCTACGTCGTAAGTAGACCTGAGCAGTTTTGGAGTCAGTATGATACAGGCACCTGCAGCAGAGACGCCTATTTTGCTGAAGGGACAATGAATAATGGTCAATATCGTACAATCGATGTTCACCTTAATGGAGAACTGGTCAAACGTTTCCCAATCGAATACTGGTCATTGGCAAAATCCTTTTCCGGCAGTAACCGTCCGAAATGGAAGGAAAAGGAATATGGTAGAGGTTCTATTTACCAAACTAACGAAGAGCCGATGGAGAAACCAACTTACACCCCAGAGGAATTGGAAAAAATGGAGGCTGCGCAAAAAATGGGGGGGCGTGGTTTTTCTGGTACCTCAAACGACATTAATCAAGCTGTAAGCGATGCCGGTGGGATTATGAATTATATAAAGAAGACAACAGGAACAGATAAAGATCAGACACAAAAATAATCCGCCTCACTACCATGTAAGCGCTCTATTTTTGGGCGATTAGAAATTGAGAATCAAGGTACTTAGCTTAGCCCCTGTGCTCATGTTGCGGGGGTTAATTTTACTTAAAGTCTATGTGAAAGCAGAAATTATTTTTTCCTACACGCAAATCATTCATCCAGTAGCAGGCTGAAGTTGTTAGTTACCTGAATAACAACATGCCCCTCGAAGATTGCAAGCATATCCACTTTAGCTCAGCGATTCGCTGTTCTGAAAGCTGGATGGTCTGGCGGGTGTGGTACTTTGAACCTGATGCTGGTGCAGGACTTAACCGTTATATCCGCAAGTCATGCATCCTCAGAGCATCCTCCTCCTGATTACACCCCCTGCACGTCCTTTATTTCCCATACACCAGCCATCGTCGCTGGCGTTTTTATTGAAGGAGAATATCCATGACGACACAAACACAATGCGAATTGATGTCCGCTAATGAACCTCAATTTGACCTTACTGCAACACCAGTACCTGACGAGCAGTGTCTCGATTTCTGGCCGCTGTACTTTGGCGATATCCCGCATTGGATAACGCTGGAGCCCCACATTTTCGCCTGGATGGACCGCTTCTGTGATGAGTATAGCGGTGGTATCTGGTCCTTTTACACGCTCAGCAATGGCGGCGCGTTTATGGCTCCCGATGCTGACACTGACGATAAATTGCATCTGCTCAACAGCATGAACGGTAATGTTGCGGAAATGAGCGCGGAAGCTGCAGGTATCGCTGTCTGCCTGATCGAATACAGCCATCACGCCTGTCGCACCGCATGCGATGCCATGACTGAGCATTATTACCGCCTGCGGGATTACGCTCTGCAGCACCCTGAATCCAGCGCCATTCTGCGCATTATTGATTAAGGATACTTATGATGGAACAGTTACTTATCCCACTGACTCCGGCACTACCACTAACCGCACAACGCACGGTAAAACGCGCCTTAACGCTGCTTGACCAACACCTGCGCGAAACAGGCGTGGCATTCACCTCCACTCAGGCTGCCCGTGACTGGCTGAAACTGAAAATGGCGGGGCTGGAGCGCGAAGAGTTTATGGTGCTGTACCTGAATCAGCAGAACCAGTTGATTGCCCATGAAACCCTGTTTGCCGGTTCCATTAGCAGCACCGAGGTACATCCCCGTGAGGTGGTCAAACGCGCCCTGTATTTCAATGCAGCAGCAGTGATACTGGCGCATAACCACCCCTCCGGTGACACCACGCCCAGCCAGGCAGATAAGACCATAACACAGCGTCTGGTGCAGGCGCTTCAGCTCGTTGATATCCGTGTGCCTGACCACCTTATCGTCGGTGGTACGCAGATATTGTCGTTCGCTGAGCATGGTCTGCTTTGAGGTATTACATGAAAATTATCAGTAAACGCCGGGCGATGACAATTTACCGTCAGCATCCGGCCTCACGCATTTTTCGATACTGCACCGGCAGATACCAGTGGCACGGCAGTGTCTGTCATTACACCGGTAAGGTAGTACCTGACATTCCCGGCATGCTGGCGGGATACGCCGAACGCCGCCAGGACCGCAATGGACCTTATACCTGTCTGATGAGTATCACCCTGAACTGACAATAAAGAGGTTATAAATGAGCAATCCCACATGGGGCCTGCAGCGGGATATCACGCCGTGCCTGGGAGCACGTCTGGTGCAGGAGAGCAACCGACTGTACTATCTGGCTGACCGAGCAAGTATCACCGATAAGTTTAGTGATGTCGAAAGCCTGAAGTTGGATGTCGTATTTCCACATTTTATCAGTCAGATGGAATCGATGCTGACCACTGGTGAAATGAATCCCCGCCATGCCCACTGTGTCACCCTGTACCACAACGGTTTCACCTGCGAAGCCGATACCCTTGGTAGTTGCGGCTACGTATACATCGCCATTTATCCCACTCAACGTTAATTACTTTCACGAGAGAAAAAATGAAATTTCTACCTGCAAAAAATACGCGGGCGGCGAAGCCATGCCTGTCGCCCGTGACTATCTGGCAAATGTTACTTAGTCGTCTGCTGGAACAGCATTATGGCCTGACGCTAAACGATACACCTTTCTGTGATGAAACCGTCATACAGGAACATATCGATGCCGATATCACTCTGGCTAATGCCGTTAACTTTCTGGTGGAAAAGTATGAGTTAGTACGTATCGATCCCACAGGATTTACCTCACATGAACAAGCGCCATATTTGACCGTGATAGATATCCTTCATGCCAGGAAATCATGCGGATTAATGAACAGTTGTTCTTATCGGGAAGTAAGTAATATTGTTCTTAGCCGATCACGGTTGTGAGGGGATGGAGGTCTGAGACTGTCTCCACGATACGTGAAGAATTTAATGAGATTAACGACTCGATGAAAGGCTCATCGAGTCGCATGAAAAACAAGGTGGGGGCACAAAAGGGGGCATTTATAAAGATGAAACAAGAAAATATGTATATTTATCAATGGTTATGTGGGGTGCGTTATGTTCCTATTATCGCACCAGTCACTTCTACTTCATTGATTTAATTAACATTAAATTCATTCAGAGTGAAATCGCGTAGCCTCTACTACATAGAGGTCATACAGCCGATGGCTCAACGTGATAATCTGTATCGCCGTAGCAGCGGTATTTATGTTGTCCGTATTGCAGTTCCCGCCCGATACCGTCTCTACACGGACAGCGTGAGATTGTCTGATAAATTTTACCTTGCGCACCAGGAGCTGGATAGCGCGAAACCGGATGCGATATGAAGTCTCCTGGACAGGTCTTTATTATCAGTAGTGAAGTCGCTTATTTTTCGTTTTCGCTCATTGCTTACTGAGGCTCTGTTCTCGATTTGGTACCGAAATCGTAGGTATTTCAGAAGCGCTGTTGTGGGTTAACGCCTGTGGTTTTTAATGCTTTTTTGGTGAATGGTTCGTTTTGCAGGGATACTTACACTTTGGGACATCAGCCCCAGCGTCTATAATCCGGGCAGAGTTTTTTCCTGCTAAAACCGTGGCTAATCGTCCGTTGAGATAGCATAAAACCTTGCGACATCCGGGTTCCGGATTGCCGTGAGCGACCTACATTCAAAAAGGGTAATATGAAACAAATTACGTTCAGCGATCTACAAAAACAAAGCGAGCAGGCCGCAAACTCCCCTCGCTTACGTGCCAATCGTAATCTCCATCCTGAATTGAGCGATCCTGTTCAGCGTCTGGCTATTGCTATGGAACCGGGTACCTATGTCCGTCCTCACCGCCACCCGCACACGTTCGAGCTGCTGACACCCCTTAGCGGACGCTTTTTGGTATTGCATTTTGATGAGAATGGCAACGTGACCCACCGCGCTGTGTTAGGTGAAGACTGCAAGGTGCTGGAGACGGATGCCGGAACCTGGCATGCGGTGTTATCGCTGGATAAAGGTGGGGTTATTTTTGAGGTAAAACAGGGGGCGTACCAGCCTGTAGCTGAGCAAGATATGGCCCCATGGGCACCCACCGAAAATGAGCCGGGAGCGGCTGAGCTGATGAAATGGTATGCCGTGGCGCAAGTGGGAGATGGCGGTTTTTCCCTGTAATATTACCGCATCCTCTCAGGCTCTTTCCTGGTCTGGCGAAATAAACGTAAAGCCGTATACAACGGCTTTAGCGCGTTTTTATCTCGTGTTTTCAACTGAACTTGCGCCTGATTATGTCCCGATCATCCCCGAGGTCAGGATCCAGCAACCTTATCGATGGGCAGAAATGAATGCGTTCGCACAGCCTATAAGACAACCAGAAGCATAGCGTTTAATTCGACCGCTATACCTCAGCTATACATTAAATCTTTGGGTCTTCCAGGTGGCATTGGTACGCGGTGCCGCCGTGTTCGGCCACAAACCAGTCAACTGCGCCGCCTGTAAGGCGGTTGATTTCCACATTGGAAACCAGGCCCCAGGTTTTTTGGTCTCGTGAACCTTCAATTTTATAGGCGATCTCTTTGTCATTGACGACCGGCTGCACCACCCGGAACCAGGTGTCGTCGCGGCCCTGCGGTTCACCGCCGATGTCCACGATCACCGCTTCGGTCATCCACTGGGTTGTCTGGCCGTTACCCACGCAGGTGCTGCCTTTATCTGCCTGCATATTGAAACACAGCTGGCCGTTATCCAGATAAGGCGCGGGCCAAATCTCAGAGGACGTTGTTGAGCTCTTATCTTGTGGCTCACAGACAATGAGCGAAGGCTTAGCCGCCACGGCAGGCAGGCTCAGGAATAGAGCAAAGGCGAGGTATTTGCGTTTCATTAACAGTCCATATTCGTAGTAAAAGGAGGAACTAACATGAATACCGTCAATTTAGTGAGTGCCGTTGCCTTAGGCAACAAGATTATATTGCTATTAAATAACAACTCGGGTGCTCTATAATCCCGGCACTAAAAATACCTCAGGGAATTTATAATGAAGTCAATTCTTGCGGGCAGCGCCATCGTTGGGGCTGCGCTTGTCGTTTCATCCTTAATTAGTTCCGGCCCGGTTTTATTTAAGAGTGAAAATATTATTTCCGTCACTGGTGGTACAGTGAAACTCGGTAACATCTACGATGAGCACAAAGTCGTCTCTGCGAAACTGATTTTTGATGACAATGTCGCGAATCAGGAGTTTTTGGAGCAGGCTAATGCGGATGATTATAAAGTCGCCTTTAAAGACAAGCTCACCGAGCTGGCGGATTTAATCAATAAAGGCCGCAAAGAAGACGAGAAAACGACGGCAGAAAGTCTGAAACTGACTAAAGCCGCAAAATTAGAAATCACCACCGCAGTAAGATACCGCAGCGAGTACCAGCCGGTATTCACCCTGGTGCTAGGCACGAAAACGGTTGATTTACCGGTTGACACTCATCTGTATGCAAAATCTATTGAATCGGTGGATGCCTTCCTGAAGGAACAGAAACCGCGGTTTGACTCAGCGCTGTATCTCAAAAAATAGTTTTTTCATTAGCTTCTAAAACCATTGCTTTTACAAATCAGCGCGCTGGTCCTGAGGGTAAAGGCCAGCTTATCGGCGTACTTGCTGTAGTAGTTGTGCTCTTCTTCCAGGCCTTTATCCTGTGCCAGTTGAACGGTTTTTAGCGAGCAGGTGCGATAAATCAGGTCTTTTTGCATTGCCGTTTGCGTTTCCCGCTGTTTGGCTGGCGACATGGCAGCCCATTTTTCCGACAGCGAATAATCATAAACCACCTTATTCCCTTTGGCCTGGATCGCCTCGACGGTAATCACTTCGTCTACTTTGAGGCGCTCCTGGCCACGCATACGTTTTTTGTCTTCGGCAGCGGCATATGCGGCCAGCGCGTTGACATCCATCCCCTGGATTTTCTGTGTATAGGCCTGGACATAGGCGTCTGGTTGGGCGTAATGCCTGGCGTAAGCCTGCCTAATCTGGGGATCGCTGGCGCTGCATCCGCTGATGATCACCGGCAGCAGAGCGATTAATCTTCTCTTTATCATTGTTTTCTCTCCATTGTTACCAGGAGGTTATCAGCCAGTCAGCTTAGACCATTTTTCATCAGTGGATGCCGTTATTTACCGCCAGGTTGCCAGTAGCACCCTGGTGAGGCCGCTCCGGTAGTGGGCGGTATAAACCTGAACGACTCTGTGGTAATCAATCAATAAATACAGCAGCTTGCTTATTTATTCATGATATGTGCATATGTCGGGCGATATATTAATCATCAGCCTGACAATAAACGAAGTAACTAAGACAGAGAAACTTATTCCTGTCCGCCAAAAAAATGCGAATTATGGAGGTGTTTTTACAAGCTGAATGACATTGTTAAATATAGCGGTTATTGAATACCACGAAAAACTAACGCATCTAATTCCTCGCGGAGCACTGGCTTCGAAATATAATACCCTTGAAATAAACTGATGCCCATTTTCTTTAGCATAATGAATTTCTGCGGGCTATCGACACCTTCTGCCACGCACTGGCTGCCTGTCACGCTGGCATAATAGATTAAGCCATCAATGAGGTTTTTATCATCGCGATTATTGATAAATGTTTCTACAATGTAGCGATCCAGCTTATAGTGATTGAATTTTATCTGCCTGACTGGAAATGAGACGCTATTTTTTGCGAAGCAATCATCCAGCGCAATTTTTACGCCTAGCCCGGAAATCTGATTTAATACAGTTACCGTTTTAGACTCATAGCTTAAATCCACATTCTCGTTAATATCCAGCACCAGGCAGCGTATCCAGGTCGGCTCAAGCAACTGGGCTTTGGCGGCTTCAACAATTTTAAACAGGGCAGTACTCTCAGTGAGTGCCCGTGGAATATTGACTGAAAACTCTAGTTTTCCCGCATAGTTATTGATATTCACCACGGCTTCTCTGATGATGTGGGCCGTGAGCATGATCCACGTTTCTCGTGTCCGGATCTCATGGAAAAAGTCTTTTGGCAACAATACATTGCCGTTGGTGTACCAGCGGCAAAATATCTCAAAGCCCGCTATCTGCATCTCGCCGTCTACAATGGGCTGGAAAACGGGGAAGATCAGACCATGCTGAAGGGCATGGGTAATCTTTCTCTCCTCGCTGCTGAGCATTCTGGTTGTTAATCCCCTGGGCTTCGACTGGCGCTGTGCTTTGCGATGCCGGCCGGGCAGCAGCCTGGCCATCATCGGGTGAATGGCCGCCAGTTTTTTTAACCCGCTCGAACGCAGGTTATAGAGCGTTTTCGTACTGAAGCTTTTTATTGTCGCGGTGTCTTCATTGTCAGAGGGGCTAAAAAGTTCCAGAAGCGTATTGACCTCATGGATAGTGAGCCCTTCATGACGTAAGCCGCCATTGCGTTCTTCCTGCCTGGCAAGCGAGACAAGCGTGGGAATGTTTTTAATGTCTTTATGCAGCGTATTTCTGAGTTTTATCACGCTGGTATAGATGCTGACTCCCCTGATGGTACTGAGGTTCGAGTTTCGCGGCATCACATTTTTAAAATAACTAAACAGCCATGAAGATGACAACCCACTTATGATCAGGATATTTATCTTATGGTGATGAATTTGTAATAACGATATCAGGCTTTTCAGCGTCATCAGCATCTGAAAGGGATCTTCAGGAATAAAAACTATCAGATGGTTAAATTCATCGCTTTCATTTCTTTTAGAAATCAATCGGGTGTTTTTCTCGGGGGTAATCAGTTTTGTATTCATTCCCTTTTCATGAAGCAATGCAGAAAGACCTGTTGCAGAAAAATGACAGGCAGAAAGTATGTGATAAACAAACTCAACGTGGGAATGTTGAGATGGCACAGGCAATAACGGTGAGGTTATATTCATATCAATTATCCATTAGTCATTATTTCTATACCCGGTGCAATAGGTTTTATTGCGTGGTATATCCTCGCCAGAGGTTTTTTTGATATGTGAAAGCCCGGCCGGCGCAGAATGAAAAGTGTCTGCGTCAGATATTAATTTTTTAATGTGCAAACTAAGATTTGCGGTTTTTTTCCAGATTAAAGGTGCATATTAAGTTCCTTTTAATAAATTCTGGTGGGTCATTTCCCTGTAATATTAATGATAAATTCAATGCAATGAGTATTTTATAATTATTTTAAGCGAGGTTATCCCTGTTGTTTTTTGTAGGTGGTCTTTTTTTGAATTTTTAGTCAACGTTCCTGTTTCTTCTCTAGTTTCTTTACAACGTGTGGAATGTCAATAGAAATTAATTTCAAAACCGTGATTGAGAATAACATCAGGGAAAATTCCTAATAGGATTAAATATAAAAAACATTTAAAATCAATGCAATGTGATGATATTGATGTTTTGTTAAATATAATTTCAAGGACGATTTAAGAGACTTTATTAATATTTCATCCCGGCTCCCACCAATATTGAGAGGGTAGCTCTCTTAGGGGCGAGCTTATGTGAATAGGCGATCGTTTCGTGAAGCTGAAACATAGGTCTTATGGAAGGCATAGCGACTGCCGGTTCTGATTCGTTTTAGTGAAATTGTTTAAAGGAATAAATTATGAAAATCAAAAATCTGGCTTTCGTTGTACTGTCAGCCCTCTCTCTGAGCTCGGGAGCGGCTTATGCCGTTACGGTTAACGGTGGCACCGTTCATTTTAAAGGTGAAATTGTTAACGCTGCCTGCGCCGTTGATGCGGGTTCGGTAGACCAGACTGTTCAACTGGGTCAGGTTCGTTCAGCCCGACTGGCAGCGGTAGGCAGCACCAGTTCTGCGGTGGGTTTCAACATCCAACTGAATGATTGCGATACCACTGTGTCCACCAAAGCCTCCGTTGCGTTCTCTGGCGTAGCAGTAACCGGTAAACCCGACACGCTGGCAATTCAGGGTCCTGCGGCGGGCGGTGCGACTAATGTGGGGATTCAGATCCTCGACAGCACCAGCACACCGCTGGCACTGGATGGGGCAACCTTCAGCGCCAAAACTACGCTGAATGATGGCACCAATATTATTCCTCTGCAGGCTCGTTACATCGCGCTGGGTGCGGCTACGGCCGGTACCGCTAACGCGGACGCGACCTTTAAAGTTCAGTACGAGTAATCAGTCAGTCATACAGGGAAATCACTCGGGGCCAGGGACGGCCCGTCATCTACTACGGATTTGAAGGTGATAACGATGAGAGGAATAAAGTGGGTTCTATTGAGCGTTCTTCTGCCCTCGCTGGCGCTGGCCGGTAACAGAACACATGTCATGCTGCCAGGCGGCAATATGCGCTTTCAGGGCACGATCGTTGCCGAATCCTGCCGCGTAGAAGCGGGCGATCGCCAAATGACGGTTGAAATGGGCAGGATCAGCAGCAATCGCTTCCACGCGCCTGGGGAAGATAGCGACCCGGTGCCTTTCGCGCTCCACCTTCAGGACTGTAATACCAATGTTAGTCGGCACGTTGGCGTGGCGTTTATGGGCGTGGCCGACGGTAAAAACCCGGCGGTACTTTCGGTGGGCGAGGGACCGGGTATAGCTGAAGGCGTGGGCGTTGCACTTTTTGATGCCGAAGAGCGCCAAATCCCGCTCAATGCCCCGGCAAAGCTCTGGACCCGGATATATACCGGGCCAAACACACTCCATTTTATCGCTAAATATCGCGCCACCGGGCATCAGGTTACCGGCGGGCTGGCTAATGCCCAGGCCTGGTTTGCTTTGACCTATTTATAGCCTGAATGCGGGCGTAGTGGACACAAACAACAACGACAAGGACAGAGGTGCGAGCGTGACAAAAAGCTTACTAAGAGGTCGCGGTTTACTGGCGGCGATGATGATAGCTGCGGCAATGGGCTTTATGGCTCGTGCAGAGGCGGGTGTAGCGTTAGGGGCGACTCGCGTTATTTATCCTGAAGGGCAAAAGCAGGTTCAACTGGCGGTGACCAGCAACGATGAAAAAAGCACTTACCTTATTCAGTCGTGGGTAGAAAACGCCAGTGGTGACAAAGACAGCCGGTTCGTGATCACCCCGCCGCTGTTTGCCATCAAAGGGAAAAAAGAAACCACGTTACGCATTTTAGATGCGACCAATAACCAGTTGCCGAAGGATCGGGAGAGCCTGTTCTGGCTGAACGTGAAAGCTATTCCATCCATGGAAAAATCAAAGCTGAATGAGAACACGCTCCAGCTGGCGATCATCAGCCGAATCAAACTTTATTACCGCCCGGATAACCTGGCGCTGGCCCCGGAGAAAGCGGCAGAAAAGCTGACCTTTAGCCGCAGCAATGGCCAACTGATAGTAAACAATCCCACCCCGTATTACCTGACGGTGACGGATATAAATGCCGGCACCCGCGTGCTGGACAATGCGCTTGTCCCGCCGCTGGGAAAAACTTCAGTGAAGCTACCGGCCGATGCCGGGGCCAACATCACTTACCAGACCATTAACGACTACGGGGCGCTAACGCCACGGATGCAGGGCGTTATGCAGTAATTCAGGACAGGCCGTCCTGCGTTAAATAACAATGAAGAACTGACTGCCGGGCGAATGCGGACCGGAGGGACAATGTCACATCTAAAATATGGATTAGCGCGTTTCGGCTCCCGTCGCCCACGGCGCAAATTAGCTTCTTTTTGTACTCTGGTACAAACGCCGCTGGCGCTTTTCATCGCTATGCAGGCCTGTTCGGCCCACGCGGATTTGTATTTTAACCCGCGCTTTTTAGCCGACGATCCTTCGGCGGTGGCTGATTTGTCCAGTTTTGAAAGCGGGCAGGAAGCCCCCCCGGGGACTTATCGTGTCGATATTTATCTCAACCAAGGGTTTGTCGCCACGCGGGACGTCAAATTCGCTGCGGCAAAGAACAGCAGCGGCCTGGCTCCCTGCCTGACGCGTGAGCAATGGGCCGGAATGGGCGTTAACGTGGCGGCCATTGCCGGCATGAATGCCCTGGCGTCGGACGCCTGCGTGCCGATGACCGAACTTATTCCTGAGGCTACCGCCGAGTTTGATGTCGGCCTGCAAAGGCTGAACCTGACGGTGCCGCAGGCGTTTATGGGCAACCGGGCCAGAGGGTACATCCCGCCTGATCGCTGGGATAACGGCATTAACGCCGGCCTGCTGAATTACAATTTCACCGGCAATAGCGTGCAAAACGATCGCGGTGGTAACAGCAATTATGCCTGGCTGAACCTTCAGAGCGGGATCAACCTCGGGGCGTGGCGGCTGCGCGACAACACCACCTGGAGCTACAACAGCGGCGGTGGCAGCTCAGCGAACGAAAATAAATGGCAGCACGTCAACACCTGGCTTGAGCGCGATATTATTTCCCTGCGCTCACGGCTAACGCTGGGCGACAGCTATACGGACAGCGATATTTTTGACGGGGTCAATTTCCGGGGGGCTCAATTAGCCTCCGACGATAATATGCTGCCCGACAGCATGAAAGGCTTTGCGCCGGTGATCCGCGGCATTGCCCGGGGCACGGCGCACGTCATCGTCAAACAAAATGGCTATGAAATCTACCAGGGCACCGTTCCGCCTGGTCCATTCACGATTAACGATCTCTATGCCGCCACCGGCGGCGGCGATCTGCAGGTCACTATCAAAGAAACCGACGGCAGCAGCCAAATCTTTAGCGTGCCGTGGTCATCCGTGCCTGTTTTACAGCGCGAAGGGCGCACGCGTTTTTCCCTGACCGCCGGGGAGTATCGCAGCGGCAATCGCCAGCAGGAAGAGCCTAAGTTCTTCCAGGGCACGGTGCTGCATGGTTTGTCCGATGGCTGGACGCTTTATGGCGGCAGCCAACTGGCTGACCGTTACCGCAGCTTCAACCTTGGCGTAGGGAAAAACATGGGCGTGCTGGGGGCGCTGTCGATGGACGTAACCCAGGCCAATGCCAGGCTAGCGGATGACAGCGAGCACCAGGGGCAGTCGCTTCGCTTCCTCTATAACAAATCGCTGAACGAACTGGGCACCAATATCCAACTGGTGGGCTACCGGTATTCAACCAGCGGCTATTTTACCCTCGCCGACAGTGCCTACAGCCGGATGAGTGGTTACAGCGTGGAAACGCAGGACGGCGTGATTCAGGTTAAGCCTAAGTTTACCGACTACTACAACCTCGCCTACAACAAGCGCGGCAGGGTGCAGTTGAGCCTGACCCAACAGCTGGGCAGAACGACAACGCTTTATCTCAGCGGCAGCCACCAGACTTACTGGAACAGCAGCAGCGCCGACGAGCAGATGCAGGTGGGGTTGAACACCGCCGTGGATGACATCAACTGGACGGTCAGCTACAGCCTGACGAAAAACGCCTGGCAGGAAGGGCGTGACCAGATGCTGGCGGTAAACGTCAATATCCCGTTAAGCCACTGGCTGCGTTCCGACAGCAAATCCGTCTGGCGTAATGCCAACGCCAGCTACAGCGCATCGCACGATCTTAATGGCCGGATGACCAACCTGGCCGGGCTGTACGGCACGCTGCTGGAGGACAATAACCTGAGCTATAGCGTGCAGACCGGCTACGCGGGCGGCGGGCACGGGAATAGCAACAGTACAGGTTATGCCGCACTGAACTATCGCGGCGGATATGGCAACGCGAACGTGGGCTATAGCCGCAGCGACGGCATGAAACAGGTTTACTACGGCGCGAGCGGTGGCGTACTGGCGCATGCGGATGGTGTGACCTTCAGCCAGCCGCTGAATAGCACGGTCGTGCTGGTGAAAGCCCCCGGAGCCGGGGACGTCAAAGTCGAAAACCAAACCGGCGTGCGTACTGACTGGCGCGGTTATGCCGTGCTCCCGTATGCCAGCGACTACCGTGAAAACAGGATCGCGCTGGATACCAACACGCTGGCCGACAACGTAGATCTTCAGGATGCGGTCGCCAACGTGGTGCCAACCCACGGCGCCGTGGTGCGCGCGGAATTCAAGCCACAGGTTGGGGTGAAAATGCTCATGACGCTGACCCACAACGGCAAGCCGGTGCCTTTCGGGGCGGTTGTGACCGCCGAAGGCCTGCAGGTGAGCAGTATTGTGGCCGACGGCGGGCAGGTGTACCTGAGCGGAATGCCGCTGGTGGGCAAGGTGTTAGCCAAATGGGGAGACGGACCGGGTGCCAGCTGCGTGGCGGACTACCGTCTGGGTGAAGAGAGCCAGAAGCAGATGCTGAGCTCGCTTTCGGCACTGTGTCGCTAAGGAATAAGCATGACTAAATCTCTTTATATCGTCGGCATCGCCCTGTCACTGTTCGCCGCTGCTGCTGAAGCGGCAGACAGCACGATTACTATTAGCGGCAATGTCCGGGACAACGCCTGCTCGGTTGCGGCGGAGTCAAAAGATTTCACCGTCGATCTGATGAATAACTCTGCCAAACAGTTTTCTGCGGTGGGAGCCACCACGCCGCTGGTGCCTTTTCGCATCGTGCTTTCCCCATGTGGCGGCCTGGCTACCGCGGTGAAAGTCGGGTTTACCGGCGTGGCGGATAGCATCAACACCAGTTTATTAAAGCTGGACAGCGGTGTATCGGCGGCGGCAGGCATGGGGATCCAAATCCTGGACAATGCCCGGACGCCGATGCCGATCAACGCGGGATCGTCGGCTATTCAGTGGACCACGCTGGTACCCGGCCAGACCAACGTATTGGGTTTTTATGCCCGCCTGATGGCAACGCAGCTGCCGGTCACCGCCGGTCACGTAAATGCGACCGCAGTATTCACACTTGAATTTCAGTAACCGGAGGCGGACATGAAATGGATTCTACCCGGGAGAGCGCTTGCCGGAGTACTGCTGGTGCTCTCTGCCACGGCGAAGGCGGATGACGTCACGATTACCGTGAACGGCAGGGTAGTGGCGAAGCCCTGCACGATCTCGACCCCAACGGCCACGGTCGATCTGGGCGATCTCTATACCTTTAGCCTGGTGCAGGCCGGCGCCTCATCCGCCTGGCATGATGTTGTCCTGAGTTTGACCAACTGCCCGGTCGGGACCTCTAAAGTGACCGCGACGTTCAGCGGCACGGCGGATGCCACGGGGTATTACGCCAACCAGGGCACGGCGCGTAATCTCCAGCTCCAGCTGCAGGACAACGGCGGCGCGACGTTGAATAACGGCGCCAATAAAACTGTTCAGGTCGATGCCGGCAGCCAGGGGGCGAGTTTTCCTCTGCAGGTCAGGGCGATAACGGTCAACGGCGGGACTACCCAGGGAACCATTCAGGCGGTGATCAATGTCACCTACACCTGGTCCTGATCGCAAGGAGGATGCAATGAAAAAAGTCATCGCGTTATTGGCCACGGTGGCCGGTCTGGGGTGGTCAACCACCAGCCAGGCGTTTACCTGCCAGTCACTGGGGACATCCATCAGCGGCTCCGGCACCGTGAACGTCAAGGTTAATCTTGTGCCGTCCATTTCGACAGGGCAAAACTTAGTGGTCGATCTTTCCCAGTCGATTCAGTGCAAAAACGATGCCCCAGCTCAATATACCGATCCGGTAAGGATCAAGTCCGGCTCCGCGTATCAGGGCGTGCTCGCCGCTTTCAGAGGATCATTAGGCTATTTCGGGGTGCAATATCCTTTCCCAACCACAACGGAAACCGCCTGGGTAAACCACACCTGGGGCGATTATCGTGGCTGGCAGGCCGTGCTGTATTTAACGCCCGTCAGCACCGCCAGTGGCGTGGTAGTTAAAGCCAACACCATGATTGCCCAGCTTATTCTGGAAAAAGAAGACTCCATTAACGGAAATCGCCAGGTAATCAACTGGAATATCTACGCCAACAACGATGTCGTGGTGCCCACCGGTGGCTGTGACGTGTCCGCCCGTAACGTGACGGTAAATCTGCCGGATTACCCTGGCACGGCACCTGCGCCTGTCACCGTGCGCTGCGCGCAAAACCAGAGAATTGGTTACTTTTTGTCAGGCAACACGCTGGGCAGCGATAACTCCATTTTCACCAATACGTCTGCCAGCTCGCCAGCCCAGGGGATTGGGGTTCAATTGCTGCGGAACGGTACTGCCATAAAGAGCGGGGGGGCCAACACCGTTTCTTTGGGAACGGTTGGGACGACCCCGATTGATCTGGGGCTAACGGCGACCTACGCGCGAACCACCGGGCAGGTTACGGCGGGCAATGTACAGTCGATAATCGGGGTGACGTTTGTTTACCAGTAGCGGCACATCCGCAGAGGCGAGCGAGCGTGTGACCTACATTCTCTCGCCCTGCAACATGATGGCGTGCGGGCTGGCGAATTTGTTATCAGCAAGTCAAACCCGCACGGTATTTTTCCCAGGCTTGGGGGAAGAAAGATCGCAGGAAGAGAGTGGGGCGCGGTTTGTGGTCTATCTGCCCGATCGGCCCTACTGGCTGCTTGTCGTCTTGCGGCAGGTGGCGCAACTGCTCGATCGACATGATGGCCAGCTCCCCATGCTCATTTTGAGCCGAAGTTCAGCCTCATGGATCTGGCGTTCGCTACAGAAATTAGTGAAAAAAGACGGTTATCTTGGCGGCGTGCGGGTGATGCCGTCCGATCTGCCCTGCGCCAGCCTGGCCGCGCTGCTGCGCGGGGACTGGGATAACAGCGTCAGTCTCAAAAAACACGGCCTTGAAGAGGAGCTGGTGAGCCAGATCCGGCCAGACGGTTTGACCCGAAAAGAGCTGGATGTGCTGGTGGACTCTCTGGCCGGGCAGACGATTCAGGAGCAGGCGAAACAGCGCGGCGTCAGCCATAAGACGCTGTATGTGCAGCGAATATCCGGGTTAAAAAAAATGGTTCATCCGCTGCTGCATGAGAAGGCGCCGATGGCGAGTAATAAGCAGAAAAAAGGAGACTCAGCGGGGATGCTGGCTGCCCTTTCACCGTTTGAAAGGGAGCTGGTTTATGCCATCCACAACCGCCAGATTTACCCGGTATTCCAGCCTATTGTGAACGGTGGGCTGCAGCTGAAAGGGTTAGAAATCCTGGCCCGCTGGCATCGAAATGGGCAAACCCTACAGCCCGCAGAGTTTCTGCCGCAGATCCGCTCCAGCTATACGTGGCGGCTGTTAACGGCCTTTATGCTGCAAGAGGCGGTGGGCGGCATTAATCAGTACCAGGGGGAGTATTATTTCGCGGTGAATATTCCGGCCGCGGTTTCAAACAGTGAAAGTCTGTTCGGCATTATTAAACGTCTGAGTACCCGGCTGATAAATCCATTCTGGACGGACAGGCTGGTGCTGGAAATATCAGAAGATCTGAATTTGAATCAGCATCAGGAGAGCCGGTTCTTTATTACCCAGCTTCAGCACCAGGGATACCGGGTGATGCTTGATGATTGCTTTTCGCAGAGCAGCGTTTATTTCCCGGTGCGGGCGGTGCGGTTCAACGATTACAAACTGGATCGCAAAGTCGTGGCCGACGCGCAGTATGAACCTCACGCGCTGGCGCTGATCAAAAGCCTGGCGTACTACTGTGAATTAACGGGAAGTTACTGCGTTGCCGAGGGGATTGATAGCCGCGAGAAATTAAGGCTGCTGCTGGCATCCGGGGTGCATCTCTTTCAGGGGTTCGGTATCTCTCAGCCCGTTTTCAAGTTTGAACTGCGGCAAATGATTGCTGCTTTGAAAAAAAGAGAGACGGTGCAGCCTATAGCCTGAATCAGCGCTTTTATCCTACTCCTCTCCCTGGAAGGGAGAGGGGCAGAACTGTTCCCGTATGTTTGAGTGAGACCGCTAATGCCCGTGACTAGCGATTCTCTTCAATATAACGCGCCAGATCCGCCGGGGTTTTCAGCACGGTGGCGACTTCCGTCGGCGGGATCATGCAGCCGTACACGTCCTGCACTTCCAGCACCAAATCAACGGCCAGAATAGAGTCGAGAATGTCGGACTCGATCAGTTCATCGTTAAAACCGACCTTGCGGGATAACACTTTTTCAAACAGGGCGAGAATTTCTTGTTCCATCTTATTTTCCTGGGTCATTAATTCGTGCGAGCCTGGGTATCCAGCAGCTTGCGGTCGATTTTGCCGTTAGGGTTCAGCGGCAAAGCGTCTTTAATAATGATTTGTGAAGGCACCATATAAGGCGGGATCACCTTCGCGAGCGAAGTCTTGATCGCCTCCGGGGCAAGGCCAGTGACGCAGAACGCTGCAATACGCAGCACGCCGCCGCCGGACTTCATCAGCGGCAGTACCACGGCTTCGCTAATACCGGACATCGCCAGTAGGCGGTTTTCAATTTCGTTGATTTCAATGCGGTAACCGTTCAGCTTGATCTGGCTGTCGTTACGGCCCTGGCAATACAGCAGCCCGTCTTCGTAGCCGAGATCGCCGGTGCGATAGCCGCGGTATTGCTCGCTTTCGCGGCGCAGCAATTTCGCGGCGTTTTCCTGCGGCAGGCCGAGATAACCGCGCATGACGTTTTTCCCCCAGATAATCAGCTCACCTTCGGAGGTAATCTCCATGTGGGATTCCGGCATCATGGTGCCCACCGGCAGCACATCGTTTTCGCTGTGCAGGATCTCGTCGGTAATTTCAATCACCGTGGTGGCGATGGTAGCTTCCGTTGGGCCATAGGAGTTCAGGATTTTGGCCTGTGGGAAACGGCGGCGCAGTTGCCTGACCAGCGCTTTGTTCAGCACTTCACCAATAAACACAAACACGCTCAGCGTGGGCAAATACTCGGCGCTGAACTGCGGGGAAAGCAGCTTCTGGTAGGCAAAAGAGGGCGTGGAAACCCAGGCCGAAACTTCGTTGGTTTTCAGGCGATCGAGCCAGTTTTCAGCGGCAATATCTTCCTTGGCGTTCAGCACGATGTGTCCGCCGGTGGCGAGATTCGCCAGCAAAGGAATAAGAGACAGGTCGAAGCTGAACACCGCGTGGTTCATTAATACCGGCACGTCCGGCAGCGCAAAGTCATTGCGCACCCACTTCATGAAGTGCCATAGGCTCTCGCGGCCAATCTGCACGCCTTTCGGTTTCCCGGTGCTGCCTGAGGTAAACATGATGTAAGCCAGATCGGGCTCGGCCAGCACGCTGCCGGTTTCGCCGGTCGCCACAAACTGCTTCGCCACGACGTCGTAGTAATAAGGGGCGCTGGCAAGCTGGCAGATCTCTTTCAGTCGCTCCTGCGGGTAGATGCAGTCCACCGGAATATACGGGATGTTGTGCAGCAGGCAACTGTAAATTGCCACGGCAAATTCGGCCTGCTGATGCCCGTATAAAACCACCGGCGTGCCGGCGGGTTGTTCGCACTGCGCGTAGCGCTGCGCCCAGTCGGTTGCAGCGACGGAAAGCTGTTGCCAGGTCAGGGCGGTATCGCTGCCGCTGACGGCTAACTGGTTTGGACGCGCGGGGTCAAGTAATGCCGCACGCAGAAAATCCTGCAGTTCCTGAAGCTCTGGATGAAGGTTCATAGAGGTGACATTCCACTAAAGATGTAGAGGGAGACCGCGGCGCTAGCCAGCGTCAGAATTCGTCCAAAAAACGCGATAACCGGATGGCGTAAGCCGTTACTCAAGGCCGGGCTACGTTTGGCTGACCAAAGCAGCATGTTATGGGCAACGGAAATGGCGCCGAACAGCGCGCCGCTGATGACGTAGTGTCGTTCAAGCCCGTTCCAGGCCCCCATGCAAAAGAGCGTGCAGAAGATGCCCACGTTCTGTGCCAGGGTTTTGTTTTGACGGAAGAAATCGAGCTTCATCAGATTCATGTAAATTGGCATAAAGACCACGTCGCGCAGCCACTCAGACAGGCTGATGTGGAACCGGCGCCAGAAGTCCTGCGGGTTTTTGGCCAGAATCGGCATATTGAAGTTGGCCGGAATATTCAGGCCAAACAGCCGCCCGGCGCCGATAGCCATGTTGCTGTAGCCCGCAAAATCAAAGTAGAGATAGGCGCTGTAGGCGACCGACATCACCACGCCGACGGTGAGCGTGAACGGCCGGTGGCTCCAGGACTCAATCACCAGATTGTCGATAAGCATCGCAAACAAAAACTTCTGCACGACGCCGGTGACGATTTGCTCCACGGCCAGTAAAAACTGTTCGCGGGTCAGCCTGAATACCGGCTTATTAATATCGCCGACCCAGGTTCTCCAGCGGTACATCGGGCCCGCAAGAATAATAAACGGCATAAACAGATAGCAGAAGTAATGCAAAAAGTTCTGGCCATCTTTTTTGCTGCGGTAAAGCAGCACGTCAATGGCGCGGAAAGTCATAAACGACAGGCCAATCATGCCCCAGTGATTATTCAGGTGTAACTTCACCAGCAATAGCGGCAGCAGCGTCAGGGTGACCGCTTGCCAGGTTTTTAACCAACCTTTCTCTTTCAGGGTGACGAGAAGATAAAACGCAAAGAATACCGCCACCGGAACCAGGTAATCCCCCTGGAAAATATATCCCCAGGCCAGCGCCGCGAGCACGGAGAATGCCGCCAAATAAGTCAGCCGGTAATGCAATACGCGGTTAACCAGCGCAAACAGCAGCGCCGATGAAAACAGAAAGAAAAAAAATGCCCCGGAGCTATACATCATTCATCCTTCAGAATTTTTGATATTCAAAATGCACTTTGATACTCATGCTGTCGTCCACGGAAGACCATGCGATCACCGTGATAGCCAGCAAGAGGTAAAGCACAAACAGGCGAACGGCAGTTTTCATCGTGTAAAGCTCTCGGCAATAAAGCGGTCCATAGCAACCCACGCCAGCTCGGTGGGATGCAGGCGATCCCAGTTCCAGCCATTTTGATAAGGCTGGGCGTACATATCGAAATAGCGCACCTGGTTTTGCTCGAGATACGCCCTGATCTGGCGGTCAACGGGCTGGAATTTCTGCGTGTTTTTCAGCGCCCACGGGTTAAGCGGATCGACGATCACCACGAACTGGGCATGGCGGGATTTGAGCAGATCGATAGTGGCCTTGAAGGCTTCCATCTGGCGGTTTACCACCGGCGTTTCGTACCACTCTTCCGCCGTTTTTCCGTCTTCATAAACGCTTTTGTCCATCCACAAGGTGGCGGCACTTTGCTGGCGAACCTGATTCAATACGCGGGCATGGGCCAGCTGTTCGTTCCAGTCTGGCGCGGCGTACTTATCAGCGGGAGCGGGCCATGGGCGGTGAGGTTCAGGCGCAATGCGCAGCCACGCCAGCCAATGGTTTTTTACCATGGTGCAGAAGTTAGCAAACTCATAATTAATAGACTGCCAAATTACTTTTGGCCGCCAGCCATATATTTTCATTTCGCCCAGGGTTAAATGGCTGATGTCCTCTTCATCAATATGGTGTAAGTAATTGACCAGGAAAGGACGGGCTTTTTCATCCGCCATCAGTGGGTTAAAAATAGCGGCCGGGAAATGATCGGCAAAAATAGCCGGAGGAATAGTGTCAAAATAAAAACTGTCCGGGGCAAACAGCAGAACAATTTTACTGTTGGCATTTATATCGTTTTTAAAACGTGAGAGCAGCAGGAATTGTGTGATGTTATCGACATAACTATCCCCGTAAGCCACCACCGGCTGATGTAATTGCTTATTAAAGTAATTATATACAGCGTAATGTTCATCTTCCGATGTCGACACCTCAGAAGCGCCGAGGAAAAATAATGCATTACCTTGTAATGCATGGGAAATTGTCGCTATTTTCTGTGATTGCTCTTTCGCTGTACCGTCCATGCTTTTAATCAGCGGCTGGAATGTTAGCGGCGTGAACAAGCCCGTCACCAGGGCCGGAACGCATAAGACCAGAACGGCAAGCAGCGCCATCAGGATATGTAGGCAGAGAGTATTCTTGATTTTCATTATTAATTTGAGGTTACATGACTACCATTTGTTTAAAATTTGTTATTTTTTATCAACACAACAAATCATCCCTGTGCATCGCTGCACTATATACCAGCCTTTCCCCGATGATGAGCGTTGCTGTGTAACGGTATGTACAACGAAGTACGTATTGTAATAATTCCCGCTACGCTTAGATGACGGGGGAAGTTGTATGGCCTGGCCGAGTAGGCTTATGGACTTACGTCAGGTGTTTTTCTGTCAACATTCCGCCACGTTCGTGAATTTCCTCAGCCTTTTGTTAAAAGTAGCGGATGACTCCGTACGCTCTTGATGAAAATAATCTCACGCTCCTGAGTGAGCGCAGAATTTGATCTGAATATAAAAACCTCCCCCGGCAGGGCTATCGGCGAGAAAGATTCAATGACATATATTGAAAGAAAAATAAAGCCATAATCCTAAAATAGACCTGTTGCCCATAAGGGCATGGAGTTTGCGATAAAATACAAGCTGGCAATTATTTGGAATGGCTCAATATGTGCGTAATTAACTGGGATTTTATTGATAAAATTGTCTATATCAATCTGGCGAAACGTCAGGATAGAAAGGCTGAAATTATCGCGGAATTAAAAAAGGTTCAGGCCCCGGAAGAAAAAATTATCCATTTTCAGGCCATTGAGGAAGAAGAGGGCGCGCTGGGCTGCGCAAAGTCCCACCTGAATGTCCTGATCATGGCGCAAATAAATGGCTGGAACAACGTCCTGATTCTTGAAGATGATATGGTGTTCGATGAGGATCCTCAATCTATTGAAAGAGCTAATATTTTTCTGGGTGAGTTAGCGCACACTGACTGGGATGTGGGGTTTCTTTCGGCCAGCTATTACATCATTAAAAAGGTGAGTTCCGCTTTTTATAAAGTCGAGTTCGCTTTTCTTGCAAACAGTTATCTGGTGAACAGGCCTTATTATCGAACGCTGATGCACAATTATTCTCGGGCCATTTATCGAATGGAGCAGGGCGAAGCGCGCAATAAAGCCGGACTGGATACCAACTGGTTAAAACTGATGGCTCAGGGAAACTGGTACGGCGTATATCCCTGCATCGGGCATCAGCGCCCCGGGCTCAGTGATATAGAAAATACGGTCATGGACAGACGAGAGTATTTTAAACGGCCAATTGAAGACATTAAACGCTACGGCTCATTTTAAGCTTGGCGAAGAATGAAGGGGCTGAAGCATCAGCCCCCGAAAAGAAGGGATGCTTCAGCGGGAGGGTTATTCGCTTTCGCCGAGGGGCGCTTCCAGAGGAACAAAGCTGTTAATAATCCGGACATAATGTTTACGCTGTGCTTCGGTGAAATCATTATTTACGGCCAGGGTAAACACCAGCAGCTTACGTTTATTCGGGTTCAGCACCGGGTGCCCCGGAAGCGTAATGATAGACGAGACCTGGCGGATCCATGTGCCGTCCTCGAGAAACTTATTCGCGGTTTGCAGGACCGGCAGTTTGGCAGGTCCGATCTCATGCCTGAGGTTCTTCCCTTCGACCTCGAATCCCGGGACGAAGCGTTTCATTTTATCCCACTGTTTTTCACAGAACTGATCAACGGTCTGCTCTTCTTCAAGAGTGGTGCGGTTGATCAAGATGTTATAGGGATTGTGATCCTCATCCATGTAGCGAAGGATATTGATCGACTGATCCTCCTGCGGATTCAACGTCACGAAACTGCCCTCATTGAGGGGGTAGGTCACAGGTTTGTTACTCATAAGCGACTCTCTCAATCCTTGTAGTCTTGCATAGATAACGGAATGATTTCGACGCGGCGGTTTTGCGCGCGTCCTTCCTGGGTGGCGTTACTGGCTATCGGGCGAGAGTTGCCCGCGCCTTCAACGATAAACTGGCTGGCGGCCAGGCCCGAGTGTTCCACCAGCCAGTCGCGGATAACGCGAGCGCGCTCTGTGGACAGGGCCATGTTGACAGTGGCAGAGCCGGTGTTGTCAGAATGGCCGATGATCAGATACATCTGCAGCGGATTGCGCGCCATCTCAGGCACCAGCTGCGTCAGAATGTGCTGGCTTTCCGGCATCAGGTTACTGCTGCCGTTCTCAAATAAAGGCGCGTTGTTCACGAGCTGCAGGAATGCCGATGCATCGGGTTTGTCATTTATTCCCAGCAGTCTTTGGAGCGGCTTTATCTGGCTAATCTGGCCGCGAATTTCCACCGCATCCTGCTGTATGGCGTAGCCAATGCCGCCCGCGAGGCACAGCAGCAGCAGGGCGGCGAGTGCTTTAGGCCAGCGTCGGCGGCGTGGGATCTCCACCGGCACTGGAATCGGCGCAGGAGAGGGGGTAGGAGGCGGCTCTTCAACCGGCGGCAGGGGAATCTCCGGCAGCGGAGGCAGGGCGATAGAAGCCGACAGGCCGGGCAAAATACCGTATCGCTCTGAAAGCCACAGGGACCAGGCCCCATGCCGGGTGAATCCCTGGCCGTGATCGGCGAGAGTGATGCCGGCAAAGTCGAGCTGGGTGCTGTCAAACAGGGTCTGTAACACGTTCATGATACGGCTTTCAGCCAGCCAGGAAAGCAGCGTGCTGGCTACCGCGTGGCGCTGAATGGCGTAGAGATCTTTCCCGTCGTCATTAGCTTCCAGCTCGGCCAGCAGGCTCGCCCACTGATGCTCAAGCTTGAGGTGGCCGTAAGGCGGCTCGGCAAGCCCGCCGGTCCAGATAGCCCGATCCGGATCGTGGGCGGAGCGCTGCTGGCTGAGCCGGGTGTAGAGCCCCAGCATGCAGGGTAAAGGCTCAGAAAGGCGGATGGATGAAAAGGCGTATTGCCAGGCGGTAATTTGCTCGATCATGATGCTACTGCTTTCAAAGCCGTCGGCAAGCAGCGGGAAATAAGCCATCGTAGCAAGGGCGATGTTATTTTTCTTTAAATACGCCATCCGTTTGGCCAGGCCGTTGGCGTTCTCCTCAATCACCCACAGGATGCCATGCTCGCTGCCGGATGACAGGTTTGACTGGCTGAACCATTTTCCAGCAAACGGCCCGATGACGAAGATCATCAAGCGCGGGGATCCTGCCGCCCCGGCCCGCGGGCTCACCCAGGATGCCGTTGCGTGTTCCGAAGGAGGCGTCTCTGCCCGGGCGCGTGAAAAATAGCGGGCGCGTTTAGCCGCCCGCAGCGAGACCAGGGCATCGGTACTGCCTTCAATTTGCATCACCAGCGTCAGCAGCTTCCAGGCGTAGCGAAAAATGATCTCGCTGTCGGCGTTGAGCAGGGCATCCAGCCGGGCGGAAAGGGGGAGCGCTTCCTCGCTGTCAACAAAGCCATAGAAATACTGCACCAGCGAGTAGCGTTGCCAGGACAGAGAGTTGTTTTGGGCATTGCTGCTCAAGCGCTTATCAAAATAATCACACAGCGCCCGGCACAGCGCCTCGCTTTCTTCAGGCACCTGGTTTTCCACCAGCAGCGCCTTGTTGAACTGCTCAATCAGCGAGATCAGCCTGAGCTGAAAGTCCGGCGCAGAGGGAATAATGCCGTCAAAAGAAAACAGGGTATCCACGCTGACTAATCGACAAAAAAGGGCTTCACTTTTCACCATGTCTTCTCCGTGACGGTGCCCCAGCCCAGGCTGTCTGACCAGGTGCACAGCCTGATCGAGCCTGGTTTGCTTAGGCTGGTGGTTTTAAATTCCACCGGAAGCGAGATCTCTTCCGAGGACGTTTTTTGGCGTAGTTCATGCAGTTCGCTGCGGGTGAGCGTTTGCCTGTGGAACAACTCGTTCTGTTGGGTATAGACGCTGATATGCAGTGCGCTTACGTCGCCGTTGTCTGCTTCATAATCAGTCTTGCTCAGCGTAAGGGTCTTCTTATGCCAGGCATATTGCCGACGTAGCCATTCGGCATGGTCGGCGGGCGGGTCGGAGAAGAAATTCACTTTATCCTCGGCCATGACTTCCGGTAAAACCGTGCCGTTTTTCAGGCAAATACCGGCCTGATATTCAAACTGCTCCAGCGTTCTGATCTTTCCCAGCCCATAGGGGGCCAAGCCGCCTTCGGGCTCGCTCTCCAGACCTAGCACGGTTCTGACTCGCTTTTTCGACGCGGCATCGCGCTCCCACCAGGCCTTCTCAACGGAGCCCTGTTCTTTGGCCTGATTCGTGTGGTCGCCCCAGACTTTGCTGTGCTCTTTGCGCTGATAGTAGTGCCATAGCAGAGGCTTATGGGGATGGTAGATATCGTAGCCGTGGCTAAACGCGCGCACGGCCATGGCTATTTCCTCACCTGCGAAGAAAATCTGTGGGTCGTTGGGGATCTCTTTTACGAAGTCCCCGCGGGTAAAAATAAATCCTCCGGCCAGGTAGCTGCCCCTGACGGGTTCGGGAGACTCAAAAGGCGTGGAGCTGAACATCGGGAGCCCTTGCGGGTTGAACTCCCGGAAGATTAAGCGGCTCACATAACGTTTTTTACTGGCTTCTTCGTCTTCTCCGGGAACAAACGCAGGCGGGTAGGAGGAGAGCACTGGCCGGGGAGATTTCGCCGCTAGCTGGCGCAGCGTGCTTATCATTTCGTTATCCCAGCCGGGGATAAACCGGCAGTGGGAATCAATTTGCAGAAAATAGTCTGCTGCCTCAAATAGCGATTCCGCGAGGCTCCGCGCCCAGCAGGCCCCCTGGCTGGCATAGTAGTGCACGCTGATGAGTTCGATTCGGGCCTGCTGGAAACTGAAAATAAACGCCTCGTGTCCGGCAACATGCCGGCTGCCCATGGGGACGAAGCCGTGTCGCGTAAAGAGGCTGAGATCCTCATCGTCCTGCCAGCACACGGCAATGTGCAGCCTTTCAGGCTGGCTGGCGTGGCGCAGCATATCCTGAAGCGTCGGGATCAGCTGCGGATCCCGATAACTGGCAATGCTGATAAAAATTGTTGCGGGGTTGCCCATATTTCCTTATTCCCTGGCTTACTGAATACTAAAAATAATTTCTGCTTTTGCCGTGAACAGGCCACCGGCAGGTGCCGTACCGTTGCCCTGGACCAGCGTCGCTTTCCAGGCAAATTCAGCCGGACCCTGGCTGGTGATAACCCGTGAGGATTCAGAGGTGGATCCATCGACTTTCATGATTTTGTTGTCGCCGTCGGTGATGCGGATTTTTAAGCGATCCATATTGCCGTCAGAGTCTTTGATACGAATAAAACCGCCGTCTGCCGTAGGGGTATCGGTAATCATCGACGCGGAGGCCGAGTAGGATCCATAGTCACTCTTACAGACGATGGCGAAGTCCAGGCTGCGGGTAACCCCGGCTTTTAGCAGCGTGGGCGTCACGTCGTTAAAGTCGATAGTTTTAGCGTTATCCGCAGTACAGGCCGGGGTACTGATAATTTTCATTTCCCCGATAGAGAGGCTATGGGTGAACGACGCGGGGTTATCTGACAGGATATAGTTGTAGCCAATTTGTCCGGCGGGCAGGATGGTATCCCCCGTCGCGGCATTGGCCAGGCGCAGGTTATTGCTGAGTTTATAAAACTCAATTCGATAAAAAGACTGCGGTGGAATATCGAGTGAACCAACCGAGCTGCCATTTGAGAAAGTCAGATAACTGGTCGACGGGAAATTACCAAACGCCGAGCCGTTGCTCGCCAGCATTTTGATGCCAATGCCCGGAATGTTGGTCGCATAAATTTTTGTGGATGTATCCTGCCCGGACAGCGACACGGCGCGTTTGCCGTACTCTGTTCCCTTAATACAGTCGTCATAACCTACGCCAGCGCCGCCCACCGTCGGGCTGTCATATTGGGCTATTGGCGTAGAAGTACTCACCGGCGCATCAGCGGAAATAATGATTGTCTTAGCGTCAATGGTGAGCGGCGTGGGGGTCCCGCGCGCCAGCGTACAAACGGCCCATGCGCCAGGCGACATCAGCAGCCCGGAAATCAGAAGGGTGAGTATCCTTAACATTGTTTATTCCTTTTCCTGGTTCAGCATTGCGATAACTTCTGGGGGATACATTTTTTGCAGCTCGGCGAAGCTCTTGCCTATGCTTTCCTCCGCGTATTTCAGCACCGGCACCAGCGGGCTGCTTGGCTCTGCCACGGCAAACCAACTGCGGATTTCCTGCAGGCGCTGGAGCGCTTGCGCGCGCGTATTAACCCCTTTTTGCGGTTCGTGCCGCGCAGGACGAGGCACCGGGACAGGAGGCTGCCAGGCCGCTTCGTCAGCCGGGACGGCTACCTGACCAGGGGGCTGCGTGGGCACAGGCTCCGGCACGCTTTCGGGGGCTTTTTCCAAAGGGAGATCTCTGGCGGGCATTTCGCTGCCAAACTCGCGGCTAAACATGCCAAGAATGCCGGACAACAGCGGCAGTTCAGGTGCCTCGTGCCCCAGCGTCTCCGCCAGGATCTGTTTTATCTGCTGCACAAAGTAATGGGCCTGCGTTAGCGGGCGAATCTCTTCTCGTGCGCTGGTGTGCCATTCGCGAATGATGGCGGCGACGGCCTCGTCCGACAGCGCACCTTCTTCTCTTGGCAGTTGGTGGGCTTTTTCAAATTCTTTAACGGTAATTTGCAGCCCGGAAGCTTTGGGCAGCGGCTGGTTGCGCAGATCCGTCAGTAGACCACCAATATCCTCCAGCTCGGCGAAGGCGTTTGCCCGCAGCATTGGCTCGAACTCCCCTTCGTCAAGCAGCTGTGGATGCAGGTCGTCCGGCCAGCTTTGTAGCAGGGCAAGCAGCGCCTCCGCGCCTTCGGCCAGCGCAGACAGCCCGCGCTTACGCAGGCGGCAGCGCATCAAAATAATCACCAGGCGAACATCTTTGCTTTTTTGCAGCAGGGCCTGGCAGTCGCGTTCGGTTTCCGTCCAGTTCACCGGCTCAGCGGCTTCAACGAAGTCGCCGTATTCGGCCCCAAGCTTTGGCTGCAGGCGCGACTGCAGCATGATAAAAGCAGGATCGTAATCGAGCGCTTCGCCGCAGGGCGAGTCGCCCGGAAAGGGCTGCATCAATGACTGGTAATAGTCCGAGCAGGTCAGGCTTTCGTATTGATTCATGTGCGTGTCTTTTCATCCATGGTTACGTTCTCTTCCAGGCGAAGGGCTACCGGCGGTACATCTCGGGCTCAAAGCTCATCCCGAAAACGGGGGTTTCGCTGGCCTCTCTTTCCAGCCAGCTCGCATAACCCAGCTGGTGGCTACCGTCTAACGTGGCCTGGGGCACCTGATCGGCGGCAAGCACCAGCTGCACATCCCAGGCATACTCAAAGCCGATAAAACTTCGAACCAGCTCGCGCAGCACCGCCATATCGCTGCCCCAGGGGCTGAACAGCATGTACTGAGCCAGCGTGAGCGGGCCCATCATCAGCTTGAATTTATGCTGCCGGTCGAGGACGGTATTACCGAGGATGGCCCCGTCGCCCAGCAGCGCGGCGTAGCGGTCGTCGCCCAAAGCGGTCTGATCTTTGCCCTCAAGGAAAATCCACTGCAGCTCAAACTCTTCCATCTGCACCGGAACCTGGAAGTAGTACTCCATGGCGCCTAGCAGGCCATCAGGGTTGCGTGCTTCTCGAATCAGGTGAGCGGATGACGCAAGGCGGGCGTGAATCGGCAGCGGGGCGGGATCGAGCTCGGAGGGATCCAGTCCCACCAGGCTGCCCACGTAAAATGAAAAACGCTCGTCTTCTTTACGATCGAGCGAGGCGGTGTCCTGCGATAAGAACCAGGCCCGATAAAACTGGCTCAGCGCCCGGTGGTGGAAGATATCCACGAAATCAATCAGCGTCGGGTCGTGCTGTTCGTAGCGGGAATAAGCCAGCTCAGAGAGGTGCAGCGGCATTGCCCCCTGAGCGCCCCAGATCCCCAGCCCAAAAAGCTGCAGTTTGATTTTGTCGTCCTGCTGATGGATGGCCGCTATCTCTCGAGGGGAGAAGGCCATGCTGGAGATCTGGCCGAGCCTGAAGCGCTCCTGAGAGGGGAGCGCGGCCTTACCCGGCGGCGGCAGAGACGGCGTGCGTGCGGCAATAGCCCGCATAATGCTGATAAATCCCGCATCCCAGGGGGCGCTGGGATCGAACCAGTTTTCCAGCCCTGGCGGTAATGACGAGGCCTGCGGCAACTTCGGGAGGGTCATAGCGCGCCTCGCCTGCCCGGGCGCGCTTTCCAGCGGGCGACCAGGCCTCGCTGCATGGAGTGCAGCTCAGTTTCGGTAAAAATATTGATGGCGGCATGCCGCGACAAATAGTTCTCCATAATCAGCCCAAACAGATAAGGGCTGACCCCGGAGAAACCTTCTTCGTCAACCGTCAGGCTACAGTTCACGCCGCGCCCGTAAACCAACAGCCCCTCATCCGAGAGGCGGCGAACCACCGGGCGGGTCTGGCAGCCCACGAGACTGTTAATTTGCGCCATGGACTCCAGATCGGATGCGGTAGTGAACAGCCGCAGCATATTACGAAGCGCCTCGCCCCCTTGAGCATGGTCCATATCCGACAGCGGCAGATAGTTGAAGCTCAGCTGACGAATCAGGCGCCAGGCCGTTTCGCCGAGAGCAAACGGTGAGCGGGGCGCGCTGGGAGAACTGACAAAGCGCGCGCCGTGAATGGGAACCGAGTCCGACATTGTCAGATCGAGGCTGCCGCTGCTGGTCAGCAGGCGGGGCAAATCACGATTGGTGACCATCGCATCGACCAGCAGATAGCGAATATGCTCGCCGTAAGGCGCTTCTTGCTGATCAACCAGCGAGATGAAGATTTCAGTCCCGCTGTAGGGCGTGCGGGTATCGTATTTTCGGCTGCTGGACTCTTTGGTTCTCACCGTGCGGTTGACGGAAAAATAGCGGCCAAAGTTGCCGGTATCGCTATGGCGGGTCTGATAGAGCGGGTTAAAGGTCAGCTCTTCGCTGGTTTCGGCCTGCAGACCAAACACTTTATTGACCGAGAACACCTCATAGTCGAGAGGACGGCTGCGGTCCGGCACGATATGAAAGTTATTGAGCGCCCGGTTGACCTCAATCCTGTCGACACGTTTAGGGAAAAGGTTAATGACGGGCGTGCAAAACAGCAGAAAGCGCGATGCGTCCAGGTGGGCGACTAAATCCTGCGGTAACTTATTCAACAGGATAATTATCTCTACTTCATTGGTGTTATTATCCGCAAAGGATTCAGCCAGCTGCGTGAGTGAGAAAAAATAAAACCTTTCACGGCAGGAAATATATTCCTGAATCAGCGTATGACCATGAAACATATTCCACTGTAGCGGCAATAAGCTCTGATCTGGCGCCATGCCTTCAAATTTCAGCGCCTGTTCATTGATGACATGATAACGGTTTTTTTCCCGTTCTCCGCTGCGAACCACCATCGCAACGTGGCTGCCGTGAAGCAGTTCGAACGTATGAGAAACGATACGCTCATCGCCCTGGATATATATCGGCAGTTCATTCAGCCCCTTCAGTTCAGAAAAGACCAGCTCTCCCTGCAGCTTAAGTTTAATTCGCAAAGCACCTTTTAATTGATGATGCTTGATGCGGTAATGTTCAAGGTTAGGGATATCCGGGGGGATTGAGGTCAGGCGTACCTCGGCAATTTCCAGCGGCCAAAGCGTCACATCCTGGTTATTTCTGAACTCGCAGCGGGTCATCTCACCGGGCAAAATACGGCTATAAAAGGCGCTTTGTTTTGGGATCCTGTAACCCTGGGTGAGATCGCCCTCGCTAAGATTAGGCTCCAGCTGCACCACCCCCATCGAGGGGGTTGGGGAGTTATAGTTTGGATAGACAATGTCCAGCAGGCGCTGGGTAAATTTGGGAAACTCAGCGTCCAGCTTTATCTGCGTTCTGGCGGATAAGAAGCAAAACGCCTCGATTAAACGCTCAACGTAAGGATCGGCAATCTCAATGCCGTTCATCCCCAGGCGCCCGGCAATCTTGGGATGACGTTCGGCGAACTCTTGCGCCATTTCTCTGACGAAAGTTAGCTCCCGGTTGTAGTAATCCAGAAAGTTGTGTTCCACTTGTCACCCTGTCAATTATTACAGCAAATATGTTTTTGCCATGCTGGAGATAAATATTTGAAGACAGAAAAAATCTTTTTTGTCGGAGGCGTTCTTCTGTTTATGAACCCGATTCTAAAAGTAAACGTTAAGTTTTCGTATGCCTGCATCATGCGTTTTAGAGAATTTAAGAATGGCTTTCGGGCGTAATTCTTAAAACCCGTGATGTTGGCCAGCAAGGGTTTTTATTTTAATTTTTGTTAATTACTATGCCCTACAGGTAACGTTCCGTAATGCGCTTAATGCGTTGTTTCGGCTCTCTGATCCACGTGGATAAGTGGATGAATAAAATAATCGAATAATCGAATTAAAACAGGGCGAGTTTTATCGTGGCGATAACCAGAAAAAACCTATTCGGTAAGCTAAATACCATCTTGTTTAAAGGCGTAGAGAGCGCCACAACGCTGTGTAAATTACGCGGTAACCCTTATGTTGAACTGGTGCACTGGTTAAACCAGATATATCAGCAGCAGGATAGCGATATTCGGCACATCATTCGGCACTTCGAGCTTGATGCGGAAATGCTGGAGCGTGATTTTTCTCAGGCGCTGACTCGCCTGCCTGCCGGGGCCAGCGCTATCTCTGATTTCTCCTATCACATTGAGCTGGCCATTGAGCGCTCGTGGGTATTTGCCAGCCTGGAATGCCATAACAATTGCATCCGCAGCGGCCATTTGCTGATTGCCCTGCTGACGACGATGGAGCTGCGCCGTGCGCTGTTCGCCATCTCTCCGGCGTTTGAAAAAATCCCTCTCGAACATTTAAGTAAGGATCTCGGGTACATCACCCGTGAGTCGGCGGAACAAAATGATTTAGCCGGTGGCGCAGCGGTGTCCGACGAGGCCGGGGTGCCTGGCGAAGCCAGCCACGCAATGGGCAGCGCTCAGGGCGGTGGGCTGGCGCAGTATTCTACCGATCTGACGGCGCTGGCGCGGGAAGGAAAAATTGATCCTGTGCTGGGGCGCGATAAAGAGATCAACACCATGGTCGATATCCTGCTGCGCCGTCGCCAGAATAACCCGCTGCTCACCGGTGAGGCCGGGGTAGGTAAAACTGCGGTTGTGGAGGGGCTTGCTCTGGCGATTGCGGCCGGGGATGTGCCACCTTCCCTGCAAAAGGTTCGCCTGCTTACGCTGGATGTGGTTGCCCTTTCCGCAGGCGCCAGCATGAAAGGTGAGTTTGAAGCTCGCCTGAAAGCGGTGCTGGAAGAAGCGGTCAATTCGGCTGAGCCCGTCATCCTGTTTATTGACGAAGTTCATACGCTGGTGGGGGCTGGCGGTAACGCCGGAACCGGCGACGCCGCGAACCTGATGAAGCCGATGCTGGCCCGTGGTCAGCTGCGCACTATTGGCGCGACGACCTGGAGCGAATTTAAGCGTCATATTGAGAAAGATCCTGCGCTGACGCGCCGCTTCCAGGTTCTGCAGGTTGAAGAACCGTCAGAAGCGCTGGCGATTGCGATGGTGCGAGGCCTGCTGCCTGTGCTGGAGAAGCATCACGGCGTGTGGATCATGGATGAAGCTATTCGCGCCGCCGTCAGGCTCTCACACCGGTATATTCCGGCCCGCCAGCTGCCAGATAAAGCGATTAGCCTGCTGGATACCGCCTGTGCCAGGGTTGCCGTGGCACAGCACGCGCCGCCGGCCGAGCTGCAGATGCTGAAGTTCCACAGCGAGTCGGCCCAGGCCGAGCTGTCGCTGCTGGAAAAAGCCATCGGCTTTGGCAAAGAGGACGATAAGCGCAGAGAGCCTATCCAGAACGCGATTTCTGAACATGCCGAAAACGCTAAGGTTCTGGACAGCCGCTGGAGCCAGGAATGCGAGTTAGTCTCCAGCATTATCGACACGCGTCAGCAACTTCTTGCGGCCACGGTTGAAGATACCGAAGTATCAGAAACGGAAAAGGTGGCCTATCTGCAGCAGCGTTTAGGAGAGCTTGAAACCACGCTGAGCGAAATTCGCGGCGAGCAGCCGCTGGTGCAGGCCGAAGTGAATGCCGACGTGGTGGCTTCGATTGTGGCGAACTGGACGGGGATCCCGGTCGGGCAGGTGCTTAAAGATGACGTCAGCGCGGTGATGGAGCTGCCGCAGCGTTTGGCCGAGCGCGTTATCGGGCAGCAGTACGCGCTGGACTGCCTGAGCCAGAGCATTCAGACCGCTCGCGCAGGGCTGGCGGATCCGAAAAAACCGTTTGGCGTCTTTATGCTTGTGGGGCCTTCCGGGGTGGGGAAAACCGAAACGGCTTTGGCCATTGCCAGCCAGCTGTATGGCGGTGAGCAAAACCTTATCACCATTAACATGAGCGAATACCAGGAAGCCCACACCGTCTCTTCCCTGAAGGGCTCACCTCCGGGCTACGTGGGCTACGGCGAGGGGGGCGTATTAACCGAGGCCGTCAGGCGTAAACCCTACAGCGTCATTCTGCTGGATGAAGTGGAAAAGGCGCACTCAGACGTGCACGAATTGTTTTTCCAAGTCTTTGATAAAGGATCGATGGAAGACGGTGAAGGCCGGCAAATCGACTTCCGTAATACCATTATATTGCTAACAAGTAATACGGGGAGCGACATTATTAGCAGTGCTTGTGCGGATCCTGAAACCATGCCGGGCGAAGAAAGTTTGCTGAAGGTTATTCAGCCTGCTTTGCTGAAAGTCTTCCCGGCAGCATTTTTAGGTCGAGTTACCGTAATACCTTATTTACCGCTGGCAACGTCTTCACTCCAGCGCATTGTTAATATTCATCTTAATCGTATTGCCGAACGTGCTAAGGCGAATTATGACCTTGAATTAAGCTTCAGCGAAGAACTGGTGCAGCACGTTGTGGAGCAGTGCCCGGTGGCGGAAACCGGGGCAAGGATGCTAATCCGCTTTATTGAGAAAAACATTTTGCCGAAAGTTGGCGTAGCTATCTTAAATTCGACTGGCGCAGCTGCTACACAAAATAAAAATGTGGCCATGCGTGTGGCTTATTCACATGAGAAAGGCATTGAACTTATCCATCAAACGGAGGAATTGCCGACGACGTAATTTAAGAAAGTTGCACCAGGAATTATGTATCTACTGTTTATAAAGTTTTTACTTACTGAAATATAGGGAATTATATCATGCGCAATTTTAAAATGACGCTGTGCGCCATGGCTTTGGCTGCGGTATCAACTTCTGCTCTGGCGGCGAATGAAACGCAGGGCACCGTCACCTTCAACGGTCAACTGATTGCCGAAACTTGCACCATCGCCAGCGATTCTGTCGATCGCCAGGTTCAGCTGCCAAAGGTGTCTATCCAGACCCTGAATGCCTCCGGCACAACCGCGGGTTCTAAAGGTTTTGATCTGAACGTTGAAAACTGCCCTACCGGCATCACTCAGGTGGCTGCGCACTTCGAAGCCGTCGGCAGCAGCGGCGTAAACAGCCAGACCGGTAACCTGACCAACAGCGCGACCACCGGTGCCGCAACCAAAGTTGAAGTTCGTCTGTACAACTCCGACGAGCAGCAGCTGAAGCTGGGCGAAACCGGTGCTCCGGCCCCTGTAACTGGCGGTAAAGCGACTATGCGTTACTACGGTGGTTACTATGCGACCGATGCCACTACCGCAGGTTTGGTTCAGGCGAAAGCTAGCTACACCCTGGCATACCCATAACAGGTTTGCTTCTAAATGAAGTGCGGGGCGAGCAATCGCCCCATTCTTAAAACCTGCTTTCATTATCAGGTAGATGTTATACGCGCAGGGCCGTGCTATGAAATATCAATATGCAATATTCTCAAAACTGACAGCTTTATTTATTCTCCTGCTGGCCGTCTCCCAGTCGGCGTTTTCTGGGATGACGATATCCGGTACCCGGATTATATTTCCCGGCGGTGAAAGAGAGCAGACGGTGCGTACGACAAATAAAGGCCCGTCGCCTTTGCTGGTACAGGTTTGGGTCGATGATGGTGGTAAAAATGACGACATTAATAAGATAAAAGTTCCTTTTACCACTACGCCGCCCGTGTATCGTGTTGATCCGGGCAAAGGGCAAAGTATCCGTCTGATATACAATGGCATGAATCTGCCTCAGGATCGCGAATCTGTATTTTGGTTCAATATGTTAGAGATCCCGCCAATGAAAGAGGGGGCCAAAGAAACGGACCATCTGGAGTTGGCCTTCCGCACCCGAATTAAAATATTTTACCGTCCGTCGGTCTTGAAGAGCAGCAGCTCTCAGGAGATTGGTAAACTGACCTGGGAAAACCTGGGGGCAGGAAAAGGCATAAAAGTGAACAATCCTACGCCTTACCATTTCTCTTTTGATAGCGCATCGCTGATGTCCGGGACGGTAAAACAGCCATTGGCAGTGGATATGATCGCGCCCTTTAGCAGCAAAGTGTTTTTACCAGAAAATAAAGGTTCTGTATCGGGGGCTATTAGCGGTGCAGTCGTTCGTGTCATTAATGATTATGGCAGCGTAATTGAATATCGCTTAATTCCCGCCTCGGGAAATACCTTAACAATAGAAAGAAAGTCGCAATAAATTTCATCGGTTTTTCAACTGAGCCAGAAATGCTTTTTATTTAAGGCCGGATAGCCACGCTTTGTGGTCAGGGAGTCAGGGACGTGAGACTAAAAGAAAGCAAGAAATATGCACGACGAGTCACGCGCGAATCGAAAGTCGCGTTTGCTGTTCGCCATATCCTTATGGCTTCTTTAGGAGCTAGCTTTTCCGTACTGGCTCAGGGAAATACCGCCAGCCTGCCGACCAGAAATGAACAGAGTTCTCGCCCGGAAAGCGTGAAATTTAACAGCGCCTTTATCCATGGGCAGAGCGTTGATGTCTCTCGGTATTTTGAAGGAAACCCTGCACCAGCCGGAGAATACAGCGTACAGGTTGCGGTCAATGGAGAAGGGCGGGGCCAGTACAAGGTTCTGTTCAAGGACGTAAACGGCAGCGTCGGGGCTGTGCCCTGTTTTAGCCAGGAGCAGCTGGGTCGAATGGGCATTAAAGTGTCACATAACCCGCTCGACGGCGCGGCGCATACCGCCGGAGATGACGGAGACAAACAGTGCGCCACGCTTGACCGCTGGGTTGACGGAGCCAGCGCCAGCTATCAGCCCGGCGACTTCTATCTCGATTTGACGGTTCCCCAGGCCTCCACGGTTCAGTACCCAAGGGGTTATACCGACCCCAATACGTGGGATTCTGGCGTACCCATTGGATTGTTGGATTACAACTCCAACGTCTATGTGCAGCAGACTAACAACCGGTTTGACAGCAAAGACGGGCATTCCGTAAGCGGTAATCTTGGCATGCTGGCGGGCCTTAACTTTTTCGACTGGCGGCTGCGTAAACGGTTCAATACCAGCTGGAGCAACGATCAATCGTCCCACAGCCAGTCCCTGTTTACGTATCTTCAGCGCGATATCCCGGTGTTAAAAAGCCAGCTCACGCTGGGCGACAGCACAACCAGCGGCGATCTGTTTGACAGCATGACGGTGAGAGGCGTCCAGCTCCAGTCCGACGATCGTATGCTGCCGGATGGGCTTCGCTATTACACCCCGCTGGTGCGTGGCTTTGCGGAGACCAACGCCAAAGTTCAGGTCAGGCAGCGAGGGCAGGTCCTGTATGAAACGACCGTGCCACCTGGCGCGTTTGAACTGAGCGATATCGGGGCTATGGGCTATGGCGGCGATCTGCAGGTTACCGTAACCGAGGCTGACGGGCGCCAGAGAACCCAGATCGTACCGTTTTCCTCACCGCCGATGCTGCTTCACGATGGCGTATCACGCTTCGGCGTCACCGTGGGCAAATTGAAAGATGACTCGCTGAAAGAAGAGCCGGGGCTGGCGCAGGGATTTTACCAGTACGGCATCGGCAACATGTACACGCTATACGGCGGCGGGCAGCTGGCCGATAACTACAGCGCGCTGGGGATTGGTCATGCCTTCAACACGCCGCTGGGCGGGGTTTCGATGGATATTACCCGCGCACGCAGTGAGCTTGGTAATGGCAGAGTTTCCACCGGGAATAGCTATAACGTTGGCTTCAGTAAATATCTGGATACGACGTCTACCGACGTTACGCTTGCGGCTTACCGCTACTCTTCGAAAGGATTTTATAGCCTGAGGGACGCGGCGTTAGATCGCTATGGGGCCAAAAGCGATAATTTTATCGTCGATTACCGGACCAAAGAGCGCTTTACCGTGAGCGTCGGGCAGCCGCTGTGGAATGGCGCCAGGCTGAATTTGTCCGGCAACTTCTATAGCTACTGGGACGACAGGTCTTCCACCAGCCAGTACATGCTGTCGTACAACAAATCCGAGCGCTATTTCTCTTGGGCGGTGTCCGCGTCCCGGGCCTATAACAGCGACGGGGAGAATATCGATAGCGTGATGCTGTCCGTCAGCGTGCCGCTGGGCCGAGCGAGCATGACCAGCAAACCGCTGTTTAACTCGCTTTATTCCTCGGTCAGCCACGATAACCAGGGCGGCAGTGCGGTACAGATGAACGCCATTGGCAGCCAGGGCGAGCAAAACGAACTGAGCTACGGCGTCGGGACTTCCGTGAACAAAGCGAGAAACGCTGGGACGCGCAGCGCGTTCAACGGCAACGTGAACTACAACTCGCCGTTTGGCCAGTTCGGATCAACGGCCTCCGTCGGGAATAAATCGAACCAGCTCTCGTTCTCGGCCAACGGCAGCCTGGTGGCGCATCAGGGCGGGATCACTGCCGGACCTCGACTGGGCGACTATCCGTTTGCCCTCGTTGAGGCGGACGGCGCCAAAGGCGCGAGAATGCTGAATGGCTATGGGTCGCAAATTGATGGCAATGGGTTTGCCATTGTGCCTTCGCTGACGCCTTACCGGGAAAATATTGTGGCGGTGAATACCCGCGGCCTGCCGGACACGGTAGACGTCCTGGAAAGCGAGAGCACGGTCATCCCGCGCATGGGTGCGGCGGTAAAAGTGAATGTGAAAACGCTCGTCGGTGATCCGGTCGTACTGATTGTGAAAGATAGCAAGGGTGAGCCGCTGCCAATCGGGATGGATGTTTACGATGAGCGTGACGCCAGCCTCGGCATTATTGGCCAGGGAGGCATGGCCTTTATTCGTGGCTGGCAGGCTGAGAAAAATAATCTGTATTTAAAAAGTGCTTCCGGTCAGCGACTTTGCACTATTTATTCCGATAGCAATATTGCAAATAAAATGAAGGGCGCGCGTGGCTCTATTACTCAGGTAGAGGTCTTATGTCATTGATGAATACTCTTGCCGGCGGCCGAGGCACTTTCCGTGGCCTGTGCTACGCGGCCCTGGTGGGCGCTCAGTTTTTCGCCGCGGCGAACGCCTGCTCAACGAATTGTTCGATAGATGTTTTCTTTACCGGTAATTACACCGATGAAACCTGCAGTGTGGCGATCAATAACGCCAGCAGCAATGAAATTGTGACGCTCCCACGTGTCGCCGTAGCCTCGCTTAGCCGCGACGGCAATGAGGCCGGCAGCGTTCCGTTCGATATTACGCTCAAGGATTGCCCGGCCAGCAGAACGATAACGGTATTTTTTAATAGCACCATTTCTGCAGCTGATACCGAAACGGGAAACTTAGTGAATAGCAGCGGAACGGACTTAAGCCGCGGCGTTCAAATTAGATTGCGTAAAGAAAATAGTTCGCAGGTCATTATTGATAGTGCTGATTCAGGGCAGGATTACGTTATTTCCGCCACGGCCGAACCATTGAGCCACAGATTTACAGCGAGCTATTACGCAAAAGGGAACTCGACCGTCACCGCGGGCCAGGTTCACGCCGTGGCGGGGGTCGAGCTTGTTTATAAATAACAGGGAGGCTTGCTGATTATTTGAACGTTGACCATCCGACAAGCGACGGTTTATCCATAAACGGTTATTAAAGAGTATTGACTACTATGAGCAAAAGCAACTCGCAAAAATTCATCGCACGAAACCGTGCTCCGCGCGTACAGATTGAGTACGACGTGGAAATTTATGGCAGTGAAAAGAAGATTGAACTGCCGTTTGTTATGGGCGTTCTGGCGGACCTGTCCGGCAAGCCACTTGAGCCGCTTCCCCCGGTCGCCGACAGAAAGTTCCTCAGCATCGACATCGATAACTTTGACGAGCGTATGAAGGCTATGCGCCCGCGCGTGGCGTTTGCAGTCCCGAATACCCTGACGGGCGAAGGGCAGCTGATGGTTGATATGACCTTTGACAGCATGGACGATTTTGCCCCCGACGCCATTGCCCGCAAAGTCGATTCGTTATCCCAGCTGCTTGAAGCCAGAACCCAGCTTGCCAACCTGCAAACCTATATGGACGGTAAAGCCGGGGCGGAAAGCCTGGTCATGAAAGTGTTGAACGATAAGTCGCTGCTGAACACGCTGGCTTCGTCGCCAAAGCCAAAACAGGCTGATGAAGCCGCGTCCCAAAAGTGATGAAGAGAGATAATAATGGCTACTCAAGCAGAAACAAATAAACAGGCAGCCCCGCAGGCCGCCACCCAAAGCGACTTTAACGCTTTGCTGACCCGTGAATTTAAGCCAAAGTCCGATCAGGCGAAAACCGCGGTCGAAATTGCCGTAAAAACCCTGGCTGAGCAGGCGCTAAGCACCTCGATCACCATGGCCGATGACGCCTATAAAAACATTGCCGCGATCATCGCCGAGATCGACATGAAACTCTCCGAGCAGATCAACCTGATCCTGCATCACGAAGAGTTTCAGCGCCTCGAAAGCGCATGGCGCGGTTTGCATTATCTCGTCTACAACACGGAGACGGATGAAAAGCTGAAACTGCGCTTTATGGATATCTCTAAAAACGATCTGCGCCGCAACATGAAGCGTTACAAAGGGATTGCCTGGGATCAGAGCCCGCTGTTCAAGCAAATTTACGAAGAAGAGTATGGCCAGCTTGGTGGCGAGCCCTACGGCTGCCTGGTGGCGGATTACCATTTCGACCACAGCGCGCCGGACGTAGATCTGCTCTCGTCCATCGGTAAAGTGGCGGCTTCTGCCCATATGCCATTTATTACCGGCGCGGCGCCGTCCGTTATGCAGATGGATTCCTGGCAGGAACTGGCTAACCCGCGCGATCTGACGAAAATCTTCACCCAAAACCTGGAATATGCGGCCTGGAACTCGCTGCGCCAGTCGGAAGATTCTCGTTACATCGGCCTGGCGATGCCGCGCTTCCTGGCGCGTTTGCCTTACGGCATCAATACCAATCCGGTGGATGATTTTAACTTCGAAGAAACCACCGACGGGGCCGATCACGGCAAATATGTGTGGTCTAACGCCGCTTATGCGATGGCGGTGAACATCAACCGTTCATTCAAACATTACGGCTGGTGCACCATGATCCGCGGCGTAGAAAGCGGCGGCGTGGTGGAGGATCTTCCGTGCCACACCTTCCCGACCGATGATGGCGGCGTGGACATGAAGTGCCCAACCGAAATTGCTATCTCTGACCGTCGTGAGGCCGAGCTGGCTAAAAACGGCTTTATTCCGCTGGTGCATCGCAAAAACACTGACTATGCGGCCTTTATTGGCGCTCAGTCGCTGCAGAAACCTTCCGAATATTACGATCCGGACGCAACGGCGAACGCCAATTTGTCCGCACGTCTGCCTTACCTGTTCGCCTGCTCGCGTTTTGCGCATTACCTGAAGTGTATCGTGCGCGACAAGATCGGCTCCTTCAAAGAGCGTGAAGATATGCAGCGCTGGTTGAACAACTGGGTCATGAACTATGTGGACGGTGACCCGGCAAACTCATCTCAGGAAACGAAAGCTCGCCGCCCTCTGGCCGCGGCCGAAGTGGTGGTTGAGGATGTTGAAGGCAACCCGGGTTATTACCAGGCGAAGTTCTTCCTCCGTCCACACTTCCAGCTGGAAGGTTTGACGGTGTCACTGCGTATGGTAGCCAAATTACCTTCGCTGAAAGACGTTGCCTGATAAGGCAATTTAAAAATGGTTGTCTGATTCAGGCAATTTAAATAAAGAATAATCACTTCATTATTCTTTAAAGGTGCGGCCGCGCCGGGGATTCTTGCGCGCCGAAAATGTTGTAGGGAATTTTCATCATAATGAAATTGCTTCTACGACTTAATTTTAACGTTGCACACTGTGTGACACTCTTAAATGAGAGCTGAAAAGGAAATATTATGGCTCAGGATATGTTTATTAAAATTGATGGCATCGAAGGCGAGTCTCTGGATGCTACCCATAAAAATGAAATTGAAGTGCTCGCATGGCGTTGGGCCAGCTCACAGCACTCAAATATGCACAGCGGCTCCGGCGGCGGTTCCGGTAAAGCTACGGTGGACGATTTCTGCTTCGAACACTATGTCGACAAGGCCAGCACCAACCTGCTGAGCTACTGTCTGTCCGGTAAGCACATCAAAGACATTCAGTTTGTTATTCGTAAAGCCGGTGGCGATCCGCTGGAATACCTGACGCTGAAATTCACCGATGTGATTATTACTCATGTTGAAACTGCGGGCTCCAGCGAAGACGAAACGCGTCCACGTGAGAAGGTGACCTTCGCCTTCACCAAACTCACTCAGGACTACGTGATGCAGAATGCAGAAGGCGCTAAATCCGGCGTTATCTCTACCAGCTACGACGTTAAAGCTAACCTGCGCAGCTAATACTGCCGGGTTATCAATGGTTTTGCCGCTTCGGCGGCAAAACTTTCTCCAGGCGGGGGTGCGGGATATTTCGCTCCCTGCGCGGGTCGCGCGTTAATTCGATACACATCGTTCAGGAAATAAAGTGCGTGGATAGGGATATGTTTTGCAAAACAGAAATAAAGAATTGCCGGTTAGCGCTTGTGAAGTGTCTGCTGATTATTGGGCTGGGGACTTTGTTATTTTCCTGCAGCAGCAGTAACGATAAGCAGCCTGCTGGCAGTGAAATAAAAATTAATCTGGTTGCAGACAAAGATATTAATCCTAACGATGGCGGCCATCCGGCACCGCTCAACATATTTATTTATAACGTCAAAGAGCGGGATGTTTTCACCAATGCCGATTTTTTTGAAATTGTAGAAGGAAATAATAAAACCCTGCAAACCGCTATATCAAAAGAGTACGAGGCCATCCTTCAGCCGGGTGAGTCGCGTAGCGTCACAATTAAGCCTGATGGTGACGGCAGAACCCTGGGGTTTATTGGTGCTTATCGTGACCTAAATAATGCAATCTGGCTGGCGACATGGACGCGACCGGAAAAGGAAACATCGTGGTGGCGGAACATGTTCAGCGACGACTCGCTGACCCTGCAGGCACATTTCCAAAAAACAGCAATTACAATTAAAAAAATGGATTAAACCATGAGAACAAATAAAGTCGTCTGGAGTGAAGGGCTGTTTTTGCGCCCGCAGCTTTTTCAACAGCAAGAACGCTACTTTGAATATTTTGCCCACAAAAGAGCGTCGACGCTCAGCCCTTTCTTTTGGGGGTTCTCGCAGTACGAAATCGATCGTGAGGCTTTGTCATACGGCAAACTGGTGCTGCGCGCCGCGCGCGGCGTTTTGCCCGACGGCACGCCGTTCGATGTCCCCGATCATGCCGATTTGCCTGAGCCGCTGACGATCCTGCCTGAACATCTGGGCAAAATGATCTATCTGGCGGTGCCGCTGCGTCTGGATAACAGCGATGAAACGATCTTCAGCCAGCATGACGCCAGCTCGCTGGCGCGTTTCCGCGCTCAGGAAGCCGAGCTCTGCGATACCAACGCCATTCGCCAGGGGCCAAAACCCGTACAGATTGCCCAACTGAGGCTCAAGCTGGTCTCTGAAACTGAAATGACCGAATCGTGGATTGGTCTTCCGCTGACGCGGGTGAAAGCGATTCAGCCAGACGGGAGCGTGCTGCTTCACACGGATGACTACATCCCACCGGTGACCGGCTATGCGGCGAATCCTTTGCTGAGTGAATGGCTGACGCACCTTAATGGTCTGGTAAAAATGCGTGCCGGCATGCTGGCTAATCGCCTCTCCTCCTCTGACGGCAAAGCCAGCGCCAGCGCCGAAATTGTTGATTACCTGCTGCTGCAGATCTTCAACAAGTACGAGCCGATTCTTGACCATTTACGCCACATACCCGAGCTACCGCCCATTGTGCTTTATGAAGAGCTGGCCAAGCTGGCAGGGGAGCTTTCGACCTTTGTTCGAACCAAAACGCGGCGGCCAAAACCTGCGCCGGGATACGATCATGCGCGGCTTTATCCCTCGATCCGTCCTCTGGTCGATGATGTACACGATTTGCTGAACCAGATTCTGGTTCGTGCGGGCCAGCTCATTGACCTGCAGGCGAAAGGCAACGGCGTTTGGGCGGCTTCCGTGCTGCCGAACGAGCTGCGTTCCTTCTCTAACTTGGTGCTGGCCGTTCACGCGCAGCTGCCAATGGATGTGCTGCATCAGCACTTCCAGGCCCAGGCCAAAATCAGCGCGCCACAGCAGCTGCACGAGCTGGTGCGCTCCCACCTGCCGGGGCTGGTCCTGCAGGGGCTGCCGGTACCGCCGCGGCAGATTCCCTACAGCACCGGGTACGTGTATTTCGAGTTGCTTAAAAACGGACCTTTCTGGGAAAAAATCTCGGCAACCGGCGCGCTGGCGCTGCACGTTGCCGGTGAGTTCCCTGGCCTGAAAATGGAACTTTGGGGAATCCGGACCTGATGAAAGACGAGATTAATCAGCACGCTACGCCAACGCCGGGGGGCATGCAGGATGACGATACCTCTCCTCAGGCGCTGGGCCGTTTTCTTCTTGATGAGCAGGGGGACTGGATCCAGGAGCCGGAAGCCACGCCGACGGCTCAGGGCCGTGCCGGGGAAAATAGCGAGACCAGGACAGGCGATGACCGGGCGTTAAGAAGCGAAAGCGTTCAGCAGCGCATGATCAAGGTCAGCGCCGCTGAGAATCCGCTGCTTGAAGCCGCTCAGCCGCTGCTGCGTGCGCTGAGCGATATGCCGGAGCAGATTGGCGATTTAACGCACGTTGAGATCCTGAAAAATACGCTTAAGAGCCAGATTAATCTCTTCGGCATCGTCTGCGATGAAGTGAACATCCCGTGGAAAAAAATGGCGATAGTTCGCTATTGCCTGTGCACCGCGCTGGATGAAGCGGCACACACCGCGCCTTGGGGGCTTGAGGCTGGCTGGTCTCAGAGCAACCTGCTCAACCACTTTGAAGGGGATAACGATGGCGGGAACAAGTTCTTCCTGCTCATCGGTCGCCTGTCGATGAACCCGACCGAGTTTGCTGACGTCCTTGAGGTCCTGCTGCGCATCCTTGGCCTCGGCTTCGAGGGGCGTTACAGCATCATTGAGGACGGGGATCGCCAGCTTACCAAGATCCGCCAGCGCCTGTTGACCCTGGTACAAAGCACGCGCAATACCACGCCGCCTGCATTGTCGCCGCACGGGCTTCAGCCTCATGGCCCGGCGCGGCGGGAAAGGCTGATTGTACCTGTCCGGCTGACCGCGCTTTGCGCGGGCATTCTGGTGGCCTCGGCCTTTATCTGGTGTAAGTACTCGTTGCTGGTGAATAGCACGAGAATCATCAGTGATATCAATGCGATGAAGAACGTTAAGGTCAGCGCGCCGCCGGTGAAAATGCGGCTCAGGCTGAGCGTTTTGCTCCGCAATGAAATTCAACGGCAGCTGCTCAGCGTCGATGAAACGCAAAAGCAAAGCAAAGTCGTGTTGAAGGGCGATTCCCTGTTCTTATCCGGTTCAACCAAAGTGCAGCCTGAGATGATCAACGTGATTGAACGCGTGGCCCGTGAAGTCCGTCGCGTTAACGGCGATCTGGTGATTGTCGGCCACACCGACGCCACGCCGATCAGCCGGCCGGGCTTACCCAACAACGTAGTGCTTTCAGAAAAACGAGCCGCCGAAGTGGCCCGCTACTTTATTGAGGCGGGTGTGCCGGAGAGCAAAGTGAAAGTCGAAGGGGTGGGCAGCAGCCAGCCGGTGGCCTCTGATGCTACCGCTCAGGGACGGGCGAAGAATCGCCGCGTAGAGTTTTTTGTCACGTATTAACGAGAGCGACAATGTCTTATTTGAATAGAGTCTTCGCGGCGCGGTTTTTGAAGACGCTGCTGATTATGTGCTGTATCGGGCTATTGGTTGCCGCTATCTGGTTCCTGGGGCCGTTCTTTGGGTTTGGCGAGTCGCGCCCGCTGCTGAGCGTTGAGTCACGCATTATTTTTATCCTGCTGGCGGCATTTTGCCTCGCCGGGATCTGGCTACGCTGGCCGGTCTTCATCATGGTGATTGCGGCACTTTGCGTGGTGGTCTGGGTGCTGGGGCCGTTCCTTCTGGTGGGCGAAAAACATCCGCTGGAGCCGGTGAGCATCAGGCTGATGGTCATTGCAGTTATGCTGTTTTTGGCGCTGCTTTACGGCCTGTGGTTGCTGCTGCTGGCGCTGAAAGACAACCCAAAACTGCTGGATAAACTCACCCGCGGCAAGACGTCAACGGTCGAAAATGATACGTCAGAAGCGGCTGCCGCCATTGGCAACGCCGTCGACTATGTGAACAAAAATCGCAGTACGCTCTCTTTTTTCCAGCGTGTGATTTTAGCGCGTAAGCCGCTCGATCTGATGCCGTGGTACATGGTGCTCGGCACTGATGATGCCGGGAAAACCTCGGCGATTCTGGCTTCAGGGCAGAACTTCCCGGTGCCGGAGCAGCTTAATCAAGTGGGCAAATCCGCCGTGCAGACGCGTAACTGCAAATGCTGGTTCGCCAATGACGCCATCTATGTGGATACCGCTGGCAAGTACGTTAGTGACCCTGAGCAAAGCCTTAGTGAGTGGCGGGCCATACTCAAAGCGTTAAAAAAACACAGGCCGGTCAAAGCGCTGAATGGCGCCGTCGTCACTTTTTCCGCCGCCGATCTCCTGGGGCGAAGCACCGCCGAACTTTTTGAGCTGGCGGCGAGCCTGCGTGCCCGAATTGAGGATCTGCGCCAGACGCTGGGCGTGCGTTTCCCGGTTTATGTCCTCGTCACCAAACTCGATCAGCTTCCCGGTTTTGCCGAGTATTTCAGGATCCTGACCGAGCAGGAGCGTGAGCAGGTCTGGGGCGTGACTTTCCCTTACGGCGAGGCGCGCACCGAGCCTGTATCCGAGCTGAGCGGGCAAATCAGAGACGAGCTGGCCCTGCTGGAAGAGAGGATCGAGCGTGACATGATCGTTCGTCAGCAGGAAGAGTACGATAACCGCGATCGCAAAAAAATGTATGCCCTGCCGCAGGACTTCCATCTGCTCTCCGGCCTGGTGGCGGATGTGGTGCATAACATCTTCTTTGCCTCCCGCTACAACGAGTCGCAGAGCTATACCCTGCTGCGCGGGATCTATTTCTGTAGCAGCCATCAGCCGGTCGACTTTAGCCTGGTGAATAACCAAAGCATCATGCGCAAGTGGTTCAACTACGTGGAGCATAAAACGCCGCCGGTGATGGCCACCCTGATTGCGCAGCCAAAAGACAGGGACTTCCTGATAAGCGACGTTTCATACGGGCGTCAGTACTTCCTTAAGCAGTTGTTCAGTGACGTGATCGTCAAAGACAAAGATCTGGCGCGCCATAACCTGGCGAATGAATCGAAGTTCCGTTTACAGCGTTTGCTGGGCCACACGCTTAGCGTTGTTATCGCCTTTATTCTGCTGAATGGCTTCTACAACAGCTACGGGAACAACAGCGAATACCTCGCCGAGGTGAAGAGCCGGGTTGCCGTTTTGGGCGGCGAGGTCAATCGATTCGTCAGTTCGGCAAACGATAATTTGCTGCCGCGTACCTTAATGCTGGCGCAGTCTCTACCGGAGTATGGCTCTCTCGACGTCTTTAACCCGACCCTCGACTGGCGCTATGGCTTGTACACCGGCACGGATGTGGTTGAGGCCTCGGGTTCGCTGTACCAGTATTTCCTGCAGCGTCTGCTGCTGCCGCAGATTGAACAGCAGGCCACGCTGGCGTTACAGGAAGCGGTTGATGGCGGAAAACCTGAACGTATTTATGACCAGTTGAAGCTGTATCTGCAGGTTTTTGGACAAGGCAAATTCGATCGTCAGTCTCTGACGGAGAGCATCACTAATCTGTGGGAGGCTCGCGGTAAGCTTCAGCCTTACGAAGAGCGCCAGATCTTTGTTTCCCATCTGAGAAATCTGCTTTCTTCTCCAGAGTGGCGCCGCTATGGCCAGCCCGCTGACGACGGGCTGGTGAAATATGCGCGCGCCATACTGCAGCGTCAGGACCTGGCCAGTCGGCTGTATGAGCGTCTCAAAGACGCCGCCGCTCAGGATGCGCCTGCTGATTTAACGCTCAGTGACATGGCGAAGTCGCGCAGCGGTGAGCTTTTCTCCGTTATTGATGAACACGCTGAAATCGCCATTCCCGGTTTATTTACCCGTTCGGGTTACTACGACGTGTTTAAAAAAAAAATGGCTCCAGGCCTGATGTGGCTGGAGCGTGAGGATGCCTGGGTGTCCGGGAATGGGGAAGAACAGGGCAGCCAGGAGGCAAAGCCGCAGGTAAAAATGGCCGGCAACGGCGTGCTGGTTAACCCAATACAGCAGCAGGTTCTGGCGCTCTATCTCGATGAGTACACGCGGCACTGGCAGGATTTTCTCAGCAATATTCGTATCAAAACGGACGTACTGCCGCTGGGCTACGGCAGCGCGGGAGTGGCGGCAGATATTTATATGCTGCGGGCGCTGAGCGCCTCTGATTCTCCGCTGGCAAGCCTGGTTACCCGGGCGGTGCGGGAAACGACGCTGGTTGGGAAAGAGGATAAATCGCTGCTCGATAACGTCCCGAATAAAGGACGAATCCTGAATGCCGCCGCTAAGGTCAGCCTGGCCTATGCCGCGATGGAAAAAAAGCTGCTGCGGGAGCGGGTGGATGACCACTTTTCTCCCCTACGCGAGTTTGTGACCGGCAGCCGTGAACCGGCTGAAGGAGAGCGTAACGCGGGGCCGGGGGCGGAGCTGAGCAAGCTGCTTGGCGCGTTAAGTGAGCAGTACACGCTGTTCGTTATTTACGATGATGCGCTGAAGAACGGTAATGCCGTGGCGTTATCCGGCACTGCCAGAAAAATCGGCGCAGAGTCGCAAACCTGGCCCGATCCGTTACCCAATGTGATTGCCCCTCTGTTGGACGGGGCATGGACGCGGGCCAACCAGGAAGCCATCGCCAAAAGCAGCGAAGGGATAGATGAAAACCTGGGGCGCGTTTGCCGCGCAACTTTGCAGGGGCGTTACCCGTTTGCCTGGAGCCAGCGTGACGTAAAACCGTCTGATTTCGAACGCTTCTTTGCCGCTGGTGGCCTGGTGGATGAGTACTTCAAAAAGAACCTGGCGGACAAGGTGGATACCTCTTCGCATCCGTGGCGCTTTAAGGGTGACGTCGAGGGCAACGAAGACACTCTGGAAGTGTTTGAACAGGCCGCTGAGATTCGCGACGCGTTCTTCCAGTCTGAAGGCGGGCGCAAACTTTCCCTCACCTTCGACATTGCGGTGCCTTATTTGGATCCGGCCATTACGCAGCTGAACATGAATTTTGACGGCAAACAGGTGAGCTATGCCCACTGGCCGGTTGCCCCTGTATCTCTCGCCTGGCCTGCCTCGCGCATGACGTCAAGGGTCAGCATCAATGCGACTCCGCGCGTGACGGCGGGAACCTCGTCCCTGAGCTTCAGCGGGCCGTGGGCATTGTTCCGCTGGATGGACAGCGCCGACGATATGGTGGCCAGCGAAGGTGATGACACGGTGCTGGTTTATAAGCTGGATTCGCGACGGGCAAATATTCAGGTTTCAGGCCTGACCTATAAAGACATCCCCGTCCGGGATCTCTTAAAAGCGTTTCGCTGCCCCGGAGACGCATAGCCGTCTCCACCATTCGCCAGAGGAAAATATGTTGCTACGCCTGTATTTACTTGTTGATGAGTCGCGGGCTGGCCTGTTTCGCAGAAGAGGGAAAAAGCAGCGAGAGGTGCGCTCCATTATTACCCAACAGATTCTGCCGGGCATTGGCTCCTCATTACCGGACGACTATTTACCTGAGCACTATCCGTGGTCGTTTGTTATTTCGTCACCTTCGTCGCGAGGGTACGACGCTTATTGCGGTGCTTTTATGCTGCGGCCTGGAAAAGGAGGCGTTCCCTCGCTGGTCATTATTTATGGCGAAGCGCCCTGGCCGTGGCTGAAGAAAAATTTGCAGGATGAATGTCCACTGCCCTTTTGGGCATCAAGGATTTTAAACAATGTGCCCGATAGCGACGTGGCCGGGCAAAACTGGCGCCCGCTGTGGCAGTGGGTTAAAGCGCTGAGGCGAGCGTATTCGCCGCTCTGGGAGAAGCTGGTGCTGACGCCAGCCTGGCAGTTCAAAAATCATTCTCAGGTGTTACTCAGGGAGGGGTCACAGGAAGATTATCGCATTCATAACCGTGATGGTGTTGAGGCTATGCCGTGGAAGAACTGGCCCGACTGTATTGAGCAGGAGGCGGGTATCTGGATTTGGCGGCAAAGCCGGCACAGAAAAATAGTGGATTCTCAGAGGATCCCTTTACGACGCGCTGAGGCTAAACCGCCCGACGCATCCTTCTAAGTTATTGACAACGCATCGGGTGATTACATGTCACGCACTATTAGATTAAGCAGCCCGGCGATGCCTGTGCTGCTTGGGGAACCCGCGCTGGTTATCTCGAAGCTGGAAGGGGAAGAGTCACTCTCCTCCCTCTACAGCTACGCGATTACCGCTAAAACACCAGCCAATCCCCAAATACCCTGGCAGTCAGCTTCTAATGTCGACCTGAAGTCGCTGATTGGTAAAGAGATGACGGTTCATATTGAACTCGACGGGAATGGGTTGGGAGACGTTCACGGTGTCGGTCAGGAGATTCGTGAAATTTCCGGCATGGTTCAGCGTGCCCGCTATGTTGGCCGCGACGGCTATCAGGCGTTGTATGAAGTTATTATTCGCCCCTGGCTGCACCTCGCTGAGCTGACGGCTGACTTTAAAATTTTCCAGCAAAAATCGGTGGTGACCATTATCGATGAGGTGCTGGGCGACTATAACTTCCCGTTTGAGAAGCGCCTTGCAGGGAATTATCCGCTTCTCGATTTCCAGGTTCAGTATGGCGAAACGGATTTCAATTTTATTGAACGCCTGATGGAAGAGTGGGGGATCTATTGGTTCTTCGAGCATAGCGAGGGCAGTCATAAGCTGATCCTCGTGGATAACGTGGGCGCGCATAAGCGATTCTCCAGTGAGGCTTATCACGTTATTCAGTACGCTTCAGACCGTCCAAAAATGGATCAGGAATACGTCAGCCAGTTCCATTTCCAGGAGACCATTACTTCCGGGAAATGGGTAACGAATGACTACGACTTCACCAAATCACGCGCCGATATCATGGCGCTGGACAGCAAACCTCGGAAGACCAGCTTCAACCAGATGGAGATTTTCCACTGGCCGGGAGATTACGAACAGCCGAGCATCGGGGAGCAGCTTGCGCGCGTCCGCATGGAAGAGCGTGGCGCCTTGGGCTCCCGCTGCGAAGGTTCCGGTGAACTTCGTGGGATTGTCTGCGGCTGCGACTTTGAGCTTGTTAACTATCCCGTGGAAAAGGCTAACCGTGAGTACATGGTGCTGCGTAGCCATTTGCTGGTTGAGGAAATCGATCAGCTCTCATCGCACGATGAATTCCTCTATAGCTGTAACTTTACCGTTCAGCCGACGACCAAGATTTATCGTCACCCGATGACGGTGGCGAGGCCAAAAACCAGCGGTCCACAAACGGCTATCGTCGTTGGCCCTCCGGGAGAAGAGATCTGGACCGATGAATATGGCCGGGTAAAAGTCCGTTTTCTTTGGGATCGCTACGGCAAAAACCGTGAATCGGACTCCTGCTGGCTGCGAGTGAGCCAGGCCTGGGCCGGCAACAATTTCGGTGGGATTTACATTCCCCGCATTGGTCACGAAGTGATTGTTGATTTTATCAATGGCGATCCTGACAGGCCGCTTATCACCGGCAGCCTCTACAACAACGTCACCATGCCGCCCTGGGATCTCCCGGTTAACGCCACCCAGAGCGGGCTGGTTAGCCGCACCGTAGGCGGTGGTCGCAGCAATTTTAACGGGATCCGTTTTGAGGATAAGCCGGGGCTGGAGCAGTACTGGGAGCAGGCTGAACGCAACATGAGCCGCCTGACGAAACAGAACGAAGACCAGACCATAGGCATGAACTCTAACGTGAATGTTGGCCTGTCGCGTAACCTCTTTGTCGGGGCCAACTACATGTCTGACGTTATCGGGAACAGCAGCGCCATTATCGGTGCGGCGCTGGCAATCCAGGTGGGCGGCAGCCAAAGCGACAATGTTTTAGGGGCAAAAGGCATCAACGTCGGCGGCGCATTTATGACTGCCGTTGGGGGCTACCATTCGCTTTCCGTTGGGGGCGCACATCAGGTCAACGTAGGCGGTTATCATTCCCTGGCCGTTGGGGGCGCGAGCACCATGGTGGCCGGCGGGGCGATGACGCTTTCCGCGGGAGGCGAGCTGGTTATTTCCGCGAAGAAAATCAAAATCGTCGGCTCAGACCAGGTGATTATCCAGGGCGGCGAAGTGGATATTAACCCTGGCGACTGCGGTGACAACTGCGGAGGCGGCGGAGGCGGCGGTGGGGGCGGCGGCATGATTGGTTTGCCGGGGCTGCCGGCTATTACGGCTCTGTTTGGCGTGGTTATTCCTTTACCACCGCTGCCAACGCCAGAGCCGCCGCCGCCAACGATAACGCCAACTCAACCGCCGACGGAAACCCCAACGGAGACGCCGACGGAAACCCCAACGGAGACGCCGACGGAAACGCCAACGGAAACACCGACGGAAACCCCAACGGAGACACCGACGGAAACCCCAACGGAGACACCGACGGAAACCCCAACGGAGACACCGACGGAAACCCCAACGGAGACGCCAACGGAGACACCGACGGAGACGCCAACGGAGACGCCAACGGAGACGCCAACGGAGACACCGACGGAGACGCCGACCGGAAGTGAAACAATAGAGCCTTAACATTCAAATGATTACGGCGGTGGTTCGTTTGCCTCCGCCCTGACTGTTTTATTAAGGAGTGCGAACGATGCAAAACGCAGGACGAGTAGGCGATGCGACCGCGCATGGCGGAGCATTATGCAGTGGATCGGGTGACGTTTATATCAATGGATTGCCGGCGGCAATGGCTGGTATGAGCGTCGCGCCTTGTGCTTTGGGGCACGGGGCCGCCCCCGTAGCGACAGGATCCGGGTCGGTCTTTATCAACGGTTTACCAGCAGCGCGCCTGGGGGACGTGACCGGCTGCGGCGCGGTTGTCGCCACCGGTTCCGGCGATGTCTACATAGGCTAAGCCGTGAATATTCACTTTGAATGGCCTGCTTCACGCCCGCCTGTCGCGCTGCCCAGAAACCTGACGGCCGAGACGGCTGCGGTGTTTGATGTAGCCAGTGGCTGTTTCGGCATCCATAACGCCCATTCCGGGCAGGATGCCGTCATCTTCTACTGGCATCTGGCAAGACCGGTGATGTTAAGCCTTTGCTTGCACCATGTGTGCCTGCTTGATGGCTGCGAAGTGGCCTATGGGTGCAGCCAGCCGCTGAACGATAAAAGCCAGCTGCAGCTAGGCCACTTTAAACTGGGCTTTGTCAGCCAAGACAGCACTGACGTCGATGAGCAAACTTTCTATCGGCTGATTTACCCCGGCGGTGCATGGCAGTCTGCGGATAAGGTGCCTGAGGTTGAAGATATCCTGCCCAACGGCGGGCATTACATCAACGACTTACGCTATTTCAATGACGTTATCCTCGAACAGGCCAAGGGCAATGATGTGCTGAAAACGCTTGAGGTTGAATACAAGCGTTTTCTCATCTGGCGCGAGCAGGATGGCGGCTATTCAGGTGGAATGGCTCAGCATGCCGATTACATCATCAAAACGGATCTGCGATTTGATGATGTCAACGCGCAAATCAAAGGCAAGACGCTGACCGAATGTATTGTTGCTAAAGATTTTCTCATGGAGAAGGTATGGCCTGAGCTGGAACGCGGCGAAGCGGCGGATGACATTTTTAGCGAGGAGGAAAAAACCGACTTGCTGCTTGTCCTGTCGCCCGAGCACATTGCGGCCAAAGGAAAAAATACGGTGCCTGAGCTGGTATTTCAGGACTTCAATAAAGTGGGTCTGGACTCTTATTACTAATTAAAGGAATTGTCATGATGCAGGATTTTACTTCACTTACCCAGGCGCTTAAAAACGCGTCATTGAATGCGCTGCTAGAGCAGGTGCTGGCGCAGGTTAAAACGAATCCACAGGATCTTAAAGCTCGTGAAGTGCTGTTTAAGCTCTACTGCGTCGAGGGGAGCTGGGACAAGGCGCTGTTGCAGCTGCAAACCCTGGCGCTGCTGGACGATGCTCTGCACAAGCAGACAGAGCTGTATAAAAATCTGGTCTTCAGCGAAATGCAACGTTTGCAGGTTTTAACCGGTGAACGGCAGGCTGCGACGCTGCAGGGAGAAATGCCGTTATGGATGGAAAAGCTGCATCAGGCGAACGTCGAGCATTATCAGGGGCAGACCCGACTGGCGGCGCTTTCTCGCGGTGAGGCTTTTGAGCTTGCACCTGAAAGCGCAGGGCAAAGCGATACGCTGGCGGCATTCAAGTGGATAGCCGACAGCGATGGCCGCCTGGGGCCGGTCTGCGAATTTATTTGTGCAGGGGGCTATCGTTGGCTGCCGTTTGCCTCAATACAAACGCTCAGCGTTTCCACCCCTGGCGATTTGCTTGATCTGATTTGGCTGCCTGCAACCATCAAGGTTGCCGATGAGGTATACCACGGGTATATCCCTGCCCGTTACCCCGTAGAACCTCAGGACGATCAGCAAAATAAACTGGGGCTGAAAACAGAGTGGATAACGCTGTCTGAAGATCTTTCGGCGGGTACCGGGCGTAAAGTGCTGGTGACCGATATTAGCGATCGTTCAATAATGGAAGTTGGCGACATTGTTTTCGAATAATCCCTCAGAACGAAAGCAGCAATATCTTCCCACGCTGCTACAGCGCCTGCAGGACGATGAACCCAAAAGTCCTCACGATCGCGCGAGATTAATTGACATAAAGGGGATGCGGAGTCTGGTTCAAAAGGAGATTGTTGATCTTATTAATCATACCAATATAGAAGATAGACTAAATGAGCAGCAACATAAGCTAATTATGGCTTCTGTTCTCAATTATGGGGTGCCGGCCTTGATAGGCACCCAGGAAAATCACAAGAATTGGAGTGTTATAGAAAAAACGATTCGTAACACTATTTTACGCTTTGAGCCAAGAATTATTCCTGAAACGCTTATCGTCCGCTCACTACAGGACAAGGAGGGTGTAGCCCGGCATGCCGTTATACCGTTCGAGATCCGCGGGCTCATATACTGGCAGCCCAGGCCGGTTGATTTATGCATGAGCGGTCGCTATGACTTTGAGTCTGAAAAAGTCGATTTGAAGTTGCTATAAGTGCATCACAGATTTACTCTTTGGGGTATGCCCATTTCTGGGTATTCTTATCTTTAAGAAATGTGGTCGGGCTTTTTTCCTGGCTACTTATCTCAAAATATCCTCATCAGATAAATCCCCATGCTTCCTGTGTAATAAATTGCTGCGCATTATATTAATGTGCGCGGCTGTTTTTATTGTTTGTAGTTTAAAAAACTATATTTAAGCCTATTATCTAGACGATAATTTTGAAAAAACGCATGTTAATGATATATTTGATCGTTTTATGGGTTGAGGGTAAACTTAAGTCCGACTTCCAACAAAGTCTTAATCTAAGAATAGGAGGGGCGTTTATCCTCCTGCACCAATTTTTTGTGTCTCATTAAAATTAGTCTCTATCTCTGGTTGGTTTAATCATATAGGCTGTTTTTCTATCTTTAACAGTATGTTAGCTTAATCTTTCTCATCTTCGTATGGAGGAAAATATTTAAGGAAGGCATTACGTCAGGGGCCGGATAGGTTATGTCTGAATGGCTTAACTTACCATAAGTTGTTTCTATTCGCTCACTTTGTCTTTTCTGACAAGCATTTCGTATGCCCTGGAGTAGCTGCAACTTGGATGGGAATCGCAACACATGGGTGTGAAGTATGTTGAACATATTATTATTGGATTCTAACTATTACCAGACATCGGGACTGAGCCTCTTAATTACTAACCAACTTGCTGAGGAAAGCCTCGGTGAGGTCTGTTTTTTATTACCGTCCGAAGAAATGAGTTATGACATCGCTAACATTATCTTTCAGGATGACAGAGTAACGATTCAAATTAATAACCAACGGAATAATGAAGTTTCGTTTGATGGCGGATACAAGGAGAATGAAAAAATAATTGTCCATGTTCCATTTTTAACCAGAAACCAAACGCTTAACGACATATCCATGAAGATCGGCAAGATACTTGCGATTGCGCGTTCGGATTATAACCTGCTCATCAACAAGGAAGAGGCCTACTGGAGCCTGGGGCTAAAGAAATATGCACAGCTCTCTGATACTGAAAATAATGTAATGATTCTGATTGGTCGGGGGTACAACAGCACCGATATTTCTAGGATCCTTAATCGCTCAAGAAAAACCATTAGCACGCATTATCGTAACGCCAGCCGAAAAATGGGGGCGGCAAATAGAGCCGAATTTTATCGGTTTGCATCATTTATTGCCCGCTGCGGACGCGATGAAAGAAACACCCTTTGCCTGTGAGGCAATGATCAACTTAAAAGGAATTGAAAATGAAGTATAAAATATACATCAAATGGAGATTAAACCCCTTACTGCCCCAACGGCTGTGTATTTTAAGCGTACTTGCGGCTGGCTGTTCGCCCGCGTGGGCGGCCAATAATGACACGATTATTATCAACGGCGGTAATAGCACCCTAAGCAACACGACGTTGAATAATGAGGTTACAGGCAATTTTATTGTCCAGGCGAGAAATAATGCGACCGTCTCCGCCTCTCAATTGGTTCTTAATAGTTCCGGAAAGAATGGGGGAGGCGCGTGGATAGATAATAGCGAATTCAACGTGCAGGACTTGCAGGTCAACGTGACCGGCAAGGGCGGCAGCGGGGTTTACTTTGCCAATGACAGCTTTGGAACATTAGATAAATTTAACATTACCGGGCAGGACAACGCGCTGGGTCTGGTTCTGGACGGTTACTGGACGGCAAACCAGGGAACGTCGGTGGTGCAGGCATCCAATGGGGAGATCGCCACACAGGGCGGCGATGCTATCAGGGTGATGGCCGGGGAGCTGACGCTGAATAACGTCTCTGCCAGTACTGAGGGCGATCACAGCTACGCGGTTAACGCGAATTTAGCCGCAAAAATTGCGATTGAAGGCGGTACTTTCACTACCGAAGGCGCATACAGCGATGCCTTCTGGGTGGCATCCAGGGACTCCTCCGTCGCAGTGAACAACGCGAAAATCGCCACAAAGGGGGATAACGCTATTGCCGTTAATGCCCAGCGGGGTGAGGCCCGGATGACCCGCAGTACCATTGAAACGTTGGGGGATAATGCCCACGGTTTGTACAGCGAATACCTGATTACCGGCGATAACCTGTCTGTCACCACTTCGGGTAAAGGCAGCGTGGGCATGTTTACCGCACGCGGTGGGCAAGGCAGCTTAACAAATAGCCATATCTCGACGTCGGGCGAGCTTGCCCCGGGCCTGCTGGCCTACCCCAATGCGCAAATCAAAGCGGATCATGTGCAGATCGAAACCACGGGCAAAACAAGTTTTGGCCTCTGGAGCCAGGGGGGAGAGCTAGACGTCAAGCACAGCACGATTTCTACCACAGGAGAGGACGCGAGCGGCCTCTATGTGAATGGCAGTTCATCGTCAACGGCAATCAGTAACACCGTGACGCTGGAAAATGTGGGGCTGAATGCCGCCCAGGCTCGGGCCATTGACGTTACGGCGACCGAGCTGCTGCTGAACGTCAAGGATTCCGACATCAGCGGTGGCAACGGCCAGCTGATGACGGTGGAGCACTATGATGACGGGGCCAGCGGTGTCAACAACGTCTACAGCAAGGTGACATTTAATGCCGCCAGCAGCGCGCTGAAAGGTGACATTGTGGTGGACGATCCGGCCAATAGCGTGGCGGTAAATCTGACATCCGGCTCCGTGCTGACGGGAGCCGTGACCCATGCATCCTCGCTGATGCTCGACGAGAGCAGCCGTTGGAATATCAATAACCGCTCTGTCGTTGGGCAACTGACCAATAATGGCACGCTCGTTTTTACCGACGAGAACAATTTTGACTCGCTTACCGTAGCAGGCGATTACGCCGGTGATGGCGGGCTGATGGTGATGAACAGCGTGCTTGGCGACGATAATTCTCCGGCGAATAAGCTGATAGTTCAGGGTGACGTTCTGCCCGGCACAACGCACGTTAGCGTGAATAATTTGGGGGGACGCGGGGCCAGTACCGTGGAAGGCATCGAACTGGTTGATGTGCAGGGGACGTCCCAAGGCAGCTTCGTTAAGGCGGGCCGTATTGTTGCGGGAGCCTACGACTACGATCTGGTTCGGAAAAACGACAGCTGGTATCTCACCAGCCAGCTTACCCCGGTGGATCCCGAACCTACACCCGAGCCGGATCCTGCACCTACACCCGAGCCGGCACCCGAACCGAAAGTCGATCCGATCGTTCGACCTGAGGGCGGGAGCTATACGGCTAACCTCGCGGCAGCGAATAACCTGTTTATCATGACCCTGCATGACCGACTCGGAGAGACGCAATTTATTGATGCCTTAACCGGCCAACGGGAGGTGACCAGTCTTTGGCTACGCCAGGTTGGCGGCCACAATGTCTGGCGCGATGGCAGCGGGCAGCTAAAAACACAAAGTAACCGTTACCTGACGCAGATGGGCGGCGACGTGGCCCGCTGGAGCACGGACGGCACCGACCGCTGGCATGTCGGGGTTATGGCAGGTTACGGGAAAAACAGCAGCACGACGGAGAATAGATCCAGCGGCTATCGTTCGAAAGGCACGGTGGACGGCTACAGTATTGGCGGCTACGGCACCTGGTACGCTAACGAAGAGGATCGCACCGGCGCATGGCTGGACAGCTGGCTTCAGTACGGCTGGTTTAATAACGAAGTGAAGGGCGATAGCCTTGCGACGGAAACCTATAAGTCGCATGGGATAACCGCCTCGCTGGAAGCTGGTTATACCTGGAAACTAGGCCAGTTTTGGAGCAGCCAGGGTACCGTCAACGAATGGTTTGTGCAGCCACACGCCCAGGCGGTCTGGATGGGCGTTCGCGCAGACAAGCATCAGGAAGAGAACGGCACCCGCGTTCGCCAGGAGGGGGACGGCAATATGCTGACCCGCTTAGGGGTTAAAACCTGGCTCAAAAGCCACCACGCACGCGATGGCCATAAGCAGCGTGAGTTCCAGCCCTTTGTTGAGCTGAACTGGCTGCACAACACGCGCAGTTTTGCGACAAACCTCGATGAGGTTCGCATCGGCCAGAATGGCGCGACCAATATTGCAGAAGCCAAAGTTGGGCTCGAGGGGCAGATCAGCGCCCGGGTGAATCTGTGGGGCAATGTCGGCGTGCAGATAGGGGATGCGGGCTACAGCGACGCTGCGGCGATGTTTGGTATGAAATACAATTTCTAAGCCCTTAAATTCGGGCAGGCTAGCGCCTGCCCGAATGCTTTTTATGGGTTGAGGTGATGACGGATATGAGAATCGTTGCAAAGGAATGTTTTTATCTGGACGGATTGTTAACGCTGTTAGAAAGAATGCATCTCGACTACACCGAATGGGGTATCTGGATCACCGGACAGCGTTTTATCCCGTTTTTTATTTTTACAGAAAATAACGCCTACGCGCTTTATAACAGCGTGTTTCGACACAGAATACCTTCGCCGTCGATCATATTTTGTTCCGACCGGGCGAAGACTTTCCTTCAGGATATTTGGTACAGGGAAGAAATCTATTTTATTTCGTTGAGCGATGATTGTTATACGATCGGCGGAAAAATCAACTCAGCCATTGCGAAAATACTGTACCCTAAAAGGCAGCGTATCGTGCCTTCCTGCCCGTACTGCCGTTTAGACTGCGATGAAATAAATGTTATTCGCTTTTTGTTAAAAGGCTATAAGCCCGCCATGATTGCAGACTCTCTCAGCATAACGATTCGGCAGATCAGCCTCCATAAGCGTTCAGCAATGAGTAAGCTCCAGGTGAAAAGCTTCGCGGAGCTCTACTTTAAGGTTAAGTTATTAGACGCTATCGCTTAAATTCAAATTTTGATGGCAAATATCTTCTTTGTTGGGGGAAAGGCATGAGTATGAAAATACGTAAAGCAAGGCTGGAAGATGTGCCGCTCTTAGCGACGTTGGGGAGCGAAAGTTATCGCCATCACTTTGAGCGACACTGGGTATCTGCTGAGGAGCTTCAGGCTTTTATTGAAGAGGAATACGCTCCGCAGACGCTGGCCGAGAGCCTGGCCTGCCCTGAGGTCAGCTGGTTTATTGCTGAGGTAGAAAAGCCGGTGGGATTTGCCAAAATCAGCTGGAACCTGCCGGTGCCGGAGCAGTCGTTTTCCGGCGCTTTGCTGAACAAACTCTATCTTGCCCCCGGCGAGACAGGTAAACACTACGGCAAGCTGATTTTCGACGAAATGCTTCGGCTGGCGCAGCGGCGAGAACAGCATTATCTCTGGCTACAGGTTCTGGAAGGGAACGAAGGCGCCCGGCGCTTTTATGAAGCCCTGGGCATGCGCCACTTAACCAGCGAAACGTTTTCCAGTGCGAGCCAAACCAGCACCCTCTATATCCTCGGCAAGAGCATTCAGAAATGATCAAGCCTGGCGTCCTGTCCTCTTTTTTAATTATCGCACTGAGTCTGCCTGCAGCGGCTTTTGCCGTGCCAGACGTTCAGGTTGGCTTTTCGCCCGAAGGCTCGGCCCAAGCGCTGGTGCTGCAGACGCTCGCCGGAGCGCAGAAGTCTATCCGCATGATAGGTTATTCGTTCCAGGCCCCCGATATTGTTCAGGCGCTGGTGGATGCGAAAAAGCGGGGCGTTGACGTTCGCGTGGTGGTGGATAAAAAGCGTAACCAGAATAAAGCCAGTCTGAAAGCAATGCACTATGCCGCAGCCAACGGCGTGCAGCTCCGGATCGACGGGCATTATCACATTCAGCATGACAAAACGATCGTTGTGGATGAGCGAACCGTTGAAACTGGCTCGTTCAACTTTGCGCCTTCTGCCGAAACTGAAAACAGTGAAAACGTGGTGGTGCTAAGCAATATGCCTGACATTGCCAGGCAGTATGTCGCCCACTGGGAAAGCCGCTGGGCGCTGGGTGTGCCTTTTCAGCTATCCCCCTGAATGACCTCATCTTCCTTAAATTTGGTAGGTACAGTTTTGAACAGCCCTGCCGATGTCATCCGCTTCCGGGATGATGTTTTAAGGATAGAAAATGCTGCAAAAAATAAATCTCTCTGTGTTGGCAACGGCATTATTGCTGGCTGGATGTGCCTCAAAACCTTTGCCTGACACCGAAAAACGCGTGGCGACGCAGACGGTAACCTCGACGAATCAGTCACAGCTTATTGTTGAAAGTTGGGAGAAGATCGAGACCAGTATTAGCCGCCCAACTGACACCCAACTGCGCTACGTGACTCAGGGCGATACCTCTAAAACCGCGGCGCTGAAAACGCTGCAGTTCGTCGCCCTGGCATTTGCGGGAGGTGGGCAGGTCAATGGTTTTAGCAAGGAAGATTTGAAAGGGACTCAGGTGCCGGGCGTTATGAACCCTTCCATTACTTACCTGACGCCGCGCGTGAGCGACATCATGAAAAACGAGATGGATCGCCAGCCGATGAGAAAATACAACAGCCCGCTGATCATCAAGCCCACAACCTGGAAGCTGATGTATAAAAACCTGGCGGGCGGTGACGACAATTATACGTTAGTGATGAAAACGACGCTCAGTCGCAATGCCACAGACAAAACAGGAAAAGACAACTACATGTTCGTGGAGTGTGTTTCTACCGAAACGACTCAGCAATATACCCTCCCACAATGGCAGGCCAATAACTATGCCAAAGTGAATGAGGTGACAAAGCAGGTATTGGATAGCTGTCTCGCTAAATTTACTACCAAGGCGCATGATTTCCTTTAATGACGAAGGAAGTCACCGTTTTAAAAAGAATGCCTGGATCATTTCATCGGGCATTCAATTACCCCCTTGCTGTTCAGTAAATGTGTCAGTGTAAGCCCATCAGGTTAAATGACATCATCACCCGGTCAGCTCAACTGAACCGGCCTTTATCGCCGTTTCCCCTTGCTTTGCCTTACCTGAATTTATTGAAACTAACCCCATTTCCTTTCCATCCGGGATATTCATTCTCGCTGAAAACCTGATTGATGTTTTAATTGTTATGTTATAACGTTTTGCTTTTCGTGTAAGGAACACACAGGGGAACAATATGATCATGAAAAAATCGGCGTTTATTCTGGGCATGGGCGTGTTGTTGGCGAGCCATCAGGCGCTGGCGCACGGCCATCATCACGGTAAACCGCTCACGGAAGTGGAACAAAAGGCGAGCGAAGGGATCTTTGACGACGTTAACGTGAAAGATCGCGCGCTGTCCGACTGGGACGGCATCTGGCAGTCGGTCAATCCCCTGCTGCTAAGCGGTGACCTCGATCCGGTGCTGGAGAAAAAGGCCAAAAAGAGCGGCAAAAGCCTGGCGGAATATCGTGCGTATTATCAAAAGGGCTATGCGACAAACGTGGAGATGATGGGGATTGAGAATAACGTCATCGAGTTTCACGTCGGCAAAGAAGTGCAAAGTTGTCATTACGACTATGCCGGGCACAAAATCCTGACCTATGCCTCGGGAAAGAAAGGCGTTCGCTACCTGTTTGAGTGCAAAGATGCGCAGTCCAAAGCGCCAAAGTTTGTGCAGTTTAGCGACCACATCATCGCCCCGCGCCAGTCGCAGCATTTCCATATCTTTATGGGGAGCGAATCACAAGATGCTTTGCTGAAAGAGATGGACAACTGGCCGACGTATTACCCGTACAACATGACCAAAGCGCAGGTTGTGGACGAGATGCTGCATCACTAACAATGTAAAAGGGCGGCCCGGTGGCCGCCTTATTGTTAGAACAGGTAGCGAGCACCCAGAGTGAACTCGCTGGAGGCCAGGCGAGCTTTCATCTGCTCATCCTTCAGGCCACGCACGTTCCCGAAGGTGTTATAGCCGCTTTCCACTTTCCCCATATCCACGTAGCGATAGCCCACGTCGAAACTCAGGCGAGCGACCGGTGAGTAGCTGATGCCCGCGCCCAGCGAATAAGCGAGATTGTTTTGCGTGCTGTCGGCGTATTCACGGGCGGCGTTGCCCTGCCAGCCACCGGCCTTCACTTTCGCAATACCTAAGCCAGCGGTGCCAAACAGCGACACGCCATAGCCAATGTCGTAATCGCGATAGACGTTCAGCATCAGCCGCTCGGTGTTCAGCTTCAGGTGGTTCAGGCTGGTCGGGAAGGCGGATGAGCCGCTGGTAAATTCAGTTTTCTGGCGGAAAGTGTATTCTCCTTCGGTGCGCCAGCCGTTGCCGTACTGGTAGCCCGCCGCCAGTGACGCGCCGCCGAGCCTGTCTTTCTCTTTACCGCCAACAAACTGGCCGACGCCGGGACGGCTGCTGGTGTCCTGGTCACTGGCGCGCTGCTCGCTGTGTACATATTTCGCCGAAGCGTAGTAGCCTTCATCGCTGGTGGCTGCGGCGGCATGGCCTGCGCTCAGCAGAAGCGCCAGCGTCAGTAAGCTTTTCTTGTCATGCATGTCCTGCTCCTTGTGGTGTTATCCCGCGTTCAGTTCTTTCTCAATATTGTTTAAGCCTGCCAGGGCACAGGCCTGATCCAGATGGCCGCCCGGTGCGCCGCCGACGCCGACCGCGCCAATCACCTGTTCACCCGACTTCACCGGCACGCCGCCCGCCAGCAGCAGGAAGCCTGGAATATCACGCAGGTTGGCCGCGCCCGCATTGGACTGGGAACCCTTCATCACGTTGTCGGTTGGGTTTTTGGTGGTCAGCGAGGTGAAGGCCTTCATGCGGCTGGCTTCCACGGTATGCGGCCCGGCGTTGTCCATGCGCTTCATCACCAGCGGCGTGCCTGAACGATCGACTACGGTGACCGCCACGTTGTAGTTGTCTTTGGCACAGGCCTGAAGGACGTTTTGCGCCAGCTTATCGGCGAGATCGAGGGAGATGTTTTTTTGGCTCAGTACGCCATTGGCGGCGCTGGCCGTGGAGACAAGACCGCCCAGCAGCAGGGCGCTTAACAGAACACGTTTCATGATGTTGCTCCAGAGTTGTTGGCTATGGGGCAATACTATGCAACGCGGAGATAGCGGGAAATTGGCGCGAACACCTAACTTTCCAGGTAGTTTTACTTAGTCTCTTTGGCGATATCGCCGTAGGTTTTCAGCAGTTTGGGCAGCGAGTTGACTTCCAGTTTGGAGAAAATATTGGCGCGGTGCGCTTCCACGGTGCGTGGCGACAGCGAACACAGCTGCGCGATCTCCTTACTGGAATAGCCCTGAATAAGCTGCTCCAGCATCTCTTTTTCCCGCGCAGTAAGCGTGGCCAGCTTTTCCTGCAGCGGCTGCCATTGCTGCCGGGCTTCAACCTTCGCTTTCTGTTGTTCCATTGCCGCACCGACAACCTCAAACAGCAGATCGGCATCAACCGGCTTGGTCAGGAACTCAAAGGCACCGTTCTTAAAGGCGCGGCGGCACAAATCGATGTTGCCGTGTCCGGTCATGATAATCACTGGCAGCGCCAGGCCCTGCTGCGTCCACTCCTCCAGCAGCGTCAGCCCGGTTTTCCCTGGCATGCGGATATCGAGCAGCATACAGCCGTCGAGCTGGCTTAAGTCATCGGCATTTTGCTGAAACGCCTGGGCGCTGTCAAAAGCCTGGGTTTGCCAACCGACGGTGGCGAGCAGCAGACTCAGCGAGTCACGAATGGCGGCGTCATCGTCAATCAGCCAGATACACGGGGCCATTATTTCTCCTCATCCTTAAGCGGGAACCACAGGCGGAAGCAGGCTCCGCCCGCTGATGTGTTGCTGGCCTCAAGGGTGCCGTTCAGGCGCTGTACCAGCGTGTCGGCGAGCGCCATCCCCAGCCCGACGCCCTGCGCTCGGGTGGTGAAGAACGGAATAAAGACCTGTTCCAGCGCCTCAGGGGAAAGCCCCGGCCCGCCGTCGGTGACCGTCAGCGCGATGCCGTTATTATCCGAGCTTGCCTCCAGGTGTACCCAGCCTGCGCCGTTGGTTTGTGCCTGAATCGCGTTGCTGGCGATGTTATGCAGGATTTGCTCAACCCACAGCGGCGGGGCGATGAGCGGCGGCAGGTCGTCGGCAAAATGGCTGGTGACGCGGATTTTGCTGTGGCTCAGTTCGTTATCCAACAGTTTGCACACGCGCTGCCAGAGCGACGGGAGATCGACCCGCTGGTGCTCGGCGCGTTCGCTGGTGAGCTTCTGGCGAAATTGGCTAAGCAGGCCGTCGATGCGCTTTATCTGCAGCACAGCGGCGTCCAGCAGTTGTGGTACCTGAGCCGGATTATCCTGTTTAATCAGCCGTACTGCTGCCTGGTTATAGCTCATGATGGCGCTCAGCGGCTGGTTCAGCTCGTGCACCATGCCGGCCGCCAATTCTCCCATGGTATTGAGGCGCGTCAGTTCGGCGTAGCGGGCGCGCAGGTCGGCAATGTCCCGGCGGCGTTTGTTGGCCTGATATTGCGTCAGCAAGTAGATCGCCAGCGCCCAAAACAGCGCCGGGGATGCTATCAGCCACCAGGGCAGTTTCGCCCATGCCGGGCTGTCGCTGACCGAAACTAAAAACGGCTGTGTCGGGCTGGCCACGGTTTTATCCCACTGCCAGTAACCCTTGTTGGCGGTGCCCTGTTCGCAAAGAAGAGCGTTATTCCAGCTGATGCTGAGGTGTTGAAACGTCTTTTTCTCGCCCAGCGTGTCGAGCAGCGTCGGGAAATCGATCAGCAGCGAGAGGTTAGGGCGGTTCAGCCAGTAGCGGCCATTGGCTTCTGGCACAATCGCCAGGCGAGGCTCCGGGTTGTCATGCCGCCGCCACTCGACGATCTGCGGCAGAATGTGCTGCACCTCAACGGCGTTTTGGCTGACGGGCAGCAGAGGAATGATGGCATCGTGCTGGGACAGCTTAACCGTGATTTCGCGGTAAAGAATGCGGAAGTCGGCGGATTTATCTTCGTACTGCTGCTGTAAAAACCAGGCGCCAAGTCCCGCACAGCTAAGCAGCGTGAGCAGGAGCCAGCTGATTATCCTTAACATGCGAAGTCCTTGCGTTGGCATCGGCTGAAATGTGGCCTCAGTATGGGGTAACTTTGGGGCAAAAAAAAGCGGGCACCGTAGCGCCCGCCTTATTATCAGTATTCGCTGAAATCAGTGCTTGTTACAGCCCGCGCACTGTTTGTTCTGGATCTGCTGGAAGAAGTCGTTGCCTTTGTCATCCACCAGGATAAACGCCGGGAAGTCTTCCACTTCGATTTTCCAGATAGCTTCCATACCCAGCTCAGGGTATTCCACCAGTTCAAGGCTCTTGATGCTGTTTTGCGCCAGCACCGCTGCCGGGCCGCCGATGCTGCCGAGGTAGAAGCCGCCGTGTTTGTGGCAGGCGTCGGTCACTGGCTTGCTGCGGTTGCCTTTGGCCAGCATGATCATGCTGCCGCCGTTGGCCTGCAGCTGGTCCACGTAGGAGTCCATGCGGCCTGCAGTAGTTGGGCCCAGGGAACCGGAAGCGTAGCCTTCCGGGGTTTTAGCCGGGCCAGCGTAGTAGATCGGGTGATCTTTCACGTACTGCGGCAGCGCTTCGCCGTTATCGAGGCGTTCTTTCAGCTTCGCGTGGGCGATGTCGCGTGCCACGATGATGGTGCCGCTAAGCGACAGGCGAGTGGACACCGGGAAGTCGGACAGCTGCGCGAGGATCTCTTTCATCGGGCGGTTCAGGTTCACTTTCACCGCTTCGCCTTCTCCGGCCTGGCGCAGCTCTTCCGGGATGTATTTGCCCGGATTGCTTTCCAGCTTCTCAATCCAAATGCCGTCTTTGTTGATTTTCGCCTTGATGTTGCGGTCGGCGGAGCAGGAGACGCCCATGCCGATTGGGCAGGATGCGCCGTGGCGCGGCAGACGAACGACGCGGATATCGTGGGCGAAGTATTTGCCGCCGAACTGCGCGCCCAGGCCAAGCTTCTGCGCTTCTTTCAGCAGCTCTTGCTCAAGCTGCACGTCGCGGAATGCCTGGCCGTGCTCGTTCCCTTCGGTTGGCAGACCGTCGTAGTAATGGGTCGACGCCAGCTTCACGGTTTTCAGCGTGGATTCTGCGGAGGTACCGCCAATCACAAACGCGACGTGATACGGCGGGCAGGCTGCGGTGCCCAGCGTGCGCATTTTCTCAACCAGGTAATTTTTCAGCTTCGCCGGGGTGATCAGTGCTTTAGTTTCCTGATACAGATAGGTTTTGTTGGCGGAACCGCCGCCTTTGGCGACGCACAGGAATTTGTATTCATCACCGTCCACGCTGTAGAGGTCAATTTGTGCAGGCAGGTTGGTGCCGGTATTAACCTCTTTGTACATATCCAGCGCGGCGTTCTGGGAGTAGCGCAGGTTATCTTCGATGTAGGTGTTGTACACGCCCTGAGACAGCGCCGCTTCATCGCCGCCGCCGGTCCAGACGCGCTGGCCTTTTTTGCCCATGATGATGGCGGTGCCGGTGTCCTGGCAGGTCGGCAGAATGCCCTTGGCCGAGATGTCTGAGTTACGCAGGAACTGCAGCGCGACGTACTTATCGTTTTCGCTGGCTTCCGGGTCGCTCAGGATATCCGCCACCTGCTGCTGGTGCGCCGGACGCAGCATAAACGCCGCATCGTGAAACGCCTGCTGAGCGAGCAGGGTCAGCGCCTGTGGCTCAACTTTAAGGATGGACTGGCCTTCAAATTCGCTGACGGAAACGTGGTCGCGGGTTAACAGGTAATATTCGGTGTCGTCATGCGCCAGCGGGAAGGGATTTTGGTAAACAAAAGGTTTGTTCGACATAGCTCGTTACTCCATAAAAATAAACCGCCGGAGGTTGCCCTCCAGCGGCTTTAAATCAGAACATCAGGGACATCCACGGATAACCAATCACCAGCAGCGCGGCCAGGAACAGGCCACCGAAGATGGTGCCCAGGCGCCAGTAATCTTTGGTTGGCAGGTAGCCGCTACCGTAGTAGATAGGGCTTGGGCCGGTGCCGTATGGGGTGATGATGCCCATGATACCCAGCGAGGTCACCATCAGCAGACAGAACACTTCCATATTCATGCCCGGAATGGTGGAGGCGATGGTCAGCATCGCTGGCAGCAGCGCGGTGGTGTGCGCGGTGGTGCTCGCAAACAGGTAGTGCAGCAGGTAGAACGCCAGCAGCAGGACAATGGTCGCGGTGCCAGGGGCGATACCGGTCATCAGCGCGCCGCCTTCTTTACCCAGCCAGGAGATGAAGCCGGTAGAAGACAGGCCATCGGCCAGGGCAACCAGGGTGGCGAACCAGACAAAGGTGTTCCACGCTGCTTTGTTATTGGTGATGTCGTTCCAGTTCAGAACGCCGGTCCACAGCATCAGCACGATAACCAGCAGGGCCGCAAGCGCAGGTTCAATCCAGCTTGCCGCGAAAATCCACATCACCAGCGCGGAGCAGACGAACACCAGCAGCAGGATTTCGTTGCGGGACAGTTTGCCCAGTTTTTCCAGTTCACGGCTCGCCCATTTTGGCACTTCGTCGTTCACTTTCACTTCAGGCGGGTAGAGCCAGTAAGCCAGCAGCGGCATGGTCAGCAGTAACAGCAGGCCCAGCGGCAGGAAGGCGAGGAACCACATGCCCCAGGAGATGTTGATGCCAACGATGCTTTTCACCAAAGCCAGCGCCAGCAGGTTAGGGGCCAGCGCAGAGAGGAACATTGAGCTGGTGATACAGGCTGCGGTGATAGCCACCCACATCAGGTAAGAACCGATTTTACGCGCGCTTGGGTCGTTAGGTTTTGAGCCATACAGCGGCGGCAGGTTAGCGATAATCGGGTAGATGGTCCCGCCGCTGCGTGCGGTGTTGGACGGGGTAAACGGTGCCAGCAGCAGGTCGGCGAAAGCAATGGCGTAGCCCAGCGTCAGGCTGCGGCGGCCAAGGTATTTCACCAGAATAAGCGCCAGTCGGCGACCAAACTGAGTCTTATCGTAACCGGCAGCAAACATAAATGCGCCAAAGATAAGCCAGACGGTGGAGTTCCCGAAGCCGCTAACTGCCCATTTAAAGGAGGCACCCGCCAGCTTGAATTTTGGGTCGGCCATTTGCTCCGGGCTGAACAGCAGCCACTGACTGCCGAGCGAAATGACGACGATCCCGGTCAGGCCGATAACGGCGCCCGGCAGCGGTTCGAAGATAAGCCCGACGATAACGCCGACGAAGACAGCGAAGAAGTGCCAGGCGTATGGCGGCAGGCCGTCCGGAACCGGAACCAGCATCAGCAACAGCGCCACAATGATGGGCAGGGCCATCATCAGCCAACGTTTGTTGTTGCCTGCTTTTTTATTGCTCTCTTTGAGCGGCGGTAGATTGGTGGTTATTACACTCATAATGACACCGTTATAAGGAGTTAAGGATTCGTTTTATATTCCCGCTTACTTTAGTTTTTAAACTTACTTTATTAATTAAATGTTCTTGGTTAGCGGTTGCGGAAATAGGTATTCATCGCTTTTTATCGGCGGTGAATTAAATTTTATGGATAGTTATATATTGCGCTTTCGGGGTATATGACAATTGATCGAGATCAAAAAAACAGATTCTGGTTATTTTTTTCGTAAAAAATAATAGTTCGTATTTTAGCAGGGTTATTTACGACGAAAAGTTATCAGTTTGATCATTAAAAAAGCGGCGCTCAGGTCATTTTTGATGTTTTTTGCTGACTCGATTCCGCTTGCCGCATGGTCTGGCGCGTGTTCACGGCGTGCATCTGGTAGGTAACTAAAATGTTATATTAATTTAATAAGCTGTTATCTTTTATATTTTAATTAATAACACGTTGTGGGTAATTGTGTTATTACGGTTCTTCAATAGTTTTTAAACTAACGTAAATAGTTTGGTAACTAAAAATAGTCTTATATTGTTGACATGCGAAATGGCCAATAACCAGAACGAAAATAGTGCCAGCAACCGAATTCTCAGTTTTAAATTTTAAAGTTTGGAGTCGACATTATGAGCACCGACAAAAACATGTTAAGCCCATTTACTTTACCTAACGGTACGGCGTTAAAAAATCGTCTGCTAATGGCACCGATGACTACCTGTACCGGGTATTTTGATGGCACCGTGACCGAAGAGCTGGTGGAGTACTACCGCGTCCGCGCCGGGAGCATCGGTACCATCGTGGTGGAATGCTGCTTTATTGACGATTTAGGCCTGGCCTTCCCTGGCGCTATCGGGATAGACACCGACGAAAAAATTGCTGGCCTGGCGAAAATCGCCGCCGCGATTAAAGCTGAAGGCTCCAGAGCCCTGCTGCAGATTTACCACGGCGGCCGCATGGTCGACCCTAAACTCATCGGTGGCCGCACGCCGGTTGGCCCAAGCGCGCTGGCCGCACCACGCGACGGCGCTGCAACGCCTCGTGCCCTGACCACAGAAGAAGTGGCGGGCATGGTGACTAAATTTGGTGAGGCCGTTCGCCGCGCCATTCAGGCTGGTTTCGACGGTGTGGAAATCCACGGCGCGAACACCTATCTGATTCAACAGTTCTACTCCCCGAACTCAAACCAGCGTGATGACGAATGGGGCGGCAGCCGCGATAACCGCGCTAAGTTCCCGCTTGCCGTGCTGGATATCACCCATCAGATGGTGCGTCAGTTTGCTGACGATGCATTCATCATCGGCTACCGTTTCTCCCCGGAAGAGCTTGAAGTGCCTGGGATTCGTTTCGACGACACCATGTACCTGCTGGAAAAACTGGCCGCGCGAGGCCTGGACTACCTGCACTTCTCTCTGGGTTACTCGCTGCGTCCGTCCATTAACGACACCACCGACCCGACGCCGCTGATCAACAAATACTGTGCAATGCGCTCAGACGCGCTGGCGCAGATCCCGGTGATGGGCGTGGGCGGCATCGTGAATGCTTCCGATGTGGAAACCGCGCTGGAGCACGGGTATGACCTGGTGGCCGTAGGCCGCGCCTGCATTGCCTACCCGGACTGGACTGCCCGCATCGCCAACGGCGAAGTGCTGGATCTGTTTATCGACAGCACCAAACGCGAAGAATTGACCATCCCTGAGCCGCTGTGGCGCTTCTCGCTGGTCGAGGCGATGATCCGTGACATGAGCATGGGCGGTGCCTCTAAATTTAAACCGGGGATTTTCGAAGAAACCGTCAGCGATGACGTCAACCAACTGGTGATTAACGTCAGCCTCGACAGCGATCGCATCGCCGATATCGCGCTGGCCGCTGGCCCGCAGGACGACGTGGAGTTCACCACTAACTTCGAAGAAATTCGTACCCGTATCCTGACCGCCAACTCGCCGTTTGTGGATGCCATTTCCGGCGCGACTTCCCAGAGCGAAGCGGTGAAAAAAGCCGTTTCTAAAGCGATGGTGAAATCCAGCAAGCAGCAGGCGTTTGAAGAAAGCGGCGGCGTTAGCGCCCCGCAGAGCTACGACGTGGTTGTGGTCGGCAGCGGCGGTGCCGGTCTGGCGGCGGCGATTCAGGCCCACGACGAAGGTGCCAGCGTGCTGATCGTTGAGAAAATGCCGTCCATCGGCGGGAACACCGTTAAGGCATCTGCCGGGATGAACGCGGCGGAAACCCGCTTCCAGCGCGTCAAAGGTATCTTCGACAGCAAAGAGCTGTTCTATGCCGAAACCCTGAAAGGTGGCTACAACAAAAATAACCCAGAGCTGCTGCACCGCTTTGTGGAAAGCGCCCCGCAGGCCATTGAGTGGCTGGCGGATCGCGGCATCATGCTGAACGACATCACCACCACCGGCGGGATGAGCATTGACCGCACCCACCGCCCACGTGACGGATCGGCGGTCGGCGGCTACCTGATCAGCGGCCTGCTGCGTAACATCAACAAACGCAGCATCGACGTGCTGATGGAAACGGCGGTCACGGAAATCCTGTTTGACCAGGGCGCGGTGAGCGGCGTGGCGCTGCTGACGGACGAAAACGAAGCGCTGACCATCCACGCGAAAAGCGTGATCGTGGCGACCGGCGGCTTCAGCGCCAACAGCTCGATGGTGGTGAAATACCGCCCGGATCTGGAAGGCTTTGTCACCACTAACCACAAAGGCGCCACGGGCGGCGGTATCGCGCTGCTGGAAAAACTGGGCGCAGGCACCGTGGATATGGGCGAAATACAGATTCACCCAACCGTGGAGCAAACCACCTCGTACCTGATTTCCGAGTCCATTCGCGGCGGCGGTGCCATCCTTGTGAACCAAAAAGGTAGCCGCTTCTTCAACGAAATGGAAACCCGCGATAAAGTGTCGGCGCAGATTATCGCGCTGCCGGAGAAATACGCTTACATCGTGTTCGACGAGAACGTTCGCACTAAAAACAAAGCGGCAGATGAGTACATCGCCAAAGGCTTTGTGGTCAGCGCCGAAGGGCCTCGCGAACTGGCGGAGAAACTGGGAATGGATTACCACACCTTCCTCTCCACGCTTGAGCGTTACAACGGCTTCGTGGAAAATCAGTACGACGAAGATTTTGGCCGTAAAACCGCGCTGCGCAACCCGATTAAAGATGGCCCGTTCCACGCCATCCGCATCGCCCCTGGAGTGCACCACACCATGGGCGGCGTGACCATCAACGCCGAAACCGAAGTGCTGGATAAACAGCATCAGGTTATCCCTGGCGCGTTCGCGGCGGGTGAAGTGGCCGGTGGTATTCACGGCGGCAACCGCATCGGCGGTAACGCGGTGGCGGATATTATTGTCTTTGGTACCCTGGCGGGCCATCAGGCGGCAAGCTGGGCAAAACGCTAAGCCCAACTGCGCTCCGGCCCTCGCCGGGGCGCAACCTTTTCAGCAAAAGGAGCCCGCGATGTCGCAACCCGAAGGTGTTTATGGCTACTCCGCCGTTTTAATGGGCTCGCCCATTCTCCTCAAGCTGTTCGAACCCAACGAAACCCTCGCCTCTCAGGTATTCCGCCTGATCAAACAATACGAAGATCTGCTCACCGTGAACCGGGCCGAATCCCAGGTGATGAGCATTAATCACGCGGCGGGCAAACATCCGGTTGCCGTCAGCCGTCCGGTGTTCGAGCTTATCAAATGCGCCAAAGCCGCCAGCCTGTTCCCCGACAGTATTTTTAATCTCGCCATTGGCCCGCTGGTGAAGCGGTGGAAGATTGGTTTCAAGGGCGATAGCGTTCCGCCGGCAGAAGACATCGCCGCGCTGCTGCCGCGCACGCAGCCGCATCAGGTGGTGCTGGACGAAGCCGAAGGCAGCGTTTATCTGGCGCATAGTGGGATGGAAATAGACCTGGGCGCGATAGCCAAGGGCTACATTGCCGACCGGGTTCGTGACTTCCTGCGGCGGCAGGGGGTTGCGCAGGGGCTGATTAATCTCGGCGGCAACGTGCAGACGCTGGGCTCGCCGGAAGGCGGCTGGTCAATCGGGCTGAAAAAACCATTTAGCGGCCCGGACGACATGCTGGGCGTGATTGAGGTGGCGAACAAATCGGTGGTGACGTCCGGCGTTTACGAGCGCTATTTCGAGCTGGACGGCAAACGCTATCACCATATCCTCGATCCGCGCACGGGCTACCCGCTGGATAACGACCTGGATAGCGTGACGATCGTCTCGACTGACTCGCTGGACGGGGACATCTGGACGACGTTGATTTACGGGATGGGCATCGAAAAGGGCTGTGCCGTGCTGGCGAATCGCCCCGATATCGAGGCGATTTTTGTCACCAAACAGCGAGAGATTATCCTCTCTTCCGCCAGCCAGTTCCGCTTTACGTTACTGGATGACAGCTATCGGCTGATTACTGGCAGTACTGCTTGAGCAGGCCAAGCTGTTCGGCCTGCAGGCGATAGCGGTACACCGGGCGGCCAGTCATGCCGTAATGAATACTGGTGAACAGGATATTGATCTGCGCCAGCCAGATCAGATACTTACGACATGACACGCGAGAGATATTTACCGCCGCTGCCAGTTCGTCGGTGGAGAACTCTTCCGTTGGGTGCGTGTCGATCCACTGGCAAATGGTACGCAGCGTTTGCGGCGTCAGCCCCTTCGGCAGGCGCTTGGCGTCCGCCACCACCGGGGAGCCACCGTGCAGCAGTCTGTCAACGTCCGCCTGCTCGTAGTATTTGTGGGTGCCCATCAGGTTTTTCTTTTCGCGCCAGTTGGTTAACGCTTCTTCAAAGCGCGGGAACTGGAACGGTTTAATCAGGTAATCCACCACGCCGTAGTGCATCGACTTCTGGATAGTCGCCGCGTCCGCCGCCGAGGAGATAACGATCACATCGATGGTTTTCCCCGCTTCGCGCAGCGTCGGCAGCAGATCCAGGCCGTTGTCCTGCTGCATATACACATCCAGCAGGATCAGATCTATTTTTAGCTCCGGGTTGCTGACCATCTCCCGCGCCTGCTTCAGCGTGGAGGCGGAACCGCAGCAGCTAAAGCCCGGGATTTGGCTGACGTAGGCGCGGTTAAGCTCCGCGACCATCGCATCATCATCAACAATTAAGACATTAATCACGCATTGTTCCTTTCACTATCCCAGGGTAACTGCACAAAGAATTGGGTGAAGACGCCGGGTTCTGACTCCACCTGAATGCTGCCGCCAAGGCGTTCAAGCTGCTGCCTGGCAAGGAACAGCCCTACGCCGCGTTGTTCGCCTTTGGTGGAGTAGCCTTTGTCAAAAATAGACTGAATGTGGTCCGGCTCGATGCCCGGCCCGTCGTCGCTGACTTCAACGCTCAGCACGCCATTCTGGTAGTGCAGCAGCACGCCCACTTCCCCATCAGGCTGGTCGCCCATCGCGTCCAGCGCGTTTTCTATCAGGTTGCCCAGCGCGGTAATCAGCGCCATCACCTGAAGTTCGTTCGGGTTGTCCGGGAGCTGGCATTCATCGGCAAGCGCCAGATGGTGGCCCGCTTCCCGCGCGCGGTTAATCTTGCCAATCAGGAACCCGGCAATCACCGGCGACTTAATTTTGCTCTGCAGCGTGCCAATTTCCGTCTGGTAATTGCTGGCGGTTTGCAGAATGTACTCTTCAAGCTTGTCGTAATGTTTAAGCTGTAGCAGGCCAAGAATAACGTGCAGCTTATTCATAAATTCGTGCGAGCGCTCGCGCAGCGCGTCGACATAATTCACCATGCCGTCTACACGCTGGGTCAACAAATTGATTTCAGTCTTATCGCGGAAGGTGCTTATGGCGCCGATCACCTGATTATTTATACGAATTGGCACCGCATTACACAAGACTAGACGGCCATAGCTGATGATTTGCCGGTCCTGAATTGGCGTGCCGGTGTGCAGCACTTCGCACAGCGTGGCCACCAGCGGCCCTGGCGGCACGGTTTTGCCGAGGCGGAAATCATCCGGGGAGAGCAGCATTTTGCGCGCCGCGTGGTTGATGAGCGTTACCCGGCCTTCGCGGTCGACGGCAATAATGCCCTCTTTAACGGACTGCAGCATCGCCTGGCGCTGCTCGAACAGCGCGGAGATTTCATACGGCTCGAAGCCGAACAGAATGCGTTTCAGCACCCGCACCAGCACCCAGGTGCCGAGCGAGCCGAACAGGGCGCTGAACAACACCGTCCAGAGCACGCTCCAGCGGCTCTTGCTGATCTGCTCGTCTACCTTGCTCAGCGAAATGCCGATGGCGACTACGCCTATCTGCTTATGTTGCTCGTTATAGACCGGCGTAAAGACGCGCAGGGCTTCCGCCAGCACCCCGTGGTTGATCGACACATTCTCTTTGCCCTCCAGCGCCGGGAAAATGTCGTCGCCAATAAAATGCGAGCCAATATTGCCGGGTTTGGGGTGCGAGTAGCGAATGCCGTTCATGTCGGTCACCACCACAAACAGCAGGTCGTTACGCTCCTGCACGCGGGAGGCCACGGGGGGAATGATGTCTTTGTTGTGGGGCTGCGTCAGGCCGTATTTGATCGTCGGATCGTCGGCCAGGGTTCTTGCCACCGCCAGCGCGGTGTCTTTCAGGCCGCTGCGGGTGGCGTTGCTGATCTGGATAAAATACAGGGCGTAAACCACAAGCAACACCGAGCCGATAACGGCGCATAGCATCAGCGTCACCGAGGTGCTGAGTTTCATCGGGCGCTTGGCCGTCGTTTGCGGGGGCTTCGTGTCGCTCATGGTTGTTCCGGTCCGGGGCGCAAACGGTGATTATCGCCGATGGAACCGGATTGTAAAAGCCGTGTCAGAGATAGCGGCCAATATACCTCTGCGGGGAAACGCCCAGCTTTTTCCTGAACATAGCGATAAATGCGCTGCTGCTGGCGTAGCCGAGCGTGCTGGAGAGATTGCTGATGGTGGTGCCGCGCGCAAGGTGGCAGACGGCTTCCACCAGATGCATTTGCTGCCGCCATTCGGTAAAGCTGAGCTGCGTCTCTTCCCGGAACAGCCTCGCCAGGGTTCTTTCGCTCGCGCCCACCCGTTTTCCCCACCAGGCCAGGGTTTCCCGCTGGGAAAGGTCGCAGCACAGCGCATCGCAGAGCTGGCGAATACGCCTGTCGTGGGGGAGGGTGATATGGCACAGGGCAATATCCTGTAGGCGCAGCAGCTCGTTGTGCAGCAGGTCGTGCAATAGCTGGCTTCGCTGCGGGTCGGTGGTTTTTTCCAGGCCAGCGGCGGTCAGGGACTGAAACAGCGGCGTAATAGCCAGGCTGCGACTGTGGCGGCTGAACGCAGCTGAAGCCGTAGGCGTCATGTAGAGATTGTGGGTGACCACGTTGCCGATGGCTTCCAGGCCGTGAGGCAGGCGCCCCGGCAGCCAAAGCGCGTGTCCAGGGGCGACGACCCAGACATTTTGCTCGCTGCGGATTTTTGCCACGCCGCTGACCGGGTAAATCAGCTGGCCCTGCTCGTGGGCGTGAAACGGCTCCTGGCTTCCTGCGCTATAATGGAGTTCTCGTACTTCCAGAAACGCTTCCTGCGGACTCTGCTGTGTGAATTGCTTTATCATTTGTTGCCTGCCATTCGTCCGATTCTCGCCATTTCATGATGCAGTAGCGCGTTAAGACAATCTCTGTCCGCTTTGCGATATCCCGTCAACCGATCGCGCTATTCTGCCACGGGTGCTCTTCTCTTTTAAAGGTGAATAATTATCATTTCGATCCTCTTCTTATAACATGATACGGTCGATATGAAACAGGGCGGATGGGTAAACGGGAACATGCCTTTAAAGGCGTTAAGTTGTGCGATCTTTGCGGCGTGCGCGGGCTTTGCCCATGCAGCGGACAAATCGGCGGCACAGGACAGCACGATGGTTGTTACGGCCACGGCACCTTCTTCTTCCGGGCAGGAAGATGAAACCAATGTGGTGGCACATGAGGCGGTGGCTGGCACCAAATCCAGCTCGCTGATTAGCCGCACGCCGCAGAGTATTTCGGTGGTAACACAGGCGCAAATCGCGGCCATGGCGGCAAAAAATATTCCCCAGACGCTGCGCTACGTCGCGGGCGTCTCCTCGGAAGATGCCGGCCCGGATACCCGCTTTGACACCATCATGGTGCGTGGCTTTGAAGCCGACGAATATCTGGACGGCCTGCGCCTGCCGCGCGAAGCCTGGTGGAGCCGCCCGGCGTGGGATCCGTTCCTGCTTTCCCGCATTGAAGTGGTTAAAGGTCCGGCTTCGGTGCTCTACGGCCAGGCCAACCCCGGCGGCGTAGTGAATCTTGTCAGCAAAACGCCGCAGGCCCAGCCGGGCGGCCAGGTTTACGTCAGCGCCGGGAATAACAGCCAGTTTGGCACCGGTTTTGACGTCACCGGCCCGCTAACCGACAGCAAAGAGTGGCTCGGTCGGGTAGCGGGCACCTTCTTCGACACCAAAACGCAGGTCGATCACACCCGCTACCAGCACTACGACATTGCGCCGTCCGTGACCTGGCAGCCAAACGATCGCACCAGCCTGACGCTGCTGGCCCAGTTGCGCCAGGATCCTGACACCGGTTTCTACAACATGCTGCCGGTCAAAGGCACGCTGGTGAACAACCCGAACGGTAATATTGGCACCCATTTCTACGGCGGCCAGCCGGGCTTTGATACCTACACCCGCAGGCAGGGCAGCATCGGCTATCAGTTCCGTACCGAATTGAACGATAACATTACGCTGCGCCAGAATGTGCGTTACATCAGCAGCAGCGCCGATTACCGCATGGTGTACCCGTTCGGGACGTACCCAACCCAGCCGCTGGTTGACCGCTACTCCATGAACCTTACCGAAACGATGAGCAACTTTGCGGCGGATAACCAGGGCGAGTTTCGCTTTGATACCGGCCCAGTGTCGCACACCGCGCTGCTCGGCGTGGATGTGATGCACTCCTCGGTGCGCAGCCAGGCGGGCTACGGCGACGCTGCGCCACTGAATTACCTCAACCCGGACTACAGCACGCCGGTCGAGATCCCGGCGTTTACCAGCAACAGCCATTCTACGATGGATCAAACGGGGCTTTACCTGCAGGATCAGCTGGCGCTGGACAACTGGGTGATGAGCCTCGCCGGGCGGTATGACAGCGCGCAGACCAAAGCGACCAACCTGCTGGACGGTTCTCACCAGACGCGCAATGACTACGCCACCACCGGCCGCGCGGGGCTGTTGTACCACTTTGATAACGGCATTGCGCCGTACATCAGCTATTCCACCTCGTTTGTGCCAAGCGCGGGTACCGGCTTTAACGGCAATGCGTTTAAGCCAACCAAGGGCAAGCAGACCGAAGTTGGGCTGAAGTACGATCCGGTCGGAATGGACGCGCTGTTTACTCTGGCGCTGTTCGATCTGCGTCAAACCAACGTCGCCACGCCGGATCCCGATCATGTGAATTACAGCGTGCAGACCGGAGAGATCCGCTCCCGTGGGATCGAACTGGAAGGTAAAGTGAACGTCACGCCAGCCTGGCAGATCCTCGCGTCCTACTCACTGACCGACCCGGAAGTGCTGAAGGCGAACGACGGCAGCGAAGGCAAACACCCGACGGGCATTTCCCGCAACCAGGCTAAGCTCTGGAGCCAGTACGCGTTCAGCGGCCCGCTGGATGGTTTCTCCCTCGGCGGCGGCGTGCGCTATGTCGGCCCAAGCTATGCGACAACGGATAACTCGCTGCAGGTGCCGGGCGCCACCGTGTATGACGCCCGCATCGGCTGGCAGTATCGCCAGTGGCAGGTTGCCCTTAACGCCGCTAACCTGACGAACAAAACCTACCTTGCAGCCTGCCAAAACAACGGCTGTGAGTACGCGGTTAAGCGTCAGTACGTGGCAACGTTAAGCTACCAGTGGTAAGCGAATGCTCTCCCGCAGACGTTTACTGACCTTTGCGCTGGCCGCCCCGTTTATCGGGGCGGCTGGTGCCGTTTCCGGGCCTCCGCAGCGCCTGGCGGTGCTGGACTGGGGGCTGACTGAGCTGATTCTGGCGCTTGGCGTGACGCCGCAGTCGGTATCGGCCCCCGACTGGTATCGCAAGCTGATAGGCACGCCGGAACTCCCCGCCAGCGTGGTGGATATCGGCCTGCTGTTTCAGCCAAACCTCGAAATCCTGTATGCGCTGAAGCCCGATCTGATCGTTATCACGCCGGGTCACGCGCTTCTTAAGCCTCAGCTGGATCGTATTGCGCCCACGCTGACGCTGCCCACCGGCAGTCTCGCCGAATGGCAAATTTCCCTCGATAAGCTGGCTGTTGTACTCCAGCGCCAGGCGCAGGCTCGTGCGGTCACGGCGGCTTTTGAGCAGGCTGCGATTTGTGCCAGAGAATCCGCTTCTGCTTATCAACGTCCGCTGTTTATCGCCACGCCGGTAGATGTGCTGCATATGCGGCTTTACGGCGCGGGCAGTCTCGCCGGAGATGTGCTGTCGCGCTGCGGTTTCAGCAATGCCTGGCGAGGCGGCGTTAACGCGCAGGGCGAGGCTATGGTCGAGCTGACGCGCATTGGGGCAGACAATGCCGGGCTGATTCTTTTGCCGGAGGACGGGCAATGGCCGCAGATCCAACGCTGGCAGAGTTCACTGCTCTGGCAGCGCCTGCCGCTCACCTCTCAGACTCAACTGGCGTTCCCGGCGCAAAAATTCAATTCCGGTGGTGCGCTGGTGACGGCCACGCGCATTGCCGACGCATTGGGGCAAATCGTGGCGGGGTGGCAGCATGGCTGAGATGGGAAAAACAACGGCTTCCTGGCTGCTGATCGCCGGGCTTTGGCTGGCGAACATCGCCATGGCGCTGCAAAACGTGATGCAGTACGGCGGGCTTGTCCACGGCCTGAACGTCCTGTTTAGCTCGAAAATGGCCGACGCGCAGGCGGTGATCCTGCACTCCATGTGGTTCCCGCGCCAGGTGATGGCCTTACTCGGCGGCGCCGTGCTGGCCCTTTGCGGCTGGCTGATGCAGCGGGCGCTGCGCAATCCGCTGGCGGAACCGATTACCCTCGGCATGACTTCCGGCGCGACGCTGGCTTTGGGCGTGGCGTCGATGTGGTTCCCGGCGACGCTGCTATCGGCGCGAACCGGCATAGTGATTACCGGGGAAGTTGTCGCTTTGCTGCTGGTGTTGCTGCTTTCCTGGCGGCAGCGTCTGTCGCCGCTGGTGATGATTCAGGCGGGGATGTTGGTCAACCTGTGGTGCGGCTCGCTGACGATGATCATGGCGGTGATCAACGACCGTTTTCTGCTGTCGGTGCTGATGTGGGGCGGCGGTTCGCTGGCACAGCAGGACTGGAGCGGCGTGACGGCGATTCTGCCCTGGCTCGGGCTGTGCGGCCTGGCCTTGCTCCTGCTGCTGCGTCCGCTGGCGCTGCTCAGGCTGCCGGAGGCGATGGTGAGCAGCTTGGGCGCATCTCCGCTGCTGATCCGTTCGGCGGCGATGGCGCTGGCGCTGGGGATGAGTGCCTTAATCATTAATAGCGTCGGGGTGATTGGTTTTATCGGCCTGGCTGCCCCGCACCTGGCGCGCTTAGGTGGGGCGCGTACCACGCGGCAAATGCTCAGCCACTCGCTGCTTATCGGGGCCGGTTTGCTGTGGTTTACCGACCTGTGCGTCAGCCGTGTCACGCTGTTGGACGGGCAACTGCTGCCGGTGGGGATGTTAACTGCCCTGACCGGCGGGCCGCTGCTGATCCTGCTGGCGGGCAAGGCCCGGCACCAGGTACTGGATACCACGCCTTCAGCTTACGAAGGCGAGGCGGGCGGCGTGCGCTTCCCGGCGGGCATGGCTTTTGCGCTGCTACTGGTGGCTGTTGTGCTGTCACTGTTTGTCGGCCACGGGCTGCACGGCTGGCACTGGACGACGCTCGCGGAGCAACCCGCTTTGCTGCCGATGCGCCTGCCGCGCCTGCTGGCGGCATTGAGCGCCGGGGCTTTACTGGCGGCGGCGGGCGTGTTGATGCAGCGCGTCAGCGGCAACCCGCTGGCAAGCCCGGAGATCCTCGGCATCGGCGGCGGGGCGGCGATGGGCGTGACGGCATTTCTGCTGCTGTTCCCCACGGGCGGAACGGGGCTGATGATCCTCAGCAGCGCCGCCGGGGCGCTGATCAGCCTGCTGGTAACGCTGTGGAGCAGCCGGCAGAGCGCCTTTAACCCGCAGCGGGTGCTGCTGAACGGTCTGGCGCTGAACGCGCTGTTCCAGGCTATCGCCAGCATTGTGATGCTGAATAACCGCCAGGCCAGTTCGATGCTGCTGCAGCTGATGACCGGCAGCACCTACTACGTCAATAACGGCATCGCCATCGGCGTGTTCTTCGCCATGTTGCTGTTGTTGGCGTTTTCTCCGCTGTGCAAACGCTGGCTACTGCTGCTGCCGCTCGGGCAGGTGAGCGGTTCGCTGGGCGTGAATGTCGCCAGGGCGAGGATCAGCGTGCTGGCGCTGGCCGCATTGATGACCGGGCTGGCCACGCTGATCGTCGGGCCGGTGTCGTTTGTCGGGCTGCTGGGGCCGCATCTGGCGAGAAAAGCCGGTGCGAAACGCCCGATGGAGCAGTTGTTCACCGCCGCGCTGCTGTCCGCGCTGATTATGGTGCTGGCAGACTGGATGGGCCGCAATTTTCTTTATCCGCGTCAGCTGCCCGTGGGGCTGGTGGCGTCGCTGGTCGGCGTACCGCTGCTGGTATGGCCGCTGATCCGTAGCCGGGCGCATACACATCAACAATAGCGCCGGCAGAGTAATGTCGAAAAGGAAGTAACAATGTCTCTGTTAATGATGCTGTTCCGCCTGGTGGGCGGCTGGCTGGTGCTGGCGGCGTTTGCCAGCGTGGTCAGCGGGTTAAGCAACGCCTCGCTGCTGGCGGTGATCAACCATAGCCTGACGCTGCCGCCCGGCGGGCTGGCCGACGTGGCGCTGAAGTTTGTGCTGCTGGCCGCGTTAATGCTGGGCACCCGCGTGCTGGCCGAAACGCTGTTTATGTGGCTCGGGCAAAAAGTGAAGGCCACGCTGCGCAAAGACGTGGTGGATCACGTCAGCGAAACCGCCTGGGCGCAGTTGGAGAAAACCGGCATGGCAAAAGCGGTGTCCATTCTGACTCAGGATCTCGACACGCTGGTGGTCTTTTTCGTCAGCCTGCCGGGGCTGCTTATCTACGGGGCGGCGATTGTCGGCTGCCTGATTTACCTCGGCACGCTGTCGTGGCAGGTCCTGCTGCTGGCGCTGCTGGTGCTTGGCCTGGGGGCGATGGGCTACCGCGCCGCCCACGGTAAAGCGTTGGGGCTGTTGCGTAGCTCGCGGCAGCGGGAAGATACGCTGATTGCCCAGTGTAAAAAACTGTTCGATGGCGGGCGCGAGTTTCGCCTGAACCCGTCGCGCAGGCGGCATTTTGTCGACGGACCGCTGAGCGAGAATATCGAGGCGGTGCGCATCGAACGCACTCGTGGGTATGTGTTTTACGGCCTGGCGAAGAGCTGGGGTAGCGTGCTGTTCTTCGCGTTTATCGGTGTGGTGCTTTACTGGCTGCGGGAATCCCTGGCGCTCAGCTCGGCGGTGATGACCGGCTACACGATGATTTTTCTGTACATGATTGTGCCGGTGGAAGGCGTTTTGTCGGCGTTGCCGACGGTGACCAGCGCCCGCATCGCGCTCCAGCGAATCGCCCAGCTTAAAACCGATCTGCCGCAGGAAAAGCTGCTGCCGCTAAAAAGCCTGCCGCGTTTTGACGGCCTTGAGCTGGCCGATATTCGCTACGAATATCAGGGCGAAGAGGGGGAACGTTTTACTCTCGGGCCGCTTGATCTTCGTTTCACTCAGGGCGAGCTGGTCTTTCTGGTGGGCGGCAACGGTAGCGGGAAAACCACGCTGGCAAATTTGCTGGTGGGCCTTTACCCGCCGGACAGCGGCGAGCTTCGGCTTAACGGCAGGCTGATAACACCCGAGCAGCGTGAGATCTACCGCCAGCATTTCGCCGTGGTATTCAATGATTTCTTCCTGTTTGATGACGTGGATAACATCCACGAGCGCACGGCGGACCAGGTGAACAAGCTGCTGCACCTGCTGAAGCTCGACCACAAAGTGGCCTTCCGGGACGGGCGTTTCTCGACCACCGCGCTTTCTCAGGGGCAGCGTAAACGTCTCGCGCTGCTGCAGGCGTGGCTGGAGAACCGGCCTTTTTATCTGTTTGACGAATGGGCGGCGGATCAGGATCCTGGTTTTAAAGAGGTGTTCTACAAAGTGCTGCTGCCGATGCTGAAAGCGGAAGGCAAAACGGTGCTTGCCATTACCCACGATGACCGCTATTTCCCGCTGGCGGACAGGCTGATCAAGCTGGAGTCAGGGCAGGTGGTGGCAGACAGCATACTCAGGCCGCTGTCTGCCTGAATCGCAGAGCTACACCAAATGACACGCGACGCGATGAGCATCGCTCACTTCCCGCAGCGCCGGGACTTCCTGGCGGCAGCGGTCGGTGACCAGCGGGCAGCGCGAGGAGAAGCGGCAGCCGGAAGGCGGGCGAGAAGGATCGGGGATTTCGCCCTGAATGGCTGCCACCGGCTCGCTGTCCGGGTCCAGCGTCGGGACCGCGGCTAACAGCGCCTGCGTGTAGGGGTGCAGCGGTCGGCTGAACAGCACGTCGCGGCTGGCGGTTTCCACCAGTTGGCCGAGATACATCACCGCTACGTCATCGCAGAGGTGCTCCACCACGCCGAGATCGTGTGAGATAAACAGAAACGTCACGCCGCGTTCGTCACGCAGATCGGAAAACAGGTTGATGATCTGCGCCTGAATGGAAACGTCGAGCGCCGAGATCGGTTCGTCCGCAATAATAAAATCGGGGTTAAGGATCAGGGCACGAGCAATACCGATGCGCTGGCGTTGGCCGCCCGAAAACTCATGCGGGAAGCGGGTGTAATGCTGCGGTGCCAGCCCGCAAATCTTCATCACTTCCAGCACCTTGTCCCGAAGTTCGGCGCGGGTGCACAGCTTGTGCTCCAGCATCGCTTCCCCGATGGCATCGCCCACGCGGATGCGCGGGTTTAGCGAGCTGTATGGATCCTGAAATACCAGCTGGATTTTGGGGCGCAGCGCCCGCGATTCTTTGGCGCTCAACTCACTCAATTCTTTGCCGCGATACTTCACGCTACCGGCGGTTTTGTCATACAGGCCAAGCAGGGTGCGGCCAACGGTGGTTTTCCCGCTGCCGGACTCGCCCACGAGGCCGAAAATAGTGCCCTGGCGAATGTTGAAGCTGACGCCGTCGACCGCGCGCAGTTCGCCAGTTTGTTGGCCAAAAAGCCCGTCGCGCAGCGGGAAGTGTTTTTTGAGCCCTTCGACTTCAATAACGTACCGAGTGTTCACGATGCGGACTCCGCTAACTCACTGTAAAAACAGGCGGCCTGTCGCTGCTGCCCGAGCAGCGCCGGAATGCCCTGGCGGCAGCGCTCGGTAGCGCGTTCGCAGCGATCGGTAAAGGCGCAGTAAGGTGGCAGGGCAGCTAAATCAGGCACCTGGCCGGGGATCGAATAGAGCCTGCGGCGGCGCTCGCCCGGGATTGGCCGGGAAGAGATCAGCCCTTTGGTATAAGGATGCAGCGGATTGCGGAGCACCTCCGCCGTTGGCCCCTGCTCAACGATGCGCCCGGCATACATCACCACGACGTGTTCGGCCATCCGGGCGATAACGCCGAGATCGTGGGTGATCAGCATCAGCGCCATACGGTGCTGGCGAGCCTGATCCCGCAATAGACGCAGGATCTGCGCCTGAACGGTGACGTCCAGTGCCGTCGTCGGCTCATCGGCGATCAGCAGCTTTGGCCTGCAGCTCAGCGCCATGGCGATCATCACGCGCTGTAACATCCCGCCGGAAAGCTGGTGCGGATAGCTGGCCATCAGGCTTTCCGCTCGCGCCAGCCCGACGTCGGTCAGCATTTGTGTCGCCAGCTGCCAGGCGGTTTTGGGCGTATCGCCCCGGTGGCGGATTAGCGGCTCGCAAAGCTGGTCGCCGATAGTCAGCACCGGGTTCAGGGCGGTCATTGGCTCCTGGAAAATCATCGCCAGTTCGTTGCCGCGCAAATCTGCCATCTGCGCGGGCTTCAGGCCCAGCAGATTTTTCCCCTGAAACAGGATTTCGCCGCCGTCGATACGCGCCGCCTGCGGAGGCAGTAGCCCCATCAGCGACATGGCGGTCACGCTTTTGCCGCAGCCTGATTCGCCAACGACGCCGACGGTTTGCCCGGCGCGAACGATAAACGACACGTCCTGCACGGCACGCACGCGCCCCTGCTCTCCGGAGAAGGAGAGGGAAAGGTTATTAAACTCAATCAACGCTTCGTTCATTTCGCGCCTCGCTTCATTTTCGGATCCAGCGCATCGCGCAGGCCGTCGCCCAGCACGTTAATGGCGATCACGGTGATAAAAATGGCGATACCCGGCGGCATCCACAGCCACGGGCGGCGCTGGAAGTCGATCAGGCTGTTGGCGCTGTCCATCATGTTGCCCCACGAAGGCGTGGGCGGCACGACGCCGAGGCCGAGGTAGCTCAGCGCTGACTCCATCAGAATGGCGTTGGCCACCGCCATCGTCGCCATCACCACCAGAATTGGAATGGTGTTCGGCAACAAGTGCCCGAATAGGCGGCGGCGGGCGGAAAGGCCTAATACGCGGGTCGCCAGCATAAAGTCGCGCTCGCGCAGGGAGAGGATTTGCCCGCGCACCAGGCGCGCCAGCTTCGGCCACTCCAGCAGGCTCAGCATGATAACCACCATGTAAATGCGCGAGTCCGGCGAGAAGTCGAGCTCCGACAGCATCGCGCCCGCGACGATCAGCAGCGGCAGGCTGGGAATGGTCATCACAAGGTCTGCCAGGCGCATAATCAGTTTGTCGGTCCAGCCGCCGAGATAGCCGGAAACCGCGCCGAGCAGGTAGCCGAGGGTAACCGAGAGCAGCATGGTCAGCAGGCCGATAATTAATGAGATGCGCCCGGCCAGCAGCAGGCGGGTGTAGACATCGCGCCCGAGGAAGTCGGTGCCCAGCCAGTGGATTTCGCCCGGCGGTTTGTTGAGCATCAGGGCGTCGGTGGCGTCGTCCTTCCACGGTGACCAGAGCGGCCCCAGGGCACACCAGATTGCCATCACTATCAGCAGAATCAGGCAGAACATCGCCAGGCGGTTGCGCCTCAGTGCCTGCCAGGCCTGCCGCCACGGTGAAGGCGTCACCTGTGCCAGCGCCGGGATTTCGGCCTTGCGCAGGCGGCGGTTAGTAGAAAACAGAGAACTGAGCATCACGACCTCACCCGAATGCGCGGGTCAGCCCACGCGTAAAGCACGTCGGCAATCAGGTTGCCGAGGATTGTCAGTACCGCCAGAAACAGCGTGAGGCCCATCAGAACCGGGTAGTCACGGGCGGCGAGGGAATCAATATGAATGTGGCCGGCGCCCGGCCAGTTAAAGACTTTTTCGGTAATGATTGCCCCGGAGAACAGTCCCGGCAGCTCAAAGCCCAGAAGGGTGATGATCGGCAGCAGCGCATTGCGCAGGGCATGTTTAAGAATAACGGTACGTTCGCGTAGCCCTTTGGCGCGGGCGGTGCGTATAAAGTCCATTTTCACCACGTCCAGCATGCTGGCGCGGAAGTAGCGCGTCAGACTGCCCGCCTGCAGCATCACCAGTGCGAGTACGGGAAGCACAAGGTGGGCGGCAACCTGCACGACGTAGGCCCAGCCGGAGGCGTCGCTGCCGGTGTTGGTCATGCCGCCAACCGGCAGCCAGTGCAGATCCACCGCGAACCATTTGATCAGCAGCAGGCAGAGGAAAAAGGTCGGGAAAGACATGGCGGCGAACACCAGCACGCTCACCAGATGGTCAAACAGCGAATTGGGCCTCATGGCCGAAACAATCCCCACCGCCAGACCAATCCCCCAGTAGAACACCAGCGCGATGGAGGCCAGCAGGAAAGAGTTCCAGACGTACTGGTTCAGCAATTGGCTAACGGGGATTTGATATTGCAGAGAGAAGCCCAGGTCTCCCGTCAGCAGCTGTCCTAGCCAGTGGAGATAGCGGGTGAACAGCGGCTGGTCGAGGCCGTAAATAGCCTTTAGTTCGGCAACGCGGGCGGCGGTCAGCGTAATATTGCCGTCGATAAAATCACCGGGCGTTTTCGCGAACAGCATAAAGATAATAAACGAGGCGAGCAGCAGCATCGGCAGGGTTTGCAGCAGGCGGCGCAGAATAAAATTTTTCATCACGTTCTCACTGCCGCCGCCCCGGTAAAAGGGCGGCGGCAAGGGTTACTGCGTTACTTAACGATTTTCACATCCGGCAGGCTGCCGGTCAGGCCGTTGTAGATGTCTGGCTTAAAGCCGGTGACGCGGGCGCTGCTGGCGGACAGGATCTTGCGGTTGCCGAGCAGAATCGCCGGAGGATCTGCCGCCAGCACTTTATACAGCTCGTGGTAGATAGCCTTACGCTTCTCTTCATCCAGCGTGGCGTTGCCTTCGTTTATTAGCTTGTCGACCTGCGCATTGCTGTAGCCGGAGGCCTTCGCTTCATTGCTGTAGAAGTCCCAGACGCCGTCGTGCGGATCGTTCAGGGTGCTGGTGCTGAAGGAGGCCAGATCGTAGTTGCCCGCTTTGCGCTGCGCCATCAGGGCGTTGAAATCGACGACCTGCGGCTTCAGCAACACGCCGATCTGCTGCCAGTTTTCTTTGGCGATAGGGATCAGCGCGTCGTTCAACACTTTTTTGCTGACCAGCAGCGTCAGCTCCAGGCGCTTGCCGTCCTTCACGCGGATGCCGTTCGGGCCAGGTTTCCAGCCTGCTTCATCCAGCAGTTTTTTCGCCTGTGCCTGATCGAATTTGTACGGGTTCACGCCTTCCGGGTTATAGGCCCAGGAGATCGGCGAGATCGGCTCGTTGGCAACCGTGCCATAGCCCTGGTAGACCACGTCAATCAGCTTCTGGCGATCCAAGCCGTAGATTAGCGCCTGGCGAACTTTTACGTCCTGCAGCGCCGGGCGACGAACGTTGAATTCGACCTTGCTGTAGTCGCTGGAGCCGTAAAGATTGATATTGGCGAAGCCCAGCAGTTTTAGCTGCTCGATATCGTCCGGGCGGGAAGTAAAGGCGTCGTAATCCGTCTCGCCGGTCTGGAACAGCTGGAAATTGGTGGACGGGTTAGTCACGCGGTAAATAAAGCGTGGCGTTGGCGGCGTGCCGCGATAGAAATGGGTGTTGGCGTGGAAGCGAATTTCCTGCCCTGGGATGTATTTCTCATACACATACGGGCCGTTGCCCAGCGGTTTGCCGTGCAGGGTACGCAGGTAATCCAGGTTGCCGCGCTGGTAGCCTTTGCCGTAGTACGCCTTCGACAGCACCGGGCCGCCTATCTTGCCCAGCGTGGTCGCCCCCGGCTGGGTGGTGGTGACCTGCAGCGTGAGCGGGTCAATCACCTTCAGGCCGCTGACGCTGTCGGCTTTCCCGGCTTTGTATTCGGCACCGCCCGCGATGTTGGCGAGCGTAATGTCGGTGTCGCCGTCATATTTCGGGTCATACAGCACGGTGAGCGTGAACGCGACGTCTTCAGCGGTGAGCGGGGAACCGTCGCTAAAGGTCAGGTTAGGGCGCAGTTTGATGGTATAGACTTTGCCATCCGGGCTGACCGTCCAGCTTTCGGCGAGGCCAGGGACCAGATTGCCGTGGCTGTCCCAGTCGATCAGGCGTGAGAAAATGACGTTGGTGACGTTTTCATCCCAGCCGTTAACGAAGAAGTAAGGGTTGAATATGCCCTGAGGTTCGGAAATCCCTGCGACCACGGTGTCTTTGCGCAGCTTGGCCGTGGCCGGGATTTGACTGGCGTCGGTGGCGGGCGTGATGCCCTCTTTTAAGATGTCATCGGCCGCCGCCGCGCCGGAGAAAGCCACCACGCTGCTAATCAGGGCTGCCTGTAAGGCCAGGCGAAAGCGCGTGGGTTTTGTTTGTAATGCGTCAAGTAACCTGGCCAATAGCATTCCCTCAAGATTTTTTGCTGTAAAATTTACAAATCATGACGAAAGATAAAAGCCCAGATCTTGCCTGTCTAACAACGAAACGCTATGCCTTATAGCGATTTGTTCCTTTGCCCCCGCAAAGCGTATTAGTTGTGCTGGAGTAAGTCCCAGCGGTTGCCGTAGAGATCTTCAAAGACCGCAACCGTGCCGTATTCTTCCTCTCGTGGAACTTCGCAGAAATGCACGCCGTTGGCCGTCATCATGGCGTGATCGCGCCAAAAATCATCGGTGTGAAGGAAAAGGAAAACCCTACCGCCGCACTGATCGCCAATAGAAGCCTGCTGGCGTTCGTTGGTGGCTTTGGCTAACAGCAGGTGGCAATCACTTTCCGGGTTTGGCGTGACCACAACCCAGCGTTTTCCCTCTTGAGGCGTGTCCTCCACAAGCGTGAAGCCCAGTTTTTGGGTGTAGTATTCAATCGCTTTGTCGTAATCATCCACAACGATAGCCACGCAGCCCAGCGCCCGTTTTTGCGTTTTCAATGCCTGCTCCTTTCCTCTGGTGATAAACGGGGGCGAGCATAACATTCACCAAGGATTATTTCCGAAGTGTAACCATTCCTTGCCACTCTTAGTTTCAGGTGTTAAAAGGTGCCCCTTTGACAAATCACAAAGGAGCAGGGCGTGAAAAACACGTCAGTCGCCTCTGAGCCACAGGGCCAGGGTGCGGGGCCGGAGGATGGCCATCAATTACAGCGCGGCTTGCAGAATCGCCATATTCAGCTGATTGCGCTGGGCGGTGCGATCGGCACCGGACTCTTTCTCGGCATTGGCCCGGCGATCCAAATGGCGGGGCCTGCCGTCCTGCTGGGCTACGGCGTGGCGGGGATCATTGCATTTCTGATCATGCGACAGCTCGGTGAGATGGTGGTTGAAGAGCCGGTTTCTGGTTCGTTTTCGCATTTTGCCTATAAATATTGGGGGCCGTTTGCTGGCTTCCTGTCCGGCTGGAATTACTGGGTGATGTTCGTGCTGGTCGGCATGGCAGAGCTGACCGCCGGCGGCATTTATATGCAGTACTGGTTCCCGGACGTGCCGACCTGGACCTGGGTGGCGCTGTTCTTTGTGGTGATTAACGCTGCGAACCTGGTGAACGTGCGCCTTTATGGCGAGATGGAGTTCTGGTTTGCGCTGATTAAGGTGCTGGCGATTGTCGGCATGATTGGCTTCGGCATCTGGCTGCTGGCCTCCGGCCACGGCGGCGAGCGCGCGGGCGTGAGCAACCTCTGGCAGCACGGGGGCTTCCTCGCCACGGGCTGGCACGGGCTGATTTTGTCCCTCGCGGTGATTATGTTCTCGTTCGGCGGGCTGGAGCTTATCGGTATTACGGCTGCCGAGGCGCGTTCGCCACAAACCACCATCCCGAAAGCGGTAAACCAGGTGGTGTATCGCATTCTGCTGTTTTATATCGGCTCGCTGGTGGTGCTGCTTTCGCTCTACCCGTGGCTGGAGATCAAGTCCAACAGCAGCCCGTTTGTGATGATTTTCCACGAGCTGAACAGCAATGTGGTCGCCTCGGCGCTCAACTTCGTGATTCTGGTGGCTTCGTTGTCGGTTTATAACAGCGGCGTGTATTCCAACAGCCGGATGCTGTTCGGCCTCTCCGTGCAGCGCAATGCGCCAAAATTCCTGGCGAAAGTCAGCCGCGGTGGCGTGCCGGTGAATTCACTGCTGCTGTCTGGCGCGATCACTTCGCTGGTTGTTGTCCTCAACTACGTGCTGCCGCATGACGCCTTTGGGCTGCTGATGGCGCTGGTGGTGGCGACGCTGCTGCTGAACTGGATCATGATTTCGCTGGCGCACATCAAGTTCCGCCGCGCGATGCGTAGCCAGGGGCACGAAACCAGCTTCAAGGCGCTGCTTTACCCGTTCGGTAACTACCTGTGCATCGCCTTTATGATGATGGTGCTGGGGCTGATGTGTACCCTCGACGGGATGCGCGTGTCTGCCATGCTGCTGCCGGCCTGGATAGTGTTCCTCTTTATTGCCTTTAAGCTGCTGCGCCGTAAAGCATAAGTCGTCATACTGCGGTCTAAAGTCAGTTAATTTTACTCCGCCGGACAAGGGCAACAGCACTGTCCGGCACCTTATCCTCCCGGATTTACGCTATCATGCTGCTCTAAAGAAACGGGTGTTAAAAGGGCAGGGGAATGAGCGTTAGTCGGAAAGGGATGCTGTATGTGTTGTTTGCGGCGGTGCTGTGGGGAAGCTCCGGGGTTTGTGCGCAGTACATTATGGAGCAAAGCCATATTTCCTCGGCGTCGCTGACCATGCTCCGACTGCTGTTCTCCGGCCTGATTCTGCTGATGCTGTCGTTTATGCACGGGGACAAAATCTTCGCCGTGTTTAAGCAACGAAACGACCTGATTTCCCTGCTGATTTTTACCCTCTGCGGCGCGTTGACGGTGCAGCTGACCTTCCTTTTGACCATCGAACAGTCCAACGCCGCGACAGCTACGGTGCTGCAATTCCTTTCGCCGACCATTATCGTGGCCTGGTTTGCCTTTGTGCGGAAAAAGCGTTCCGGCAAACTGGTTTATGCCGCGATTGGCACCTCGTTAATTGGGACGTTTGTGCTGGTGACTCACGGCAACCCGGCGTCGATCACCATTTCCGGCAGCGCGTTATTCTGGGGTATCGCCTCCGCGTTTGCCGCAGCGTTTTACACGACCTATCCCTCGAAGCTGATTGCTCGCTACGGCACACTGCCCGTTGTGGGCTGGAGTATGCTGCTGGGCGGCGCGGCGCTCCTGCCGTTTTACGCCAGCCAGATCGGCAGTTTTACCGCCACCGGCGGCACGCTGCTGGCCTTCTTCTACCTGGTGATAGTCGGCACGGCGATCACTTTCAGCCTCTACCTGACCGGGGCGCAAATGATTGGCGGGCCAAAGGCCAGCATTCTGAGTTGCGCGGAGCCACTGAGCAGCGCATTGCTCTCGGTGCTGCTGCTGGGCATTAGCTTTACGCTGCCGGACTGGCTGGGGTCGCTGCTGATTATCTCCTCGGTGGTGCTTATCTCCCTGGATTCCCGGGGAAAGCTGCATTCACACTAAGCCGCTACATTTTGCAAGGTTTAATTACCGGCAGAAATATCATATTTTGAGGGGTAGAAGTTGCCGTTGTGATACGGTAAAAAGTGCGCTTCCCGGCGCAAGTCTGCACCTCCGATAAAGGTATTTCAGAGTGATGATTGATAATCTAATTGAGCGTATCTCTTCCGCCTTAGACGCCGAATACACCCTGGAAGGTTTGGTCAGACAGCTGCTGGAAATGTTGGAGCTGGTGACCAACATGGAATCCACCTACCTGACCCGCATCGACGCGGAGGGCAGCCAGCAGCATATTGTTTTCTCCCGCAATACCAAAGCGATGAATATTCCAGAGGGGCTTTCCGTCCCCTGGGAAGATACGCTGTGCAAACGCGCTTTAGACGAAGGCCGCCGCTATACCTGCGATGTCGCAAGCGTATGGGGTGATTCTGAAGCGGCAAAGGCGCTGGGGATTGTGACCTACGTCAGCACGCCCGTGACCCTTGCCGATGGTTCGCTCTACGGCACGCTCTGCGCCGCCAGTTCTGAACAGCGCGAGCTGACCGATCATAGCGAACAGGTCTTGCAGCTGTTTTCTCAGCTGATTGCACAGCAGATTCAGAATGAGCAGCTATTGAAAAAGCTTCAGCAGGCCAACGTCGCGCTGACGACCGCCAGCTACACCGATGAATTAACCGGATTGCCTAACCGCCGCGCGGTCTTCGACCAGCTGCCTCGTTTGTTCTCGCGCGCCAAAGATGACGCCCGCTACGTGCTGGTGGCCTTTGCCGATCTGGATGGATTTAAACAGATAAACGATTTGCACGGGCATGAAACCGGGGACGATTTCCTTTGCGCCATCGGCCAGCGGCTGAAAGAGGGCGTGAGGGGGGACGAAATATTAGGTCGCCTGGGCGGCGATGAGTTTATCGTTGCCGGTGCGGGGCCTACGGAATACAGCGAAGCTCTGCGAGCGACCATGGCTTTTCGTGCCAGGCTGGCAGAGCTGCTGAGCGGCGAGTACCAGCTAAAATCCTGCGTGATTGATTATGCGGGGCCCAGCATCGGGGCTATCGCCGTGAATCCGGCTACTATCACGCCGGACGATGCGATACGCGAGGCGGACACGCTTATGTATGTGGATAAGAAGCGCCGTAAAAATGGCGCGGCGGTAAGCTAAACGCCGCGCGCAATCCTCAGGATGCCGGTGTTACTACAGCCTTATTACCGCTAAGTTCAGTCACCAGATCGTTCACGCCGTCGCTCATGTTAACGAAGCGAGTCAGCGGCGAGCGTGTGACCACCACAAAAACGCCCACGTTGTTCTGCGGCACCATTGCCATGTAGGTGATAAAGCCGCCGCCGCCGCCGGTTTTCTGAATAATGCCCGGACGGCCCTCTTTCGGTGACATCCAGACCCAGCCCATGCCCAGCGCGTCGGCTTTCCCCGGCACGTCCATGCCAATGACCTTATGCAACTGGCTGCGCTGATAAATCAGCGTTTGCATTCTGTCTGCCTGGCCGCCGCGATGATGGAAGTCGGAAGAGAGGAATTGCTGCATCCAGCGCATCATATCGCCGGGGGTAGAATAGACGCCGCCGCTGCCCACCGCCGCCAGCGTGTTATCGCAAGGGCTGGCGCCTTTCTCGGCAATCATCAGGCGCTTGCACTGGTCTGGTGACGGGGTAAAGGTGGTGTCTTTCATTCCCAGCGGGCGAGCGATTTGCTCATCGAACAGGTCGGCATATGGCCTGCCGGTTGCGCGGGACAGGGCATCGGCCAGCAGGTCAAACGCCAGGTTTGAATAGGCGGCCACGGTGCCCGGGGCGGCTTTCAGCGTGGCCTGCGAGAGCCAGTTCCAGCGCTGATCCCGCGTCGGCCAGGTGAACACCGTGCGGTGCGGTGCGCCGCCGGGCTGTTCGCGCGGCAGGGAACTGGTATGAGTGGCCAGGTTAATCAGCGTAATCGGCTGGCCGTTAAAGGTCGGCACCCGGGCGCCGGGAGGCGCATATTTGCTGAGCGGATCGTTGAGCTGAACCTTCCCCTGATCGAGCATTTTTACCAGCATTTCGCTGGTCATCAGCTTTGTCAGTGAGGCGATGCGGATCACCGAATCCAGCTGCGGGCGAACGTTATTGCCTGGCCGGGTATCGCCGAAGCTGCGAAACACCCGCTGGTTACCGTCAATCACCACGATAGCCATGCCGGTGGCTCCACTGCCGTAATAAATATGGTTGGCATAGCGATCGACAACGTCGGCGGCAAATTCAGGTGCCGGAGACGGTTGCGCAAAACTGAGCGCCGGCAGCAGCGCAGCGGCCAGCAAAAGAAGACGAGGAAGACGAGTTTTCAACGCAAAAATCCAGTTTAAAAAATAAGGCGGTATAGCAGGTATTTATACTACTCCGCGCCCTTATGCAAAGCGTCAATTCAGCCTTTACGGCCTGAAAAGCGTAACCGTGCGTTACATCACCAGATGACGCACAAAAGTTTGTCAGTTGCGGTTTAATAAAGCATCTTTTGCGTGTTTTTACACTCCGGCTGGCGCTGTTGCCCGGCGACCATAAAGAAAGATCTTAAATAAGATTAAAGACCGATGATTTCGCTACGCTGCTTTAGCAAAAAGTGCGTATTATCCTGCTCGTTATTAACGGTCTGAGTGCAACTATTTCTGAACCCCGGAATCTTAGTAACGGCTTAAGGCGTACCGCGATTGATTCAATTCTTTATGCGATACATTATCCCCTCGCATTAAAGAAGTGAATATGTCTACTAAACCGCTGTTTTATAAGTGCCTCCTGCATCCTCGCTATTGGCTGACCTGGTTTGGGCTGGGTGTGCTTTGGCTGTGGGTTCAGCTTCCGTACCCGGTATTGATGAAAATGGGCGACCTGATTGGCCGTTTCTCGATGTATTTTCTCAAGCGCCGGGTCACCATTGCCCGCCAGAATCTTCACCTTTGCTTCCCGCACTACAGCGAAGAGCAGGTTGAGGCCACCGTGCGGCAAAACTTTTCCTCCCTCGGGATGGGGCTGATTGAGACTGGCATGGCTTGGTTCTGGCCGGATGCGAGAGTGCGCAAATGGTTTGACGTTCGCGGCCTGGAGCACATCAATGCTGCCTGCGATAAAGGCAAAGGCGTGATGGTTATCGGCGTGCATTTTATGTCGCTGGAACTGGGCGGGCGCGTAATGGGGCTGTGTCGTCCAATGATGGCGATGTACCGGCCGCACAACAACAAAGTCATGGAATATGTGCAAACCCGTGGGCGCTCGCGCTCCAACAAAGCGATGCTCGACAGGCGTAACCTGAAAGGAATGGTGAAGGCGCTGAAATCCGGTGAGGCCGTGTGGTTCGCGCCGGACCAGGATTACGGCCCGAAAGGCAGTTCCTTTGCGCCATTCTTTGCGGTTCAGGATGCTGCGACCACCAACGGCACCTTTACCATTGCTCGCCTGGCAAAACCCGCCATTCTGACCACGGTTTTGATTCGCAAGCCCGGCGGATCCGGTTACCAGTTGGTTATCGAACCTGAGTTTTATGACTATCCGGCCGAAGATGAGCAGGCTGCTGCGGCTTACATGAACCGTAAGATTGAGCACGAAATTATGCGCGCGCCGGAGCAGTATCTGTGGCTGCACCGCCGTTTTAAAACCCGGCCTTTTGGCCACGCCGGGCTTTACACGATTTAATCTTTAGGCAGGTGTGCTACGCTTTTTTCTTCTTAATTGAGGAGAGTTAGCATGCCTGCATCGCGCATTGTGATGGTCATCGATATGCAAAACGGTGTCCTGGAGTCCCCCCGCCGCGCCCGCGAAAAAACTGCCGCCAGAATTAATCAACTCATTGATGCCGCCGATAAAGTCATTTTTATTCAGCATAATGAAGCGGAACTGCAGCCGGGCAGTGACGCCTTCGACATTATTCCTGAACTTCACCGCCCGGAAGGGGCGCTGTATGTGACCAAAACGGCGTGCGACGCGTTTTACCACACCGAACTGGACTCTCTGTTAAAACAGCATGGGATTAATGCGCTGGTCGTATGCGGCTGTGCCACGGATTACTGTGTGGATACCACCATTAAAAATGGCGTCAGCCGGGGCTATGCGATGACGGTTGCCAGCGATGCCCATACCACGGCGGACCGTGCATCGGTGAGCGCCGAAGCGCTGATTAATCACCACAACGAGGTTTGGGCCAATCTGTCGATTCCGGGCAATACCCTGACAGTGAAAACCACCGCGGCCATTCTCGACGGCTGGCGCTAAGTTATGTAAGCCGCTCTCACTCCTTGATACAACATTCAGCAAGCATTATCGTAGAACGTTCGCTATAACCAGCAGATATAACAACAAAAAGTCGTACCAGGAGTGCTGTAATGTTTAAATCTTTCTTCCCGTCACCGAAGCTGTTTTTTATTTCGGCGGCAATATGGGGACTGCTCGCAGTGATATTCTGGCAGGCCGGCGGCGGCCTGTGGTTAGAGAATCTTGTGGGCGCGAGCCAGCAAATACCGATCAGTGCGGCACGTTTCTGGACGTTAAAAGCATTTGTTTTTTATGCTTTTTATGCTGTCTGTGTGGGCCTTTTTGCCGGTGTATGGGCGCTGGTGAGTCCGCATCCGTGGCAGCGCTGGTCGATTCTCGGCTCTTCGCTTATCGTCTTTGTGACCTGGTTTATGGTCGAGCTGGGCGTAGCGATCAACGCCTGGTATGCGCCGTTCTTTGACCTTATCCAAACCGCGTTAGCGTCCCCGAATAAAGTCCCGCTGCAGCGATTCTATAGCGAAACCGGCGTGTTTCTTGGTATCGCGCTGATTTATGTCACCGTCGGCGTGCTGAACAGCTTCTTTATCAGCCATTATGTGTTTCGCTGGCGCACGGCGATGAACGACTACTATATGGAGCACTGGCAGAAACTGCGCCACATCGAAGGGGCTGCCCAGCGTGTTCAGGAAGACACCATGCGCTTTGCCTCTACGCTTGAGGATATGGGCGTGAGCCTGCTGCAGTCGGTGATGACGCTGATTGCTTTCCTGCCGATTCTTGTCGCGCTGTCTCCGCACGTGAAAGAACTGCCGATTGTCGGGGCGGTGCCTTATGGCCTGGTGATTGCGGCGATTATCTGGTCGCTGATGGGAACCGGCCTGCTGGCCGCGGTCGGGATAAAGCTGCCGGGGCTGCAGTTTAATAACCAAAAAGTTGAGGCCGCCTACCGTAAAGAGCTGGTTTACGGGGAAGACGACGGCAGCCGTGCTACGCCTCCAACGGTTAAAGCGCTGTTTGGCGACGTGCGGCATAACTATTTCCGTCTCTACTTCCACTACACCTATTTTAATATTGTGCGGATTCTTTATCTGCAGATAGACAACGTGTTTGGTCTTTTCCTGCTGTTCCCTTCTATTGCCGCAGGCGCGATTACCCTGGGGCTGATGCAGCAGATCACCAACGCCTTTGGCCAGGTTCGCGGCTCGTTCCAGTACTTGATCAGCTCCTGGACCACGCTGGTTGAGCTGATGTCTATCTACAAGCGTCTGCGCAGCTTTGAGAGAACGCTGCAGGATGTGCCGGTGCCGGGCACCGAAGAAGCCGTCTGAGGCTAAAAGAAAAGGGATGACAAGATGTCATCCCTTTTTTTGATCAGTGCCCTGCGGAAGGAGCACCCGGCGCTCCAGCCCGTATAAACGGCGGACGGGCAAACCAAATCACCAAAATCAGCGCCATAAAGCCCCAGCCCAGCAGCCAGAAGTAGTCGATGGTCGACATCATATAGGCCTGCTGCTCAATGGTTTTATCCACCACGGCCAGGTGCTGCTGCGTGGCGCCGCCCATCTTGTGCAGGTAATCCACCGCCGACGGATTGTAGGCTGAGACGCTCTCCGTCAGGTTGGCATGGTGATAAACCTCGCGGCGCGACCAAATCCAGGTGGTCAGGGACGAAGCAAACGACCCGCCAAGCACGCGGAAAAAGGTTGCCAGTCCGGAGCCTTCCGCGACCTCAACGCCGTGCAGATTCGACAGCACAATGGTGGTGATCGGCATGAAGAAGAATGCCACGCCAATCCCCATAAACAGCTGCACTTCGGCGATGGTGCGGAAATCCACGTTGGTATTAAACTGTGCGCGCAGCAGGCACGAAGCGCCCATGGTCAGGAACGACAGCGTGGCCAGCAGGCGCATATCCACTTTGTTGGCGTAGCGCCCGACAATCGGCGTAAGTAAGAGCGGCAGCACGCCCATCGGGGCAGCGGCCAGCCCGGCCCAAATTGCGGTGTAACCCATCTGGGTTTGCAGCCACTGCGGCAGAATAATGTTAATGGCGAAGAACGCCGCATAGCCCAGCGTCAACGACAGTGTCCCGATGGCGAAGTTGCGGTCGGCGAACAGCCGCAGGTTGACTATCGGGTGGCGCTCGCCCAGTTCCCAGATGACAAACGACACCAGTGAAACCGCGGAGATAACCGACATGGTGATGATCTCCGGCGAGGCGAACCAGTCGAGATCGTTCCCCTTATCCAGCACCACCTGCAGCAGCCCCACGCCCAGCACCAGCAGGGCAATTCCGATGTAGTCGATAGGGGCGATGGTGGTTGTCTCTTCACGCTCGCGCAGCTGCGTCCAGACCACGATGGCGGCAAAGATCCCGATTGGCACGTTGATGTAGAAGATCCACGGCCAGGAATAGTTATCGGTGATCCAGCCGCCGGTGATCGGCCCCACAATCGGCGCGACAACCGTCACCATCGACAGCAGCGCCAGCGCCATACTTCGCTTGCTGGACGGGAAGATAATCAGCAACAGCGTCTGGCACATCGGGAACATTGGCCCGGCGAAAAAGCCCTGCAGCGCGCGGAAGATAATCAGCTCGGTCATGCTGTGGGCAAAGCCGCACAGGAACGAGGTGAGGGTGAACAGCGCCACGGATCCGACGAACAGTTTGAGCTGCCCGAACCGGCGGGTAAACCAGCCGGTCAGCGGCAGGGCAATGGCGTTACACACCGCGAACGAGGTGATAACCCAGGTGCCCTGGTCGGCGCTGACGCCGAGGTTACCGGCGATCGTCGGCAGCGCCACGTTAGCGATGGTGGAGTCCAGCACCTGCATAAACGTCGCCAGCGACAGCGCGATCGTCGCCAGCAGCAGGCTGGGAGGCGTAAACGCCGCCTTATCTTGCATAACGTCTCTCTTAGCGGTTGGCTGATGCTACCGGCTGGCTGTTGTCATGAAGGATTTTGGTGACCAGTTGGTCAGCTTCGTCCAGCGCGTTCTGGTAAACGTCGGTGGTGAAGCGCGGCGCGGCGACGGTTTTTTGCGGCAGCAGGTGGCCGTCTGCATTACGAATATCAACGCGAGCAAACATCGACAGGCCTACCCGCAGCGGGTGTTTCTGCATGTCGTGCGGATCAAGCGTAATGCGGACCGGCAGGCGCTGAACGATTTTGATCCAGTTCCCGCTGGCGTTCTGGGCCGGTAGCAGCGAGAAGGCGCTGCCGGTGCCGATGCCGAGGCTTTCAATGGTGCCGTGATACTCCACGTCGTCCCCATAGAGATCGGCAGTGAGCGTTACTTTCTGCCCCAGGCGCATGTCCTGCATCTGGCTCTCTTTGAAGTTGGCGTCAACCCAGACCTGGTCCAGCGGCACAATCGCCAGCAGGGTGGTGCCGGAATCAACGCGCATTCCCAGCTGAACGGCGCGTTTAGCGACAAAGCCGCTCACCGGCGCAACGATGGTGCTGCGGGCGTTATCGAGGAAACGCTGGCGCAGCGTGGCTACGGCGCTTTTAATTTCCGGATGGCTGTCGATAACCGTGTCATCCACCATCGCTAAATTAGTGCGTAATGCCTGCTGGGCGGCGGTGAGATCGCTTTGTGCGCTGGTGACGGCATCGCGATAGTGGGCCAAATCTTCAGCGGCGATAGCGCCGGTGGCAAAAATCTTCTGGCGGCGAGCGTAGTCGCTCTGTGCCGTTTGCAGCGCCACCTGCTTCGCGGCGACCTGGGCCCGGTAGTTATCTGCGGTGCTGTAAAGCCCACGCACCTGACGCACGGTATTTGCCAGGTTAGCTTCTGCCTGCTGGAGCGCGATTTCGGTGTCGCTCGGGTCGAGCTGCACCAGCGGCTGCCCTTTTTCGACGTAGTCACCTTCATCGACACTGACCTGGGTTACCGTGCCGCCGATTTGCGGCGTCAGCGTCACCTGGTTGCCGTTAACGTAGGCGTCGTCGGTGGTTTCGTAGTAGCGCGCGTAAAGCATGTACCACGCCACGCAACCAGCGCCGATCAGCAGCAGGATAATGAGAAAAATGGCGAAGTTACGCTTGCGCTTGCTCGGCGCGCGTTCAACCTGCTCGGTAGAGGTTTGCATTTTTATGTGGCCTTAATCAGAAAGCTTAGAGGTGGCGCTCGGTGATCTCATCCGGCAGCATTTTGATCAGCAGTTCATTGAGCTGCTTTGCTTCTTCAGGCGTCAGGCGCTCGGTAAGGGTGCCGATGATCGACGCCAGCGCATCGTTCTGGAAAGCTTCGCACAGCTCTTGCCCTTTCTCGGTCAGCGCCAGAATGACCTGGCGTTTATCTTCGGGGTTCACGTTTCGCACGATCAGATCTCGCTTCACCATTCGTTCAAGCATGCGGCTCATGGCGCCGGTATCCATCACCAGGTTTTTGCTGACTTCTACCGGGCTGTTAAAGCCCTTAAAGATGCTTATCAAGACTTTAAATTGCGCACCGGTGATGCCCATCGGCGAAAAGTACTGGGTGATGAGCTGGTCTTTGAACTGGTTCGACAGGTGAATCAGCAGGCCAAGGTGCAGTTTGGAATAGGGATTACCCGTAGTATTACTCATGGTATTTGCCTGGTCAGTAGTTGCAAATGAAATTACTGACCAGGCATATAGTTGTCAATCGGTGATTTCCAGTAGCGCACAAACTGAAAAACAGGCAGGGTGGTGCGGTTGATGATGAAAGGGAAAGGAAATTAACATGGTGGGTTCTCTCTCTCCGGCCCGGCGGCTTGCCGTACCGGGGCTGCTGGCGCTGCTTGTGCTAGCTGGCTGTACAACTAAAACCACAACCCCGGGTACCACGACAACGGCGGCAAAACCGATAGATATCGAAACCCTGGCCCAGCGTAAAATCCCTGACGGGGTGAAGGACCGCGCGGGGCTGGCAAAAGATCTGCTGACGACCCTGAAAAGCCAGAACCTCGAGCAGAGCGAAGAGAATATCTGTTCGGTGCTGGCGGTGGCGCTGCAGGAGTCTAATTTGCAGGCCGATCCCGCGGTGCCGGGGTTGAATAAAATTGCCTGGAAAGAGATCGATCGCCGCGCGGAAAAAATGCACATCCCGCCGCTGCTGGTGCACACCGCGCTGCGCATTAACTCCCCTAACGGCAAAAGCTATAGCGAGAGGCTGGATAACGTCAAAACTGAAGGGCAGCTCAGCGCAATTTTCGATGATTTCCTGACGATGGTGCCGATGGGGCAAAAGCTGTTCGGCAGCTTTAACCCGGTACGCACCGGTGGCACGATGCAGGTCAGCGTGGCCTTTGCCGAGAAACATACCGATGGCTACCCGTGGAAAATAGAGGGGACGGTGCGACAGGAAGTTTTCACCCGCCGCGGTGGGCTTTGGTTCGGGACTTACCATTTGCTGAATTACCCGGCTAACTATACGAAATCGCTTTATCGCTTCGCCGACTACAACGCGGGCTGGTACGCCAGCCGAAATGCGGCTTTCCAGAGCGCAGTGAGTAAGGCGACGGGCGTGAAGCTGGCGCTGGACGGCGACCTGATTCTGTACACCAGCGATAAACCGAGCAGCACCGAAATGGCGGTGCGTAAGCTATCGAAACAGCTGGATATGAGCGACAGTGAAATCCGTAGGGCGCTACAAAAAGGTGACAGCATTGGGTTTGAAAAAACCAGTCTTTACAAGCAGGTCTTCGCGATAGCGGAGAAAAAAGCGGGGCAGCCGCTGGCCAGAGAAGTGCTGCCGGGGATCGTGCTTGAAAGCCCTAAAATCACCCGTAATTTGACCACGGCCTGGTTTGCAAAACGCGTGGACGACAGGCGGGCAAGCTGTATGCAGAGGTGATGATGACAGGCGGAAGCGGCAAAGCTTCCGCCTTTTTGATCAGTAATACCAGGCGGAGTGGCGGCGGTTTCTCAGGCGTATCGTCAGGGCGACAATGCCGATAGCGACAGCGCCAAGCAGGAAGGGAATCAACCCGAACACGGTGCTGACCGCCAGGCCCATCTCAATGCGCGGGCGGCTGGCATCGTTGCCTTGCGCCAGGTATTCCAGCAGGCCGGGCGCCTGCACAATAAGATTCAGCATTTGGGTGGCCACCCAGAAGCAAAAGAGAACGAACAGCGCATAGGCAATATTGCCCGGCACCGATCTTTCTGATTTTGCTGTCATTATGACCCGAGTAGCCGGAATAACGGCTTTCGACAATGAAATATCAGGCATCACGACCTCCCGTAAAAACGCAATCTGAACCAAATGTGTGGCATCTCATCGCGTGAATTTTGGCAGGAGAGAAGCGTTGTCAATATCAGATTGCTGGTAATTTGAAGGCCAGAATCCTCCTGGATTTGCATTTTTTGCTCAAGTTCACATTTTCTTAACTTAAGATAAATCTCGTTAACATTATGCTAGCAGAGTGCGTGGCAACCGCGCGTTTCTCTGCCGCCGATGTGCGACAATGCCTGCAGGCTTATTTTTGAATGCGTGAGGCGGCTATGTTAACCCTGAAAATGCGTCGGGACTGGCACTACTATGCGGTGGCGATTGGGCTGATTTTTATTCTGAATGGAGTGGTCGGCCTGCTGGGCCTGGAAACGAAGGGCTGGCAGAGCTATGCGGTGGGGCTGGTGACCTGGGCGATCGGTTTTTGGCTTGCGGGCTTTATTATCCGCCGCCCCCGGGAAGAGTCGGACACGGCGGAGCCTTAAGGATTACGAAGTGATCGAGCTTTTCAGCGCGCAATCCTGCTGGTGGCGCTCAAGGGCAAGCTCAATCAGGCGGGTAATCAACTCCTGGTAGCTGATACCGCTGGCCTGCCACAGCTTGGGATACATGCTGATGTTGGTAAAGCCCGGCAGCGTGTTGATCTCATTGATGATCACGTCGTTATTTTCCGTCAGGAACACGTCGACGCGGGCCATGCCGCTACATTCCAGCGCCTGATAGGCGCGAACCGCAATTTTACGGATTTTGTCGTTAACGTCGGCGTCAAGCGCCGCCGGAACGACAACCTGTGCCGCCTGCTCATCAATGTACTTGGTGTCGTAAGAATAGAACTCGCTGTTCACCACGATCTCCCCGCAGGTGCTGGCCTGTGGGTAATCATTCCCCAGCACGGCGCACTCGATTTCACGGCCTTTAATGCCGGTTTCAACCACCACTTTATGGTCAAACTCAAAGGCTAACGCCACCGCCGCGTGATATTGCTCTTCGGTGCTGGCTTTGCTGACGCCGACGGAGGAACCCTGGTTGGCTGGCTTCACAAACAGCGGCAGACCCAGCTGTTTTTCAACCTCGGCGAAGCTGATTTTGGCGCGGTTAGCGCGGGTTAGCGTGATGAACGGAGCAACGTTCAGGCCCGCATCGCGCAGCAGGCGTTTGGCGACGTCTTTATCCATGCTGACAGCTGAGCCCAGCACGCCGGAGCCAACGAACGGCAGATTGGCGACGCGGAGCATGCCCTGCAGGGATCCGTCTTCGCCCAGCGTGCCGTGCACAATCGGGAAAATCACGTCAATTTGGGAAAGCTGTTCTGCGGTGCTGGTTTCAATCAACTGGTGTTCGGTCTGGCCGGGGACCAGCGCCACGTTTTTCTCTGACCGGTTCAGGGCGATAAGCGCCGGATTGTTGGCGTTCAGCAGGTAGCTGGACGCATCGTTGATATGCCACTGGCCCTGTTTATCAATCCCCAGCAGCACAACATCAAACTTCGACTTATCAATGGCGTCGACGATATTTTTTGCCGACTGCAGCGACACCTCGTGTTCTGCCGATTTTCCACCAAACACGATACCAACCCGCAGTTTTGCCATGCCTTTAATCCACCCATAAACTTTACGAAAGGGGACAACATAGCACGCTCATTCCGGGGATTCATGTGGTTCCTGCAACAACCTGTCCGGTCGGGCAGGATATGTGCTTTAGTAAGCAATCATGTCTGGATCGTAATGACAGCGGCGTGGCGCTGACGGCAATATTCATTAGTGTGATAAGCTTTCCAGAAATCGTTCTATTCTGGTTGCATCCCCTTTGAAAAAGCGCGCTATGGAGTCCTGGAAGGTCAATCTCATTTCGGTCTGGTTCGGCTGTTTTTTTACCGGCCTTGCGATCAGCCAAATTTTGCCTTTTCTTCCGCTCTACGTTGAGCAGCTTGGCGTCACTTCCCACGAAGCCCTTTCCCTTTGGTCCGGCCTGACGTTCAGCGTCACGTTTTTGGTTTCGGCTATCGTTTCGCCGATGTGGGGCAGCCTGGCCGATCGCAAAGGGCGTAAGCTAATGTTGCTTCGCGCCTCGTTTGGTATGGCGGTGGCGATTCTTCTCCAGGCCTTTGCCACCAACGTCTGGCAGCTGTTCCTGTTGCGCGCGGTAATGGGGTTAACGTCAGGTTATATTCCTAATGCAATGGCGCTGATTGCCTCTCAGGTGCCACGCGAGCGCAGCGGCTGGGCTATCAGTACGCTCTCAACCGGGCAAATCAGCGGCGTGATTGTGGGCCCGCTGCTCGGCGGTTTTATGGCGGATCATCTTGGGCTAAGGCCGGTATTCTTTGCCACTGCGGGGCTGCTGATGGTCAGTTTCCTGGTGACGCTGCTGCTGATTAAAGAGGGCGCTCGCCCGAAAATCAGTAAAGATGAGCGCCTGAGCGGGAAAGAAGTTTTCGCCACGCTGCCTTATCCCTGGCTGATCCTCAGTCTGTTTATCACCACGCTGGTGATCCAGCTCTGTAACGGCTCAATTGGCCCGATTCTGGCGCTGTTTATCAAACAGCTGGCGCCGGACAGCAACAATATTGCGTTTATGAGCGGATTTATCGCCGCCTTGCCGGGCATATCCGCGCTCTTTGCCGCACCTAAATTGGGCAAACTGGGCGACCGGATTGGCACTGAACGTATTTTGATGGCGACGCTGTGCTGCGCCGTGGTGTTATTCCTTGCCATGTCCTTTGTCACCTCGCCGATGCAGCTTGGCATCTTGCGCTTTTTGCTGGGCTTTGCCGACGGGGCAATGTTACCGGCGGTGCAAACGCTGTTGCTCAAATACTGCAGCGACCAGGTCACCGGGCGTATCTTCGGTTATAACCAGTCGTTTATGTATTTGGGGAATGTCGCCGGGCCTTTAATGGGGGCGGGGGTTTCTGCAATGGCCGGTTTTCGTTACGTTTTTGCGGCAACCGCCGTGGTTGTGCTGCTCAATGTCTGGCAGCTGGCGGTGGCTTTTAAGCGCAAGAATGCCCGTCAGGCGCTGGCCAGTAAAAGCGCTTAGCCGCCAGTCAGTTTCTCTGTGGGGGATATTATTGAGCAAAATATGAAGATTGATTTCGACTTATTATTCATTTAGTCGCCGCCACAGATTTAGAGGATAATATTCCATTATTCTTTTTTTGTGGTGCAAAAAATTCGTTGTCGGGATTATTATCAGACGGAATCATTTTAATATTGCTGCTATTTGCTGTGACGCACATATTTAACCTGAGATATTGCTCTCAGGTGGATCTGAGTGTTAACGTCATGCCTTAAACCCGCAGGGACTGAAAAAATGAAAAATCTTATTGCTGAGTTATTGGTTAAGCTCGCCGAAAAGGAAGAAGAATCGAAAGAGCTGGTTGCTCAGGTTGAAGCGCTGGAAATAGTTGTCACAGCCTTATTGAGACGCCTTGAACAGGGAGAACGTTCGGCACTGGTTGCCAGCATTGAAGGGGCGTTAGATGATGCCTCCCCAAAGACGGCAGTGCCGGTCCAGGATACCGAATTACTCCGACAATATTTAAAAAAGCTCCTTATCCATCCCCGTAGTTGAATCAAATTTCACTGTCATATTAGTGTCATAAGTCATTTTTATACTCGCTCTGTTTTTATTTATATTCAGTAGTTACTACATGGAGAAAATAAAGTGAAACAGAGCGTAATTATCGCCAGCCTGCTGCCTTTGCTGCTTGTCAGCGCCCCATCAAAATCACAAGAAACATCCTCTTCCCCTCTGGAAAATCGCGCCGCTCAGGGAGATTTAACTCAACCGGGTGGTGCTCGCCGTATTACAGGCGATCAAACTGAAGCGATTCGTGCCTCGCTCAACAATAAAACAGCGAAGAACATTATTCTGCTGATTGGCGACGGTATGGGCGATTCGGAAATTACCGCTGCCAGAAACTATGCCGAAGGGGCTGGTGGTTTCTTTAAAGGAATTGATGCCTTACCGCTGACCGGGCAATACACCCATTATTCTTTAGACAAGAAAACGAAAAAGCCGGATTACGTCACCGATTCTGCTGCTTCCGCCACGGCGTGGAGTACCGGCGTGAAAACCTATAACGGTGCGCTGGGCGTGGACGTTGACGGGAAAGATCATGTCACCATCCTTGAACTGGCGAAGGCGGCCGGTAAGGCGACGGGCAACGTATCCACGGCGGAAATTCAGGATGCCACGCCAGCGGCGCTGGTTTCCCACGTGACGGGGCGTAAATGCTATGGCCCAAGCGCGACCAGCGAAAAATGTGCCACTAACGCGCTGGAAAACGGGGGCAAAGGCTCCATTACCGAGCAACTGCTGAATACCCGCGCCGACGTGACGCTTGGTGGAGGGGCAAAAACCTTTAGTGAAACGGCAAAAGCCGGTGAATGGAACGGGAAAACGCTGCGCGAGCAGGCCGATGCCCGTGGCTATCAGTGGGTAGATAACGCTGCCGGCCTTGCGGCGGTAACTGAAGCTAACCAGCAAAAACCGCTGATCGGTATGTTCGCCGACGGCAATATGCCTGTGCGTTGGGAAGGGCCGAAGGCCACTTACCACGGGAATATCGATCAACCAGCCGTGACCTGTACGCCTAATCCGAAGCGCGACAGCAGCGTGCCGACCCTGGCGCAGATGACCGAAAAAGCTATCGACCTGCTGAAAGGAAACGAGAAAGGCTTCTTCCTTCAGGTCGAAGGCGCTTCTATTGATAAACAGGATCACGCCGCTAACCCATGCGGGCAGATTGGCGAGACGGTCGATCTCGATGAAGCCGTGCAAAAAGCGCTGGAGTTTGCCCGTAAAGACGGCAATACACTGGTTGTCGTCACCGCAGACCACGCCCATTCCAGCCAGATTGTGGCGCCGGACACCAAAGCGCCTGGCCTGACTCAAGCGCTGAACACCAAAGATGGCGCGGTGATGGTCATCAGCTACGGCAACTCCGAGGGTGAATCTCAGGAGCACACCGGCACCCAGCTACGCGTGGCGGCCTATGGCCCACATGCAGCCAATGTGGTGGGGCTGACCGATCAGACCGATCTGTTCTACACCATGAAATCAGCGATGGCGCTGGAGTAAAGGTGAGCTTGCGTAACAGGTAAGAAAAAAATGCGGCGGAAACGTCGCATTTTTTTTGCCTTAGGCCAGACTTTAAACGTCACAATAAAAAAGGAATAAGGTATGAAATTTTCATTATTAGCGGTGTTACTGGTAGGGCTGGTTGGGTCAGCAACGGCGGCGGATAAAACGATGACGCCGCAGCAGCAGCGTATGACGACCTGTAATCAGCAGGCTGCTTCTCAGTCTCTGAAAGGGGACCAGCGTAAGAGCTACATGAGCAGCTGTCTCAAAGGGGAAGCGCCTGCCGCGGCGGGGAAAACCCTGACGCCTCAGCAACAAAAAATGAAGGACTGTAATGCGGACGCGGCGAAGCAATCGCTGAAGGGCGATGCCAGAAAAACCTTTATGAGTAATTGCCTGAAGAAAAAGTAAGTTGTTTTGAATGATCCTCACCCCGGCCCTCTCCCTTCGGCAGAGGGCTTTTATTTTGGGTTTTAATGAGGGGATTTGTGCTCGATCTAATCCCCTCTCCCCGTGGGGAGAGGGTTAGGGTGAGGGGCTAGATCAAAATCAGGACTTCCCGAGCAGCTCTGACTTCGCCATACACTTCACCATCGCTTCCATCACGGCGGCGCGGAAACCTTTCTCTTCCAGCACTTTGACCGCTTCAATGGTGGTGCCGCCAGGGGAACAAACCATGTCTTTCAGCTCACCCGGATGGGTACCGGTTTCCAGCACCATCTTCGCCGAGCCCATCACCGCCTGAGCGGCAAACTGATAGGCCTGTTTGCGCGGCATACCGCCCAGCACGGCGGCATCAGCCATGGCTTCGATAAACATAAATACGTAAGCCGGGGCAGAGCCGCTGACGCCCACGACCGGGTGGATCATCGCTTCGCTTACTACTTCGGCCTGGCCAAAACTGCGGAAAATGCTCACCGCATCGGCAATGTCTTCCGGCGTGACTAGCGCGTTTGGCGTGACCGACGTCATGCCCGCGTTCACCAGCGCAGGGGTATTCGGCATTGCCCGGATAATTTTCCGGTCATGGCCCAGCACTTTGGCCAGGGTTTCCAGAGTGATACCCGCGGCAATGGAGATAATCACGGTGTCTTTGTTCAGGTCGGAGTTAACTTCGCTCAGCACCTTAAGCATGATGTTTGGCTTCACGGCACCAAAGACGATGTCGGCTATCTGCGCAACTTCCTGCGCGCTCTGCGCCGGGTTAATGCCGTATTCTTCGCACAGGGCCTGAACTTTGTCCGGCGACGGGGTATAGATCCAGATATTGCCGGCGGGCACAAGGCCGCTGGAAATCAGGCCGCCGAGGATGGCTTTGCCCATGTTACCGCAGCCAATAAACCCTATTTTCTTGTCCATAGCATGACTCCATGGTGATGTGTTTTGTTATTTGATGGTAATAGCTTAACCAGACTTCTGACAAATCTAATGGGGATAAAATTCTGCAATGTGTCGCCATAAAAATAAACTGGAAAATCAATTCATTGATTTTCGGCTGATAACCACAAAGAGGGAAAAACCACGCTTTTTCCCTCTTTGTCAGCAATCTCTTAACGCGCTTTTTACCGCTTAGGCTATGTTTGCACTCAACCGCGAGCGGGTGGGGGTGGAAACAGATAAATTTTGTCATTCGGCAAAAGCACGGCAAAATCGCCCCATTCCCACCGAAAGTCAGGAGCCATAATGCAAATTTGGGTGGATGCCGATGCGTGTCCAAAAGTCATCAAAGAGGTGCTGTTTCGCGCGGCAGATCGCGCTCAGGTTATGGTCACGCTGGTGGCTAATCAGGGGATGAAAACGCCGCCGTCGCGGTTTATTCGCAGCCTGCAGGTTGCCTCTGGATTTGACGTGGCGGATAACGAAATAGTGCGTCGCTGCGAGAAAGACGATTTGGTTATCACCGCCGATATTCCGCTGGCGGCAGATGTGCTGGAGAAAGGGGCGGTGGCGCTGAATCCCCGGGGCGAGCTTTATACCCCTGCAACCATTCGTGAACGCCTGACGATGCGTGACTTTATGGATACTCTGCGCGCCAGCGGCGTGCAAACCGGCGGGCCGGACAGCCTGAGCCAGCGCGACCGCCAGCAGTTTGCCAATGAGCTGGAAAAGTGGCTGCTGAAGGTCGCGCGGGCGCAAAAGTCTTAGATAAAGCTGTCGTCGTCGTCGCCGTAATCGTCGCCGCCAAAATCATCGTTACCGTAATCGGTATTGTCCTGCGACTGCCAGCCGCCCTGGTTCAGGAACTGACGGTCGTCGACCTGGCTGTAGTCGTTGACCGAGTCGAATGAGCTGTTGTCGAAGGTCGGCGCCGGTTCATTGATAATATTGACGATCTCTTCCGGCTGGCTGCGGTGGAACATGCTGGTCAGCATTTCTGCCACCACGACACCACCGGCTACGCCCGCTGCGGTTTGCAGCGCGCCAGATAAGAACCCGCCTCCGGCACGTGGGGCGCTGGCTGGGGCAGCCTGTTGCTGTGGTGCACCATACCCGGCAGGGGCACCGTACCCGCCCTGTTGTGGCGCGCCGTAGCCTGGTGCAGAAGAGGTGCCATAGTTCTGGCTACCCGGAATCGGATCGGAGCCACGAGCAGTATTATTACTGTTGCTGCTGCCGCCACCGAACAACCCGGCAAGGAAACCACCGCTGCTTTGCTGCTGGCGAGATTTCTGCTCCAGCTCGCTCACCTGCGCTTCCAGGGCCTGAATTTTGCCATTCAGCTGCTTCATGGCCGCTTCCTGGATAAGGATCGTCTGCGTCATGTAGTAAGCGGCACCCGGCTGCTGGCTGAGGTGTTGCGCAATCCGCTGTTCGGCGGCCGCATCGCGGGTGGCACTTTGGCTTTCGGCCTGTTTCAGACGGTCAAAAAGCCCGTCAATAAGACGCTGCTCTTCAGCTTGCATGGTTCATACCTCTGTCATGATGAAATCTTAAAACGAGTCTGGATCACATTCAGCGTAGGTGAAACGCCTTAATCGTAAAGCTAACCATAAATGTGTTACCGAATCTCAGATTAAGGGTTGTCATTGGCCTGGCGTTTAAAGTATTGTGGCGCAGTTAGCAGGTGGTGGATTTAGTTTACACTTGTTACGTATCAGTTAATGCCGTTATAGCTGGGTTTTAAGCGATAGGCTTCATTTTTGTAATCATAAGTTTACACTTGTCGCGTACTAGTTTAGTGGTATTATCGCATTCTGTTCTCCTGCTTTTACCCCTTGTGGCCTCAGGCCCGCATTTCCGAGGATTATCTTTGATGACTCAACCCCTATTCTTAGTCGGCGCTCGCGGCTGTGGTAAGACGACCGTCGGTCAGGCATTGGCGAGAACGCTGGGTTACGCCTTTGTCGATACCGATAGTTTTCTGCTGAACCACACCGGCAAGAGCGTGGCGGAGATTGTGGCCGAAGAGGGCTGGGAAGGGTTTCGGGCTCGTGAATCCGATGCGCTGCAGCGCGTGACGGCCCCGGCGACCGTGGTGGCAACCGGTGGCGGCATGGTGCTGGCAGAGGGCAATCGGCAGTTTATGCAGGAAAACGGTATCCCCGTTTGGTTACATGCCCCGGCGCAGGTCCTGGCTTCACGCCTGACCGCCTCTCCGGAAGAAGGGCAGCGCCCAACGCTCACAGGGAAAGGCGTTACCGATGAAATCGTTGACGTGCTCGCCGCTCGCGAAGGGCTCTACCGGCAGGTTGCCCGCCACATTGTGGACGCCACTCGCTCTCCTGATGCGGTAGTGGAAGCAATCCTCAGCGCGTTACAAATGGCCCGCGCCAGTTAGCCTATACTTAACGCTCATCCATAAGAAATTAAGGACGAGCGATGGCCATTCAGCCGCCTTCCTTCGAGATCCTGACCGGCAAGATCAGGCGTACGCCGCGCGTGCGACCTTCTTCATAAGAGAAACTTTTATCTCATTCATTTAGCTAAAATATATTCCTTAGAGATGTTGCTCAGTAGTTGATGTTTCGTTAAGGATTTCGATGTCGCTCTGGTTGTATGCTGCGGATTGTGGCGATCAAAAAGTGATCGACCCGGCGGAGTTATTTCATAGCGGACGTGGAGCAGTGCAGCGAAGAGGGCGGTAACTGAGTAATAGCGGAGCGAAGCATGAAACCAACTGTAGCCATTCTCACCGTCGGCAAAGTGTCAGTCAGTGAGGTTTTACCTTTTTTAACTGAACATATCTCTGAACAACAAATCTCCCAGGTCAGCCTGTTGGGCAATCTCTCCCCCGATGAGGTTCGCCGTCAGTTTTCCCCGTCCCCCGGCGAAGAAACGCTGCTCACGCTATTGGCGGATAACACCATTACGTCAGTCGGGCGTGACAAAATCTCCATTGCGATGCAGGGCATCATCGAACAGCTGGATAATCAGGGCTACGAAGTTATCCTGCTGATGAGCACGATGCCGCTGACGGGGTTAAGCGCCCGCAATGCCATCCTGCTGGAGCCTGAGCGCATCATACCTCCGCTGGTGGCGTCGATTGTGGATGGTCATCAGGTCGGGATCATTCTGCCGGTTGCAGAAATGATTAAGTTTCAGGAGCTGAAGTGGCGCAAGCTGACCCATCCGCCGCTTTACTCGCTTGCGAACCCGATCCACGGTAGCGAAGCCGAGCTGCTGGAGGCCGGAAAAAAACTGATCGATGAAGGGGCGGATGTTCTGGTCCTTGACTGCCTTGGCTACCATCAAAAACACCGGGATTTACTGCAAAAGCAGCTGGATGTGCCGGTGCTGCTATCCAACGTACTGGTGGCCAGATTAGCCGCAGAATTGCTTATCTGAACGGAATTAACAATTTGCGTGACAGGCCGGAGAGTTCGCCTCTATAGTGGTTTTTTCACTAATGTCGATAAAGGGCCTGTCCATGCTTCAGAGTAACGAGTACTTCTCCGGGAAAGTAAAATCCATCGGTTTTACCAGCAGCAGCACTGGCCGTGCGAGCGTTGGGGTGATGGCGGAGGGGGAATACATCTTCGGGACCGCCCAGCCGGAAGAGATGACCGTAGTGAGCGGCGCTTTGCACGTTTTGCTGCCAGGGGAAACAGAGTGGAAAACCTATGCTGCGGGCGAAGTCTTTAACGTTCCGGGCCACAGCGAGTTTCATCTGCAGGTTGCTGAGCCAACGTCCTACCTCTGCCGCTACCTGGCCGATAAATAACTGACTTTCAGGCCCCTCGTTTCACCGCGAGGGGCTTTTTTTATGCATCAGCCACGGCAATTAACGCTGTGCTTCTCCGCCGAGAGCTTCCACCAGGTTGGTAATCAGCGCCGACAGCTCGCCGGTCATCAGAATAAAATCGGCGTCGAAACGCCCGCCAAAATCTTCCCGGTCGATATCGTCGTTCTGTTCGCGCAGGATATCGGCAAACTTCAGGCGTTTGACTGAGCCATCGTCCGCCAGCACGAACTGAATGCGCTCCTGCCAGTCCAGCGCCAGCTTGGTGACCACTTTGCCGGTTTCAATGTGCGCGGCGATTTCATCGCACACCAGCTCTTGCTGCTTGCAGCGGATCACGCCGCCGCCTTCAAGGATCGCCTTGAGTTCAGCTTCGTCCATCAGCGCAAAGCCTGCCGGAACATCCCCTGAACGTACCCACTCGGTCAGCGTCAGTTCGATAGGGTTTTCCAGCGCCAGCGGGACCACCGGCAGAGAACCCAGGCTTTTACGCAGCAGGGCCAGCGTATCTTCCGCTTTTTTGGCGCTGGCGCAGTCAACCATGATCAGGCCATTGACGGTGTCTATCCACATCATAGTTTGGCTAAAGCGGCTGAAAGCGCGCGGCAGCAGGGAGTGCAGCACTTCGTCTTTCAGGGAATCTTTCTCGGTCTTCTTCAGCTTGCGGGCCTGTTCCGCTTCGAGCTTATTGATTTTGGCTTCAAGAGCCTGTTTGATGACCGGAGCGGGCAGAATTTTTTCTTCTTTACGGGCGCAAATCACAATCTGGCCGTTGGCAACATGGGTTAATGCATCGCTGTGCGAGCCCATCGGCGACACCCAGCCGGTTTTGGCCATGTCCTGGCTGCCGCAAGGGGTGAAGGTGAAGGCGGCTAACTGTTTTTCCATTGCATCCGCCGTCAGCGTGATGTCACGGCTTAAACGGTAAACCATTAAATTTTTAAACCACAGCATGATTCTGTCCCAGGTTGTCAGTTAAACGCAGCGGGCATGATAACGAATTGACGGCCTCGTTTCATTGTCTTTGCTTGGTCTGCATTTTAGGTAGTTGATAATTATCACCAAATGAGGAAGTTCTTGTGCGCATAGGTATCGATCTCGGTGGGACTAAAACAGAAGTGATCGCGCTGGCAGACGACGGTAAACAACTTTATCGCCACCGTTTGCCCACGCCAAAAAACGACTACCAGGCCACCATCAAAAACATTGTTGAGCTAGTGCGGCTGGCGGAAGAAGCCACGGGCGAGACCGGTACGGTAGGGCTTGGGATCCCGGGATCGATCTCCCCTTATACCCGGGTGGTGAAAAATGCGAACTCAACCTGGCTGAACGGGCAGCCGTTTGACAAGGATCTTAGCGTGGCGCTCAAGCGCGAAGTCAGGCTGGCGAACGATGCTAACTGCCTGGCGGTGTCGGAAGCGATTGACGGCGCTGCCGCAGGGGCGCCGATCGTCTTCGCGGTGATCATCGGCACCGGCTGCGGCGCGGGCGTGGCGATCAATGGCCGAAGTCTGATCGGCGGCAACGGCACCGCGGGCGAGTGGGGGCATAACCCACTGCCGTGGATGGATGAAGACGAACTGCGTTTCCGGGAAGAAGTACCGTGCTACTGCGGCAAACAGGGCTGTATTGAGACCTTTATTTCCGGCACCGGATTCGGCACGGACTACCAGCGCCTGAGCGGAAAAACGCTGAAAGGCCATGAGATTATCAGCCTGGCAGAGCAGCAGGATCCGCTGGCGGAGCTGGCGATCAGTCGCTATGAGACGCGTCTGGCGAAGGCGTTGGCGCATATCGTCAATATTCTGGATCCGGATGTGATCGTGCTGGGCGGAGGGATGAGCAACGTGGAGCGTTTATACCGGACGGTGCCGCAGCTGATCAAACCGTGGGTGTTTGGCGGCGAGTGTGAAACGCCCGTTCGCAAAGCGGTGCACGGGGATTCCAGCGGCGTTCGCGGTGCGGCGTGGCTGTGGCCGATAGAGAAGTAAATCGCCCCTCACCCCAGCCCTCTCCCCAAAGGGGAGAGGCGGAAAACAGATGCCGGAAACGTGGTTTTTTCCCTATGCCTCTGGGAGAGGAGTAGGGGGGAAGGGAAAAACCAGAAGCGACAGCGTAGTTGAAGTTAGTACCGGGTTTAAAGCGAAACGCGGTTCCGGCTTAAATCGCCTTCGTTTTCTCTCCGACTGGCCAGGGTCCGGACGTCGGGAACGGCCGGAGGCTGAGAGCGTCGGGAACGCATCTCAGCCGGCCCAGGACTGGGAGATAAAACGGAGGTCTGCCGCTTCAGCGGTCGATTTATTTGGCCGGGAGTCCGGGTTCTCAGGGGAATGACGGTGATTCCCCTGAGACGTTCACCGATGCGGTGGTGACATATGAAACCGAACTGGAAGTGAACGGAACCTTAACCGTTCCTTCATAAGCGTACTTGTGACTTAAAGAGCGTTCCCTCTGGTGAGAGCCTGGCAAGGATCACTCCACCGCGAAAGCCTTATCCAGCCGGCTGACACCTAACCCGTTAATCTTCTTCACCTTAATCTGCACCGGGATCCGCTCCTTCATCGCCTCAACGTGGCTGATCACGCCGATGGTTTTGCCGCTGGCGTTCAGCGTATCCAGCGCGTCGAGTGCGGTATCCAGCGTCTGCGCGTCCAGGGTGCCAAAACCTTCATCCAGGAACAGGGAATCAATACGGGTTTTATGGCTGACAAGGTCGGATAACGCCAGCGCCAGCGCCAGGCTCACCAGGAAGCTTTCGCCGCCGGAAAGCGTGCGGGTGTCACGTACCGCATCGGCCTGCCAGGTATCGACCACCTGTAACTCAAGCGCCTCGCTGTCTTTACGCTGCAGCAAGTAGCGCCCGTGCAGGCGATTGAGCTGATTGTTTGCCAGCCAGACGAGGTTATCCAGCGTCAGACCTTGCGCAAATTTGCGGAATTTATCCCCTTCTTTGGAGCCGATAAGTGCGTTGAGGTAGCCCCAGTCTTCCGCCTGAGCTTCACAGGCTTTTATTTCCTGCATCAACGTTTGCTGGCGAACCCGGTTTTCCTCGTCGTGCCGCAGCTGCTGGGTAATTTGGCCCTGTTGTGAAGCATTCTCACGCAGTTGGAGGGCAAGCGCCGAGATTTGCGTCTCCAGTGCGCCAGGAGCTGTTTCTTCATGCAGATTTTCTGGCCGCGCCGATAAGTGTTGAGTCAACGCACTTTCAGCCTGTTCCAGCAGAGTGACCTGCTGCTGATGCTGGCGTTCCAGAAGCTGTTTACGCTGTTCCAGCTCAAGGCGCTCGACCTCTTCCAGCAGAGCGCTGCGGAAATCGGCTTCGTCGCTGAACTGGCTGGCCAAAAGTGCATTCCCGAACTGCGTCCGCGCCGCCGTGCTTTCTTCTGCACTTTGCTTCAGTTGCTGTTGCAGGGACTGGCGCTGCCCTTCCAGCAGGTTGCAATCGTTATGCAGCGCTTGCCAGTTTTTCAGCGCCGCCTCATGCTCGAGTTCATCCAGCGGCTGCGGGGCGGAGCCATCGTCCGCAAGGGTTGAGAGCAACATGTCGAGAGTGGAGAGCTGCTGGCGAAGCTGCGGCAGTTTGTCCTGCTGGTGCTGCCATTGCTGAGATTCCCTTTGGCGAGCCTCAAGCCAGGTTTGCTCTTCGCCAGGCTCAGGATGCTGGAGACCGGCCTGCTCCAGCCCCGCTTGTAGTGAAGCGCGCTGCGCCACAAAGTCTCCGTGCAGTTTCTCATGCTGCTGGTTATCGCGCTGATATTGCGCCTCCAGCGCCTGCCGCTCGCCGAGCTGGCGCAGTTGTTGCTCGCGCTGTTCCTGCTCTTCAAGCCACGCGCTGAGATCGTCCTGAGGTGTTAAAGCGATAGCGAGTTCCGCGCACTGCTGCTGCCAGCGGGCTGACAGTACAGTTTTTTCTGCCTCGATGGCGGTGCTGGCCTGTGCCAGTTTTTCGCGCTGCTGGCGCTGGGTATCAAGCTGACCTTTAAGGGCAAAGCCAAGCTCTGCGAGTTTAGCCACTTCTTGCTTAAGAGCGGCCAGGCGCTGTTGGTGCTCCCCAGGTTCGAGAGCCTTATACGCCTCTACAGCCGGGTGTTGGGTTGAGCCGCAAAGCGGACACGGCGAGTCAGGCTGCAGGCGTGCGCGCTCGGCTTCAAGGCTTTGGATGCGCTTTTCCTGTTCGACGACTTTTTCCAGATCCGCTTCGTGCTGGCGTTTGTCTTTGTACTGCTGGCGCTTTTTCCCCAGGTCAACGTCTCGCTCGGCAATCTGTTTATCCAGCTCGACAAGCTCGCGCTGTTGCTCGGTTTTGCGTTTCTCCAGCGTGGCAAACTGCGGCTGCAAAGTAGCCAACAGCTGGCGGGCAGGCCGGGTTGCCAGCATCTGCTGTAAATGAGCGCTCACTTCATCAGGAGAAAGGCTAAGCTTTGGCTCCGGCAGCGCCTGCAGCTTTTGCCGACTGGCCTCGAGCGCCTGCTTTAGCTCGGTAAGCTGTTTTTCGTCGCGCTGCTGCTGCGTGAATGCCATGCGCCAGCCCGTCAGTTCGGCAGACCAAAGTCGATAACGGTCATTCGCTGCGAGCCAGTCTTCGACCTGCTGAGCTTCTCTCTTCAGCCGCTGAGCCTGTTCGGCGGCCAGCATTCGGGTTTGCTGCCGGCGGACGGAAAGCTGATGTAAGCGGGTATTCACTTTCTCCGCCGCCTCGCTGTTTTGCTTCAGCGACTGCTGCTTTTCCTGCAGCCGCTGCCAGTCAGGGCGAAGTTTTTCGGCGGGCAGAGCTCGGGTCAGTTTCGCCAGCATGGGCTCTGCGTCTTTGACCGCCTGGCTGGCTGTGTCCAGCGCCTGTTGCTTTTGGGCTTTGTCGGCAGAAAGTCGGGCTAGCTGAGTGAGCCACTGCTGGTGTTGCTGCTGCCGTTGGAGCTCCCTGGACAGCTTTTTCTCTTCCAGAGTGAGCGCCTGCAAACTCTCGGTAAGCTGCTGTTGCTGCTCAGCGGTTAGTAGCGCGACGCCGGAAGCCTGAGCCAGCAGGTTTTCAAGGCGGCTTTTGATTTGCTTATGATTTTCAAACACCGCGGCGGAAACGGTGCCGTAAATCTCCGTGCCGGTGAGCTCTTCAAGCAGCGAGGCGCGGTCGTTGGCATCGGCGTTTAAAAAGGCGGCGAACTGCCCCTGGGAGAGCATCATTGAGCGGGTGAAACGGTCGTAGTCGAGCCCGGTGAGCGCGGCGATAATCTCCAGCTTGTCTTTGATTTTATCCGCCAGGATTTTGCCGTCGCTGATTTGAGCCAGCTCCACGCGCGGCGCCTGAAGATTGCCGTTTGCCGCGTTGCGGGCGCGGTTCTGGCTCCAGAAGGCGCGGTAGCCCGTACCTTTTACCTCAAACTCGACTTCGGCCAGGCATTCTGCTGTGTCGCGGGTCATCAAGTCATTTTGCGACTGCGACACGGTGCTGAGGCGCGGTGTCTTGTGGTACAGCGCCAGGCAAATGGCATCCAGCAGGGTGGTTTTGCCGGCGCCCGTGGGGCCGGTGATGGCAAACAGCCCGTTGCTGGCGAAAGGTTCCTGGGTGAAATCAATTTTCCACTCGCCTTTCAGGGAGTTAATGTTTTTTAACCGCAGGCTGAGGATCTTCATACCTGTTCCTCCTGCTGGTGCAAATCTGAAAGGGTTTGGGCAAACAGCGTTCTTAGCCTGGCGGCGCGCTCCTCGCTGGTTTCTTCCTGACTCAGCCGCCGCTCAAAAACTTCTTCAACGCTTAACTCGCTCAGCGTCTCTTTATGCTGGCTGGCAATCACCCGCTCGCGCTGTTCGCGGCTGCGGCGAAGCAGGACAACTTCGACCGGCAAATCGTCGGTCAGCGCCTGCACCTGACGCTGCATGTCGTGCAGATATTCGTCGGTGGCGATTTCGATATCCAGCCAGACTTTGGGTTCAGCAGGCGCGTTTCGCCACTGCTCTAGCTGCTGCTCGATTTCACTCAGTGACCCTTTCACGATGGCCAGCGGCTGGCTGATGGGGACTTCCAGAGGCTCGACGCTGGTTAGCGCTCCGCCGCTGAATGTCACCAGAAAAACGGTTTTTGCTTTGCCGGTTTCGTCGAAACTCAGCGGAATCGGCGAGCCGCTGTAGCGAATATGCTCCGTGCCGCCAATTTTTTGCGCGCGATGAATGTGCCCGAGCGCAATGTAGTCGGCGGGCGGGAAGTGCTGCGCCGGGAAGGCATCCAGCGTGCCAATATAAATGTCACGCACCGCATCGGATTTCGTGACGCCTACCGTGGTCAGGTGCCCGGTCGCAATAATCGGCAGTGGCTGGTCACCGCGAAGCGCCACGGCGGCGGCATAACATTGCTGATAATGTTCGCTGATGGCTTCCATTAAAGATCGCTGTTTTTCATGGCCGGACAGCCCCGCCTGGCTGCTTTGAATGTCGCGAGGACGCAGGAAAGGAATTGGGCAGAGAATCGCCCCCGGCGTGCCGTCTTTTTGGTTGAGCAGCAGCGCCTGTTCGTCTTTGTTATGGCGGGCGCTGGCAATGACGCGGGTGTTCAGGCAGGCCAGCAGCTCGCGGGATTCATTCAGGGTAGCTACGGAATCGTGATTCCCCGCCAGCACCACCAGCTGGCAGCCGGTGCCCTGCAGCTGCACGACAAAACGATTATACATTTCACGGGCGTAGCTCGGCGGCGAGCCGGTATCAAAGATATCTCCCGCGACGAGGATCGCATCCACCTGATGTTCGACTGCGGCGTTTAACAACCAGTCGAGAAAGGCCTGATGTTCAGAAGCCCGGCTTTTGGTATAGAAGTTTTGGCCGAGGTGCCAGTCTGATGTGTGGAGAATGCGCATAACCTGTCCCATGGCAAAGAGGCGAATTACCGATTATAAGCTATTGAGCTGGCAGCGTAACCGTCAGTAAAAATCCATGGCTGTCATAATTCAAAAAGGTGAAATATCTGGCCGTCATCTTTTTCATAAATCTGTCACAAATCTGACGCATACTGGCGCACAATTAATAAGAGATGGTCTCTTTTCAACAGGGTAAATCATGGCGAGACGCATTTTAGTCGTAGAAGATGAAGCTCCGATTCGTGAAATGGTGAGCTTTGTGCTCGAGCAAAATGGCTTCCAGTCGGTAGAGGCGGAAGATTATGACAGCGCGGTTAACCTGCTGATTGAACCTTTCCCCGACCTGATCCTGCTGGACTGGATGCTGCCAGGCGGTTCCGGGATCCAGTTCATCAAGCACCTGAAGCGCGAAGCGCTGACCCGCGAAATCCCGGTGATGATGCTGACCGCGCGTGGCGAAGAAGAAGATCGCGTGCGTGGCCTTGAAGTCGGTGCCGATGATTACATCACTAAGCCGTTCTCGCCTAAAGAGCTGGTGGCGCGTATTAAAGCGGTGATGCGCCGTATTTCCCCGATGGCGGTGGAAGAAGTGATTGAGATGCAGGGGCTGAGTCTTGACCCGTCCTCACACCGCGTGATGACCGGCGAAGATCCCCTCGACATGGGGCCAACTGAATTTAAGCTGTTACACTTCTTTATGACCCACCCGGAGCGCGTTTACAGCCGTGAACAGCTGCTCAATAACGTTTGGGGAACGAACGTTTACGTTGAAGACCGTACCGTAGACGTGCATATTCGTCGCCTGCGTAAAGCGTTGGAAACAAGTGGTCATGACAAAATGGTGCAAACAGTTCGCGGCACGGGTTATCGTTTTTCAACCCGTTTTTAATATGCTGACAGGAGCGTGACGCGTGCTGGAACGGCTGTCATGGAAAAGGCTGGTACTGGAGCTGGTGCTCTGTTGTATGCCAGCGGCAATTCTCGGATTGATTTTTGGCCACCTGCCGTGGTTTTTACTGGCGGCAGTGACCGCCCTGCTAAGCTGGCATTTCTGGAATTTACTTCGTCTCTCCTGGTGGCTGTGGGTTGACCGCAGCATGACCCCGCCGCCCGGGCGGGGAAGCTGGGAACCTCTGCTGTACGGGCTGCACCAGATGCAGCTGCGTAATAAAAAGCGCCGCAAAGAGTTAGGCAACCTGATCAAACGCTTCCGAAGCGGAGCCGAATCGCTGCCCGATGCGGTGGTGCTGACCACCGAAGAAGGCACCATTTTTTGGTGTAACGGCCTGGCGCAACAGCTGCTTGGCCTGCGCTGGCCGGACGACAGCGGCCAAAATATCCTCAACCTGCTGCGTTACCCTGAATTCTCGCAATACGTGGCGAAGCAGCAGTTTGGCCGCCCGCTGACGCTGGTACTGAACAATGGCCGTCATCTTGAGTTCCGCGTGATGCCCTACGCCGACGGGCAGTGGCTGATGGTGGCGCGAGACGTCACGCAGATGCACCAGCTTGAAGGCGCTCGCCGCAATTTCTTTGCCAACGTTAGCCATGAGCTGCGCACGCCGCTGACCGTGTTACAGGGTTATCTGGAGATGATGCAGGATCAGGCTCTGGAAGGGCCGCTGCGGGATAAAGCGCTGCATACCATGCGCGAGCAAACTTCGCGCATGGAAGGGCTGGTGAGGCAATTGTTAACGCTGTCGCGCATCGAAGCCGCGCCCACGCTGTCGATGAATGAGAAAATCGACGTGCCGCTAATGCTGCGCGTGGTGGAACGAGAGGCGCAGACGTTGAGCCAGCAGAAGCAAACGCTCACTTTTAACGTTGAGCCAGGGCTGCATGTTTACGGTAACGAAGAGCAGCTGCGCAGTGCGATCTCTAACCTGGTGTATAACGCGGTGAATCACACGCCTGCCGGGACGCACATCACCGTCACCTGGCGCAGGTTGCCTCACGGCGTAGCGTTCAGCGTGAAGGATACCGGGCCGGGGATCTCCGCCGAGCACATTCCGCGCCTGACGGAGCGTTTCTACCGAGTAGACAAAGCGCGTTCCCGGCAGACCGGAGGCAGCGGGCTTGGGCTGGCCATCGTGAAGCATGCCCTTAGCCATCATGATGCGCGGCTGGATATCGAAAGCGTACCGGGGCAGGGCTCGACGTTTTCGTTCATCCTGCCCGAGCGCTTAATCGCCCCTGAGTCAGCGGTGGCTGCACATTAATTCACCGTAACCGTCAAGTACACTTTCCACAGGCCAGTTTTCTGGCCTTTTTGTTTGTATTTTCATCACTCGTTAAGTGATGAATATTGAATTGGTGCTTTTTTGTCCGAATGATAAGCCATAACAAAAGCGTATAATCAACTTTATTCACTGCTTATGCGTATTTTTAAAGGATATATTTCTGGTTTCCCGATCCCTTCTTGTCTTCAAACGCTATAAGCGTTTTAATTGCCCCCCTGTTATTACCAGACCGACTGAAATTGCGTGGTAATTCGACTAACTATTCTTCGCCACCGATCCGGAGAAGCATATTCCGCTGTCGTTACCGGTAATAACCGCGTTTTTACCGAACGTTATTTGGACTGAGCGTCGGTTTAAAAATTTGAGCATTTTCAACACCACACATCCACAGGCTGCTTTATTTTATGACCTATCATTTGAAATCTCGTGACATCATCGCTCTGGGCTTTATGACCTTTGCGCTGTTTGTGGGCGCGGGCAACATTATTTTCCCTCCTATGGTTGGCTTACAGGCTGGCGAGCACGTCTGGACGGCGGCGCTTGGCTTCTTGGTCACGGCGGTAGGTTTACCCGTTCTGACTATCGTGGCGATTGCCCGCGTCGGCGGCGGTATTGACAGCCTTAGCTCGCCTATTGGCCGCCGCGCCGGTATTTTGCTGGCGACCGTCTGCTACCTGGCCGTAGGGCCGCTGTTTGCCACGCCGCGTACCACCACCGTTTCCTTTGAAGTGGGGATTGCTCCGCTGACCGGCATGGGCGATATGCCGTTGTTTATTTACAGTCTGGTGTACTTTGCGCTGGTGATCGGTATTTCTCTTTATCCGGGTAAGCTGCTGGATACCGTGGGCCACGTGCTGGCGCCGGTGAAAATCATCGCGCTGCTGATCCTGGCGGCCGGGGCGGTGCTGTGGCCAGCCGGTGGCCTGAGCACGGCGACTGAAGCCTACCAGAACGCGGCGTTTTCTAACGGCTTCGTGAACGGTTACCTGACGATGGACACGCTGGCTTCGCTGGTGTTCGGTATTGTTATCGTGAATGCCGCGCGCTCTCGCGGTGTGACCGAATCTCGCCTGCTGACCCGCTACACGATTTGGGCTGGCCTGATTGCCGGTATCGGCCTGACGGTTATCTACCTGGCGTTGTTCCACCTCGGTTCCGATAGCGCGAACCTGGTCGATCAGAAAGCCAACGGCGCGGCTATTCTGCACGCTTATGTGGCGCATACCTTTGGCGGGGCCGGTAGCTTCTTCCTGGCTGCGCTGATCTTCCTGGCTTGTCTGGTTACCGCCGTAGGCCTGACCTGTGCCTGCGCGGAGTTCTTTAGCCAGTATCTGCCGCTTTCTTACCGCTCGCTGGTGTTTATCCTCGGTCTGTTCTCGATGGTGGTATCTAACCTGGGCCTGAGCCACCTGATTCAGATTTCGATCCCGGTACTGACGGCAATCTATCCACCTTGTATTGCCCTGGTGGTGCTGAGCTTCACCCGTCCGTGGTGGAACAATTCCACCCGCGTTATTGCCCCGGCGATGCTGATAAGCCTGCTGTTTGGTATTATTGACGGCATTAAGGCATCGGCCATCAGCGACATGCTGCCTGGCTGGGCGGCGAAACTGCCGCTGGCGGATCAGGGACTTGCCTGGCTGCTGCCGACCGTTGCGATAGTGGTGATCACCGCTATCTGGGACAAAGCAGCGGGGCGCCAGGTCACCTCCGCCGCCCACTAAGTTTTTGATTGCTAAGTAACCACGGAGTCGTCCTCCGTGGTTTTTTTATTGTAAAGCGTGGTACTTGGATTCATGGAAAACACCAACAAGCTCAAGCGCGGTTTGAGCACCCGGCACATTCGATTTATGGCGCTGGGGTCGGCGATTGGCACAGGGCTGTTTTACGGGTCGGCGGACGCCATCAAAATGGCGGGGCCGAGCGTTTTGCTGGCGTATATCATCGGCGGCGTGGCGGCCTATATTATTATGCGCGCGCTGGGCGAAATGTCGGTGCACAATCCCGCAGCCAGCTCGTTTTCTCGCTATGCTCAGGACAACCTTGGGCCGCTGGCTGGCTATATTACCGGCTGGACCTACTGCTTTGAGATTTTGATTGTTGCCATCGCCGACGTGACCGCATTCGGGATCTACATGGGTATCTGGTTCCCGGCGGTGCCGCACTGGGTCTGGGTACTGAGCGTGGTGCTGATTATCTGCGCCATCAACCTGATGAGCGTGAAGGTGTTCGGCGAGCTGGAGTTCTGGTTCTCATTCTTTAAAGTAGCCACCATCATCATCATGATTATTGCCGGGATCGGCATTATCGTGTGGGGGATTGGCAACGGCGGCCAGGCGACCGGTATCCACAACCTGTGGAGCAACGGCGGCTTCTTTAGCAACGGCTGGCTGGGCATGATCATGTCTCTGCAGATGGTGATGTTTGCCTACGGCGGGATTGAGATTATCGGCATCACCGCAGGCGAAGCGAAAGATCCGCAAAAATCCATTCCGCGCGCGATAAACTCCGTGCCGCTGCGTATTCTGGTGTTCTACGTGGGGACGCTGTTCGTCATCATGTCCATTTATCCTTGGAACCAGGTGGGCACCGAGGGCAGTCCGTTTGTGATGACCTTCCAGCATATGGGCATTACCGCTGCAGCCGGTATTCTGAACTTTGTGGTTATCACGGCTTCGCTCTCGGCGATTAACAGCGATGTGTTTGGTGTGGGCCGCATGCTACACGGCATGGCCGAGCAGGGGAGCGCGCCTAAAATCTTCGCCAAGACTTCCCGCAACGGTATTCCGTGGGTCACCGTTGTGGTGATGGCCTGCGCGCTGCTGCTGGCGGTTTACCTGAACTACATCATGCCGGAAAACGTCTTCCTGGTGATTGCGTCGCTGGCAACGTTCGCCACCGTTTGGGTCTGGATAATGATCCTGCTGTCGCAGATTGCCTTCCGCCGCCGCCTGTCGCCGGAAGAGGCGAAAGCGCTGAAATTCCCGATCCCCGGAGGCGTAGCGACGACCATAGTGGGCCTGGTGTTCCTGGTGTTTATTATCGGGCTGATTGGTTACCACCCGGAAACCCGTATTTCGCTGTACGTGGGCTGCGGCTGGATTGCGCTGTTGCTTATTGGATGGGTTGTTAAGCGCCGGGTTAAGGCGCAGTCATTGCCAGTTTAGTGGCCGATTCGGTTAGAACGTCGTGTCAGGTTTTACCCTCTCCCGGAAGGGAGAGGGGATAAATAGCGTTCCCCTCATTCGCTTTTCCCCCTCGCCCCTTTGGGGAGAGGGCCGGGGTGAGGGGAATAATTTCTCCCGCCTCCACCCCTCCTGTCCTCCCCCAAATTAACCCGGAATGATGAGTGATAAAGCCTTATGCTGTGGCAAGGTGGCGTCATTTTTAAGCGATGGGAAAGTTACTATGTTGAATGCCTGGCACCTGCCGGTGGCACCGTTTATCCAGAAGCGGGAACGCAGCCTTGTCATTACCCTGTGGCTGGCGGGGGACGACCTGCCGGAAAAAGTGATTCTGCGCGGCGAAAAAGATAACGAAGAGATTTCTCTGGTCATGGTGCGCCAGAAACAGGCTCCCCTTGAGGGCGCTGTCGCCTGGAAAGTCACCCTCGATACCGCCGAAGGGCAGCCGCGCCGTCGCTACAGCTTTAAGCTACTCTGGCAGGACAGGCAGCGCTGGTACACACCTCAGGGCTTCCAGAAAACGCCGCCAGCCCGGTTGGAACAGTTCGCTTTTGATACGCCGGATGATGGCCCGGATTGGGTGCAGGATCAGGTGTTCTATCAGATCTTCCCGGATCGTTTTGCGCGCGGGGCTCATCGCCAGCCGGAGCAGGATAACGTTTATTTTCATCACGCGGCCGGGAGGGATATCGTCCGCCGGGAGTGGCATGAGCCTTTAACCGGGGAAGCCGGAGGATCGACGTTTTACGGCGGCGATCTGGACGGTATCAGTGAAAAGCTGCCGTACCTGAAAAAGCTTGGCGTGACGGCACTTTATCTGAACCCTATTTTTACCGCGCCCAGCGTGCATAAGTACGACACTCAGGATTACCGGCAGGTAGACGAGCAGTTTGGCGGTAATGCCGCTTTCCTGCGGCTGAGGGAAAATACGCGCCGGCAGGGGATGAAGCTGATGCTGGACGGCGTTTTTAACCACAGCGGCGATACGCACGGCTGGTTTGACAGGCATCAGAACGGTGAGAATGGCGCCTGCCATCACCCACAGTCTCCGTGGCGCGACTGGTACAGCTTTTCTGACGAAGGGTTGGCGCTGGACTGGTTGGGCTATTCCAGCCTGCCTAAGCTGGATTATCGCTCGGCCACGCTGGTGGATGAGATCTATCGCGGCGAGCAAAGCATTGTGCGGCACTGGCTGCGGGAGCCCTGGGGCATTGACGGCTGGCGGCTGGACGTAGTGCATATGCTGGGAGAGGAAGGCGTGGCGAAAAATAATCTTCAGCACGTCAGCGGCATTACCCAGGCGGCAAAAGAAACCAAACAGGAGGCTTACGTCCTCGGCGAGCACTTTGGCGATGCCCGGCAGTGGCTGCAGGCCGATGCCGAAGATGCCGCCATGAACTATCGCGGTTTTACTTTCCCGCTGTGGGGATTTTTGGCAAACACCGATATCTCTTACGAGCCGCAGGATATTGACGCCCAAATCTGTATAGCCTGGATGGAAGAGTATCGCTCGGCGCTTTCCCATCAGCAGCAGCTGCGTATGTTTAACCAGCTCGACAGCCACGATACCGCCCGTTTTAAGTCGATTCTTGGTAAAGATGTTGCCCGCTTGCCGCTGGCCGTCATCTGGCTGTACGCCTGGCCCGGCGTGCCCTGTATTTATTACGGCGATGAGGTGGGGCTGGATGGCAACAACGATCCTTTCTGCCGCAAGCCTTTCCCGTGGCAGAAACAGGATCAGGATTTAGATCTGCTGGCGCTTTATCAGCGGCTCGGCAAGCTGAGGAAGCAAAGCCGGGCGCTTCGTCACGGTGGTTGCCGGATCATCTACGCTGAGCAGGACGTCGTAGTGTTCGTGCGTGCTTATCAAAACGAACGTGTTCTGGTGGCCATCAATCGCGGCAGCGAGGTTCAGGCCACGCTCCCGTGGGATGCCTTGCTGAGCGGCAGAGCCTGGACGCAGATCGAAGGCGAGGCGGCGCTCAATAACCGCGAGCTGAGCTTGCCTGCCGTCAGCGCCGCGGTCTGGCGCAGTCTTTAGGTCGGTGACCCGACGGGGAATGATTTAGCTCTCCGTCGGGGGCTGATAAAGGGCGTTGACCAAATCCCCTTCAATAATCTTTTCTCGCCACCAGCGTGCGGCCAGGCCTTCACCCCGGTTATGCCAGCCGATGTAGGTCACGTCCGTCTGGCGGAACGATACAACCGGTTTTTCAATTAATTTGCCGCGGCTCAGGAGTGGCTGGGCGATGTGGCGGGGTAAAAATCCGCAGGCCAGGCCCGATACTAAAATAGCGACCTTGCTCGGGAAGTCGTACACCACCACGCGTTCTTGTTCTTCAATGTAATTGGTGTTGATTGGCTGGCAGTAACGTGCCGTATCGCCAATGATGGCCGCACGATGGCGGCAAACTTCGTCGCTGGAAAGCACATGTTCCGCTTTTGCCAGCGCGTGCTTGGGGGAGACGACAAACACGTTGTCCAGCGTGCCCAGCATCTTGTAGGCGTACTCGGATGACGTCGGCGGCTCGTTAATGGCGCCGAGAATAATGTTCGCGCCGTTGTGGGTCAGTTCTTCCCAGGCACCTGCCAGCGTATGGTGGGTAAAATTAAGCGTGGTTTGCTGATCGAGGGCGTAGAACTCCTCTATCAGCGGCAGCAGCAGGTGGAAGGGAAATGAACCATCCAGCGCAATAGTCAGCGTTTTTTCCCAGCCGGAGGTGGAGCGCAAAGCCTGGCTTTCCAGATCCTTCGCGGCGCTGAGCACCATCCGTCCTTTTTCCAGCACAATTCTGCCGGTGTCGGTAAATTTTGCCCGATGGCCTGAGCGATCCAGCAGTTTAATATTCAGATCGTTTTCTAGCTTCTGCACCATATAACTCAGCGCCGCAGGTGTTTTAAACAGCGATTCAGCGGCGGCGGCAAAGCTGCCGTGTTTGTCTAAGGCATCAAGAATAAGCAGCACATCTAAATTTACACGCATAGTGATAATCCGTTCGGGCTTGTCCTTGCAAAAGTCTATCACCAAAAAATTAAATAAGACGTTAGAAAATTCCGGCTATCAACCCTGCAGCAGTATGCAGAAAATAAAGCGTCATCCAGAGATGGATACCTTAATAACTCATTGATAGCTGAGGGAATAAAATGTCTATTCGTGAACTGATTGACCCAACTAACTCCGCCCTTATTTTTATCGATCACCAGCCGCAAATGGCTTTCGGCGTGGCGAATATCGATCGCCAGACCCTGAAAAATAACACCGTGGCGCTGGCAAAGGCGGGCAAAATATTTAAGGTGCCGACGATTTATACCTCCGTCGAAACCAAAAGCTTCAGCGGCTATATCTGGCCTGAATTATTAGCCGTTCATCCTGAAATTAAGCCCATTGAGCGTACTTCCATGAACTCCTGGGAAGATAAAGCCTTTGTTGAGGCGGTGAAGGCGACGGGCCGTAAAAAACTGATTATTTCAGCGCTGTGGACCGAAGTGTGCCTGACCTTCCCGGCGCTGATGGCGCTGGGAGAAGGCTTTGAAGTGTATGTGGTGACCGACACGTCCGGCGGGACTTCTGTGGATGCCCACGAACGCGCCATTGACCGGATGGTGCAGGCCGGTGCCGTGCCGGTGACCTGGCAGCAGGTTCTGCTGGAGTACCAGCGCGACTGGTCACGCAAAGAAACTTATGACGCGGTGATGAACCTGGTTCGTGAGCACAGCGGGGCTTACGGCATGGGCGTCGACTACGCTTATACGATGGTTCACGGCGCGCCGGAACGTAAAGCCTGATGGATCACACTCGGGGCGGGTTCGCCGCTCCGTTTTTCCTCCCCATTCTGACTCAGGAATTGCGGCATGGCCGACAACAATACCGTTACGCTGGTGATCACCCACGCAATCCGGCCAGGCGAGGCAGTTCGCTACGAGCAATGGCTGGAAAAGATCATGCCGACCGCCGCTCGTTTCCCCGGTCACCTTGGGGTGCATGTGATTCGCCCCACGGCCGGGAACGACACCTATAACGTGGTGATTCGCTTCGACACGCTCGAGCATCTCAATGCCTGGACTGACTCCCCTGAACGCCATCGCCTTGTGGCAGAGATCAAATCCTCCCTTGCCGATGACGACAAAGTGCAGGTGCACACCGAAACGGCCTTCTGGTTTACCCCGGAAAGCGCCACGGTGAAACGCCCGCCGCAGTGGAAGCAGTTCCTGATCACGCTGCTGGTTATCTTCCCCAGTACCAACCTTGTGCCGTGGGTGACGGGTATGTTGTTCCCAGGTTTACGCGGCACGCTTCCCGGGCACTTGCTTAACGATGCCTGCGTGGTAGCGCTGGTGGTCTGGCTCTGGATGCCGATGGTGACGAAGCTGTTTGCCGGTTGGCTAAAAAAAGCATGATTTCTCAGGAGTCCCTGATTATGTCTCAACATGCCTCACTGATTTTGACTCATGGCCAGTTTCACACGCTGGATAAAGAGAATCCGCTTGCCGAAGCGGTAGCGATTAAAGAGGGTAAAATTCTGGCGGCGGGCAGCACCGCCTATGTGATGAGCTTTGCCGGAGAAGGTAGCCAGGTCGTCGATTTGAAAGGCCACACGGTGATCCCCGGCCTGAACGATTCGCACCTGCACCTGATTCGCGGCGGGCTGAACTACAACCTTGAGCTGCGCTGGGAAGGTGTGCCTTCGCTGGCCGATGCCCTGCGCATGCTAAAAGAACAGGCGCTGCGCACGCCGTCTCCGCAGTGGGTACGCGTGGTGGGTGGCTGGACAGAGTTCCAGTTTGCCGAACGCCGCATGCCTACCATCGAAGAACTTAACGAGGCCGCGCCCGATACGCCGGTATTCGTTCTGCATCTGTACGACAGAGCTTTGCTCAACCGTGCCGCGCTGAAAGCGGTGGGCTATACCAAAGAGACGCCAAACCCGCCAGGTGGCGAGATTGTCCGTGACGGCAACGGGAATCCGACAGGAATGCTGGTGGCGAAGCCTAACGCGATGATCCTTTATTCTACGCTGGCAAAAGGGCCGAAACTGCCGCTGGAGATGCAGGTGAACTCAACGCGGCAGTTTATGCGTGAGCTGAACCGCCTGGGCGTGACCAGCGCGATTGACGCGGGCGGTGGTTTCCAGAACTACCCTGAGGATTACCAGGTTATCGACGAGCTGCACAGTAAAAAGCAGATGACGGTGCGCATTGCCTATAACCTGTTTACCCAGCGCCCTCAGCATGAGCTGGAAGATTTTGAAAAATGGACTGACATGCTGACGCCGGGGCAGGGTACCGATTTCTACCGCGCCAACGGGGCCGGCGAAATGCTGGTGTTCTCAGCGGCGGATTTTGAAGACTTCCTGCAGCCCCGCCCGGATTTGCCGGACGGCATGGAGCAGGAGCTGGAGCGCGTGGTGCGCCATCTGGTTGAACACCGCTGGCCGTTCAGGCTGCATGCCACCTACAACGAGTCCATCAGCCGTATGCTGGACGTGTTCGAAAAGGTTAATCGCGATATTCCGTTCAACGGCCTGCACTGGCTGTTTGACCACGCGGAGACGATTACCGAACGCAATATCGACCGGGTTAAGGCGCTGGGCGGTGGGATTGCGGTTCAGCACCGCATGGCTTTCCAGGGCGAATACTATGCAGAGCGCTACGGGATTGAGGCGGTGAAACAAACGCCGCCGGTGGCGAAAATGCTCGCGGCGGGCGTACCTGTGGGGTTAGGCACTGACGCCACGCGCGTGGCCAGCTACAACCCGTGGACAGCGCTTTACTGGCTGGTGTCCGGGCGCACGGTGGGCGGTATGCAGATGTACGACGAGAATAACCGTATGTCCCGCGATGTTGCCCTTGAGCTATGGACCGCAGGCAGCGCCTGGTTCTCTAACGAGCAGGGCAAGAAAGGGCGGATTCAGGCGGGGCAACTGGCTGACCTGGTCGTGCTGTCTCAGGACTACTTCAGCGTGCAGGAAGAGGCTATCAAGGGTATTGAATCAGTGATGACCGTGGTGGATGGAAAAGTGGTTTACGCCACCGGAGCCTTTACGCCTCTGGCTCCGCCAGCCATTCCCGTTGTGCCTGACTGGTCGCCTGTGGTGAACGTGCCGGGGCATTACCGTTCCGCACCGCCAGCGGCGGCAAAAGTGGGGATGATAGCATCGGTGCATCAGTGCTGCGGGAGCTGCAACGTCCACGGGCACCAGCATGATGTGGCGCGTAATTCCTCGATTCCCGTCGGCGATGAGACGGCGTTCTGGGGCGTGATGGGCTGTTCCTGCTTCGCCTTCTGACAAAAACAAAACAGGCCGCAATCGCGGCCTTTTCTTCGAACTTGCTTAGCGATTACAGCTTAGCAACGTTCTCGCTCAGGTACTTAGCAACGCCGTCCGGAGACGCGTTCATGCCTTCTTTCCCTTTTTCCCACTGAGCCGGGCACACTTCGCCGTGCTCTTCGTGGAACTGCAGCGCGTCAACCATACGCAGCATTTCGTCGATGTTACGACCCAGCGGCAGATCGTTCACAACCTGGTGGCGAACGATACCGGCTTTGTCGATCAGGAAGGAACCGCGCAGCGCAACGCCCGCTTCCGGGTGTTCGATGCCGTAGGCTTGCTGGATTTCACGTTTGATATCAGCAACCATCGCGTATTTCACTTCGCCGATGCCGCCTTTATCTACAGGGGTTTTACGCCATGCGTTGTGAACGAACTCGGAGTCAAAAGATACACCAACGACTTCTACGCCACGTTTCTGGAATTCTTCGTAACGCTTGTCGAACGCGATCAGTTCAGACGGGCAAACGAAGGTGAAGTCCATCGGCCAGAAGAACACAACGGTGGCTTTACCGTTGGTGTGTTTTTTGAAGTTGAAGTTTTCAACGATTTCGCCATTGCCCAGAACGGCAGCAGCGGTAAAGTCAGGGGCTGGACGAGTAACCAGGACCATATGTACTCCTGTTAATTTTGTTAAAGTGAATGTTAACGCAACGGGGGGAGTATAGGGGCTCCATTCCATGTAGCTCAATGGCATCTTGCCAATCAATCAGATAGGTTTTGGCTATCAAAAAGACGCATATCTTGATGCCGATAACCAAGATAGCCCTTTTTCGAAAAAGGGCAAGTTGTTCTAACGTGAACCGGGAACGATCACAAACTTTTTTGTTCCGCCATCGCCATCATGCGCGGGTAGAACTGCCAGAACAACGCCTCCAGTTGGTCATAATGGGCGTCGAGATCGTGCCAGGAATCTCGCAGGGCATCGAGTTTTGGTCTACGGCTTGCCATCCCATTGAGAACGTTAGCAATAAAGTCCATATCCTGATAACGCTCCAGCCAGCGTTCACGCCACAAATAGTTATTAAGATTAATGAAACGCGGCGGCGTGTCGTCAAGCTTGGGCACAATTTGCCCGCGAGCATAGGCGACAAAATTTTCAAGCTCGATATCCGGGCAGACTTTATGCCAGTGGCGCGACAGGAAGTGGTCCCACATGACATCCAGAGAAATCGGCGACACTCGCCGCGTCTTTGGGCTGAACCAGCCGCGGGCTAGAGCCACTTCCGGCAGTCCGTCCGTCAGGACATCGACTCTGCGGTGCATATAAATGCCGGCCACGACCTCGGGTGAAAAGCTGTCGTCCGGGCTGCCACGCACGAAATCCGCCAGCAAATTTCCCAGCAGTGAACTTTGGGCCAGATGTGCCAAATGCAGGTGGGCAAGAAAATTCATCGAATAGTTATTCCATTTATGGCGTTAAAACGGCTTGAGCAGGGTAAACGTGTTGCAGGGAAAGCCCCCTGCCACTAGACTAAGCCGCCTGTTTTTAAGTCTGAGTGCTATACCATGCGCGTTGCTGATTTTTCCTTTGAACTGCCTGAATCCCTGATTGCTCATTATCCGCAAGCCGAGCGCAGCAGCTGCCGCTTGCTGTCACTTGACGGGCCGACGGGCGCATTGGCGCATGGCACTTTCACCGATTTGCTCGACAAGCTCAACCCCGGTGACCTGCTGGTGTTCAACAACACCCGCGTAATCCCGGCTCGCCTGTTTGGCCGTAAAGCCAGCGGCGGGAAAATTGAAGTACTGGTCGAGCGTATGCTGGATGATAAACGCATTCTGGCACACATTCGCGCCTCTAAAGCGCCAAAACCTGGCGCTGAGCTGCTGCTGGGTGATGATGAAAGCGTACACGCCACCATGGTTGCGCGCCACGATGCGCTGTTTGAAGTCGAGTTTAACGACGAGCGCGCCGTACTGGATATCTTAAATAACATCGGCCATATGCCGCTGCCACCGTACATCGACCGCCCAGATGAAGAAGCCGACCGCGAGCTTTATCAAACGGTTTATAGCCAGAAGCCGGGGGCGGTTGCTGCGCCGACAGCAGGTCTGCACTTTGACGAGCCGCTGCTGGAAAAACTGCGCAATAAAGATGTCGATATGGCGTTCGTCACGCTGCACGTCGGGGCGGGGACGTTCCAGCCGGTGCGCGTGGACAGCATCGAAGACCACATCATGCACTCTGAGTATGCCGAAGTGCCTCAGGACGTTGTGGACGCAGTGCTGGCCTGTAAAGCGCGTGGCAATCGCGTTATTGCGGTCGGAACCACGTCGGTACGTTCCCTGGAAAGCGCTGCTCAGGCTGCGAAAAACGACCTGATCGAGCCGTTCTTCGGCGATACCCAAATCTTCATCTACCCGGGCTATCAGTACAAAGTGATCGACGCGCTGGTGACGAACTTCCACCTGCCGGAGTCTACGCTGATTATGCTGGTCTCCGCGTTTGCTGGTTATAAAAATACAATGCACGCTTACCACGAAGCGGTGAAAGCGGAATATCGCTTCTTTAGCTACGGCGACGCGATGTTCATTACTTGTAATCCGCAGGCGATAAACGAACGCCCGGGGGCGTGATTGCCCCTCACCCTAACCAGGTCTTCTTTTCCCCTCTCCCTTCCAGGGAGAGGGCCGGGGTGAGGGTAACCCACCCCAGCTTATTCCGCCGTGAGCACCGCCCACGGCGTTAATTGACTCACCAGACTGTTTCTCTGGTGCTGGAGGAAATGTGAAATTTGAATTAGATACCACCGACGGCCGCGCACGACGCGGTCGCCTGGTCTTTGAACGTGGCACCGTCGAAACCCCGGCCTTCATGCCGGTGGGCACTTACGGCACCGTAAAAGGGATGACGCCGGAAGAAGTTGAAGCCACGGGCGCGCAGATTATCCTGGGCAATACCTTCCATTTATGGCTGCGTCCTGGCCAGGAAATCATGAAACTGCACGGCGACCTGCATGATTTTATGCAGTGGAAGGGCCCAATCCTGACGGACTCCGGTGGTTTCCAGGTATTCAGCCTGGGCGACATCCGTAAGATCACCGAAGCGGGCGTGCATTTCCGCAACCCGATCAACGGCGATCCTATTTTCCTCGATCCTGAAAAATCCATGGAAATTCAGTACGATCTGGGTTCCGATATCGTCATGATCTTCGACGAATGTACGCCGTACCCAGCGGACTGGGATTACGCGAAACGCTCCATGGAAATGTCCCTGCGTTGGGCGCAGCGTAGCCGCGATCGCTTTGATTCCCTTGAGAATAAAAATGCGCTGTTCGGTATTATTCAGGGCAGCGTTTACGAAGATTTACGAGATATCTCGGTAAAAGGTCTGGTAGAGATTGGCTTTGATGGCTACGCTGTCGGCGGCCTGGCGGTAGGTGAGCCTAAGGAAGACATGCACCGTATTCTGGAGCACGTTTGCCCGCAGATTCCTGCCGATAAACCACGTTACCTGATGGGCGTAGGTAAGCCGGAAGACCTGGTTGAAGGGGTTCGTCGCGGTATCGACATGTTCGACTGCGTCATGCCAACTCGTAATGCTCGTAACGGTCACCTGTTCGTGACGGACGGCGTAGTGAAAATCCGCAATGCTAAGCATAAAGATGACACCGCCCCGCTCGATGCCGAGTGTGATTGCTATACGTGTCGCAATTATTCACGTGCCTACTTGCATCATCTCGACCGTTGCAACGAAATACTGGGCGCGCGTCTCAATACCATTCATAACCTGCGCTATTACCAGCGTTTAATGGCTGGTTTACGTCAGGCCATTGAAGAGGGTAAATTAGAGCACTTCGTGACTGATTTTTACGAGCGGACAGGTAAGCCGGTTCCACCTTTGAACGTTGATTAATTTAATAATGAGGGAATTTTAATGAGCTTTTTCATTTCTGATGCTGTCGCTTCTGCGGGTGCTGCTCCAGGACAGAGTCAATGGACTTTGATTCCAATGTTGGTGGTCTTCGGCCTGATTTTCTATTTTATGATCCTGCGTCCGCAGCAAAAGCGTACCAAAGAGCATAAAAAACTGATGGACTCCATCTCCAAGGGTGATGAAGTGCTGACCAACGGTGGCCTGGTTGGCCGCGTAACTAAAGTAGCTGAAACTGGCTACATTGCTATCGCGCTGAACGATACCACCGAAGTGGTTATCAAACGTGATTTCGTAGCTGCCGTTCTGCCGAAAGGCACCATGAAGGCGCTGTAATTTTCGTTTTCCCTAAGGGAACTACACGTGTTAAACCGTTATCCTTTGTGGAAGTACATCATGCTGATCGCCGTGTTGGCGATTGGCCTGCTGTATGCGCTTCCCAACCTGTATGGTGAGGATCCGGCAGTTCAGTTAACTGGCGTGCGCGGTGCCGCCGCCAGTGAACAAACGCTGATCCAGGTCGAAAACACCTTAAAACAAGAAAATATCACCGCTAAGTCTGTGGCGCTTGAAGAGGGCGCTATTCTCGCTCGCTTCGACTCTACCGATACCCAGCTCCGTGCGCGTGAAGCGCTGATGAGCGTGATGGGTGACAACTATGTCGTGGCGCTTAACCTTGCTCCTGCAACCCCTCGCTGGATGTCGACTATCGGTGCGAACCCGATGAAGCTCGGCCTTGACCTGCGCGGTGGCGTCCACTTCCTGATGGAAGTCGATATGGACACAGCGCTGGGCAAGCTCCAGGAACAAAATATCGATGGCCTGCGCAGCGACCTGCGTGACAAGGGCATTGCTTATACCAACGTGCGTAAAGCCGACAATTACGGCGTAGACATCGTCTTCCGTGATTCAAGCGCGCGCGACTCTGCAAGAGATTACCTCTCCTCCCGCCATCGCGATCTGGTGTTCTCCAACCAGGGGAGTAATACGCTGCGTGCCGTGATGAGCGATGCTCGTCTGAGCGAAGCGCGTGAGTACGCGGTCCAGCAGAACATCAACATCCTGCGTAACCGTGTGAACCAGCTTGGCGTTGCCGAACCGCTGGTACAGCGCCAGGGTGCTGACCGCATCGTGGTTGAGCTGCCGGGTATTCAGGACACCGCACGTGCGAAAGAAATCCTGGGTGCAACCGCTACGCTGGAATTCCGCCTGGTAAATACCAACGTGGATGCCTCTGCGGCAGCGTCTGGCCGCGTGCCGGGTGACTCCGAAGTGAAGCAGACTCGCGAAGGCCAACCGGTTGTGCTGTACAAGCGCGTGATTCTGACCGGGGACCATATCACTGACTCCACGTCCAGCATGGATGAATACAACCAGCCTCAGGTAAATATCTCCCTGGACAGCGCTGGCGGTACCATCATGTCTAACTTCACCAAAGACAACATCGGCAAGCCGATGGCGACCCTCTTTGTGGAGTACAAGGACAGCGGTAAGAAAGACGCGAATGGCCGTTCCGTCCTGATGAAAGAAGAAGAAGTTATCAACGTGGCGAACATTCAGTCTCGCCTGGGTAACAGCTTCCGCATCACCGGGATCAGCAATCCGAATGAAGCTCGCCAGCTCTCTCTGCTGCTGCGCGCGGGTGCGCTGATTGCGCCGATTCAGATTGTTGAAGAACGTACCATCGGCCCAACGCTGGGTCTGGAAAACATCAAGCAGGGCCTGGAAGCGTGTCTGGCAGGTCTGGTGGTCTCTATCATCTTTATGGTCTTCTTCTATAAGAAGTTTGGCCTGATTGCGACCTCTGCGCTGCTGGCTAACCTGGTGCTGATTGTGGGGATCATGTCCCTGCTGCCTGGGGCGACGCTGACCATGCCGGGTATTGCAGGTGTTGTCTTAACCCTTGCGGTAGCGGTGGATGCCAACGTACTGATTAACGAACGTATCAAAGAAGAACTGCGAAACGGGCGTTCGGTACAGCAGGCCATTGATGAAGGCTACAAAGGCGCGTTCAGCTCCATTTTCGATGCCAACATCACCACGCTTATCAAAGTTATCATCCTGTATGCCGTGGGCACCGGGGCGATCAAAGGGTTTGCTATTACCACCGGTATTGGCGTTGCGACCTCGATGTTTACCGCAATCGTCGGCACCCGTGCCATCGTGAACCTGTTGTACGGCGGCAAACGCATCAACAAGCTGTCTATCTAAGGAGTGCGTTGTGGCACAGGAATATACTGTTGAACAATTGAACCACGGCCGTAAAGTCTATGACTTTATGCGCTGGGACAACTGGGCCTTCGGCATCTCCGGCATTCTGCTGATCCTTTCCGTCGCGATTATCGGCGTGAAAGGCTTCAACTGGGGCCTGGACTTTACCGGCGGTACGGTTATCGAAATCGGGCTGGAAAAACCAGCCGAGCTGGACACCATGCGCGCCGCGCTGCAGAAGGCGGGCTTTGAAGAGCCGCTGGTGCAGAACTTCGGCAGCAGCCGTGACATCATGGTTCGCATGCCGCCTGCTAAAGGCGAAACCGGCGGCCAGGTGCTCGGCAGCAAGGTTGTGAGCGTGATTAACGAAGCGACCAGCCAGAATGCGGCAGTGAAGCGTATTGAGTTTGTCGGCCCAAGCGTGGGTGCGGATCTGGCTCAAAATGGTGCGATGGCGCTGCTCGTCGCGCTGTTGTCGATTCTGGTGTACGTAGGGTTCCGCTTCGAGTGGCGTCTGGCTGCCGGTGTGGTTATCAAGCTGGCGCACGACGTGGTGATTACCATGGGTGTGCTGTCGCTGTTCCACATTGAAATTGACCTGACCATCGTCGCGTCGTTGATGTCGGTTATCGGCTACTCGCTGAACGACAGCATCGTGGTTTCGGACCGTATTCGTGAAAACTTCCGCAAGATCCGCCGCGGGACGCCTTACGAGATCTTTAACGTCTCCCTGACCCAGACGCTGCAAAGGACCTTGATCACTTCCGGTACCACCTTAGTGGTTATCCTGATGCTGTATCTGTTCGGTGGGGCGCTGCTGAAAGGCTTCTCCCTGACGATGCTTATCGGTGTCACCATCGGTACCGTGTCTTCTATCTACGTCGCCTCTGCGCTGGCGTTGAAGCTGGGCATGAAGCGCGAGCATATGCTGCAGCAAAAGGTAGAGAAAGAAGGGGCAGATCAGCCGTCCATTCTGCCGTAATAGCGTTAAGCGTTTGATAAAACCGCAGCCTTCGAGCTGCGGTTTTTTTTCGCCCGGTGTTTTTCTCCTGACAGTATGGTGTCAGGAGGGGGTCAGCAGACTCGTGGTTACTGACAACACAGGAGAAACACAATGAGCACACTCATCAACTGGTTTGAGATCCCCGTTACCGATATGGCGCGAGCGGTCGCTTTTTACCAACGTGTACTGAACGCTGAATTTCGTCGCGAAACGATAGCTGGCGTGGAGAATGCGGTATTTTCGTATAACCAACCTGCCACCGGCGGCTCTTTGGTGAAGGGGGAGCGGTTTGTGCCTTCAGAGACAGGCGCGGTGATTTATCTTTATACGCCCGATATCGTTAAAGCATTACAGCAGGTAGAAGTGGCGGGAGGCCGGCTGGATTTTGGTCCGCAGGTGTTGCCCTATGATATCGGCACGATTGCGTTAATGATCGACAGCGAGGGCAATCGCGTCGGGTTGCATCAGCCGGTTTAAGTCTTAATACTGACGCTAAAGCCTGCCGCCCGGGCAGGCCTTATTTTCCCGGAACGCCCATGAGCCGAAGAGCCGATCGATTATTTCAGATAGTGCAAATCCTTCGCGGCAGGCGGCTGACGACGGCTGCACAGCTTGCCGAACGGCTGGAGGTCTCGGAGCGAACTATCTACCGCGACATTCAGGATCTCTCCCTCTCCGGCGTGCCGATAGAAGGGGAGGCGGGCTGCGGCTATCGCCTGCTGGCAGGGTACGATCTTCCTCCGCTGATGCTGACGACCGGGGAAGTTGAGGCGGTGATTGCGGCGTTAAGAATGGTGCAAACCTGGAGTGGAGAATCGCTGGCCAAATCTGCCGAGTCCGTGCATGAAAAACTCCTCGCAGTGCTCACTCCGGAAAAGCGTAGGGTTGCCGAACGTAGTCGTATAATTTCGCCTAATTTTAATAAGTTTCCGCAGGTGAAAGCCCGGTTCGATCTGTTTCATGCCGCCATCGACAAATTCCAGGTTGTTCATCTTCTTTATGAGGATGAAAAAGGGGAATTGACGGAGCGGGATATTCACCCTCTTGGGCTGTCATTTTGGGGAGAGGTCTGGCTGCTGGTGGCCTGGTGCGAAGCCCGGAATGATTATCGTAGCTTCAGGCTGGATCGCTGTCGGGATATCCATTTAACCGGACGGGTGTTTCAGGAGCGCCACGATCGTTCTCTGCAGGCTTTTATTGCGCTTCAGAAGGCCAAAGGCTATCTGCCTGAGAAATAAAAAAACCGGCCAGTTGGCCGGTTTTTTACAGGTGGCGGCGATTAGAAGTTGTAACCTACCACGAAGTAGCCGCCCCAGCCGGTTGCGCGAACGGTTTCAGTCATCCAGTTCAGCTGGGTGCCGTCGTTCCACTGGCCGCCGTTATGGAAGTAACGGGCCACGATGGAGTAGTGCAGGTGATCGTAGTTCAGCGACAGGATGTGGCTGGAAGCGATGGAGTTGCTGGTACGCTGCTTCAGACCGTTAGTGCCGTAGCCGCTGTCTTTGCCCAGATCTGAACCCCAGTCAAAGTTGGTGAAACCGATATAGCTCAGGTTACCGCCCCACAGGGAGGTGATCGGCACGAAGTATTTCACCTTGAAACGGTAGCCGTCCCACTCGTTTTCGTTGCTCGCTTTATAGTTCTGCCACTGGTATTTGGCATACACGTTCATCGACAGGCTCATCGGCAGGCCGGTATCGATGTCGGTACCCAGACCCATGTACCAGGTGCTTTGGCGACCCGTCGCGTTACGGCCCATATCGTAAATGTAGTTGTTCGCGAAGTACCACTCTTTGAACGGACCAAAGCTCAGGTCGGTCCCGGTCAGCTTATCGATGGAGAAGCGAGGTTCGATTTCCATAAACAGTGGGGAACCGTGGTTCCAGATCCCTTTCGCCTGGGTGTTACCGCCGAAGAAGACTGGCGCATCCACGTAGCCGTAGAAATCGAACCAGTCTTTTTTGGCGAATGCTTCATATTCCAGGTAGGTATCGTTGCGCAGCTGAGGCCCGAAACGGGTGTGATAGCTGCCGACAACGTTAACGCTCTGGTGCCACCAGTCGGAGAGGTATTCGCTGTTTTTTGCTTCTTCTGCGCTGGCAGAGAAAGAGCTGGAAAGCGCCAGAACGGTGCCGGCTGCCAGAATAATTTTTTTCATATTTTTAGCCACTGTTTACGTAATTTTGGTGCGATGCGGATGTGAGATGTCATCCCTGGCCGCCGGTCTCAGGGGAAGGACCTTTGCAGCGCGACTATTATAGAAATCCCTGCTCACAAAAATATGTTCTATTTCACATTCTTCTCATATGCGTAATCGATTGCGTTCACGTTTGCGCACATTAAAAACGGCGTGATTGTACCTGCTTCGTCAAATTACGCAAACGTATGCCGGGTTGTTACATCTAAATGTGATGTGGATCACTCTAAGGGCGAAGTGATAATAGTGGGGCTGCTTCACATATTGTGCGGGGCGTGAGAAAGAGTGTGACAAGCTCTCTCGTCGAAAAATGTATCTTAGTCACCTTTTTGTTTCATCGCTTTCGGGAGAACGGGGTGACTTCGACCCTCACCCCGGCCCTCTCCCAGAGGGAGGGGGGGAAAACTGCCGATGATTTATTCCCTCTCCCTTTTAGGGAGAGGGCTAGGTGGAGGGTAAGAAGCGAAGCTGTGGTTGAAGCGAGCGCCGGACAAGGGGGCGAAAGAATTATTGCGCCGGTGCTGGCTGCGCGGAAGAAACTGGCTGGATATCATGAACGCGCACAAACCCTAATTGATCGGGCGTGATACCGGACAGGCGAAGCGGAATCGACACGTCGCTTGGGGCGAGAATGCTGGCCGGGGCGTCTATGGACTGCGTTTGCACATTAACTTCCTGGAAACTGTCGGTGGTGCCCTGGATCTGCCCCCATTCTACTTTGCCGCTAAATGCCGGCAGCGGATCGTTCGACTCCCCTTGAATCAGCAGCGTGGCGCGGGTGCCGTTGGCTTCAGCCGCAACGTTTGTCAGCGACATTTTCAGGTTACCAATCTGGCTGTTGAGGCGCGCTGCCGTGTTTGAACCCGGTAGCAGATAAACGCCGCTGGTCGACTTCGCGTTCAGGGCATTCTGCTGGGTCAGCTTCACCGTTTGCTGGCTAAGTTTAGTCATTTCCTGATTTAGCGAACCAATTTGGCTGCGCATCTGACGCACTTCAGTTTGCTGGGCACAAGCGGTCAGGCTTATCAGGCTTGAAACCAGGATGATTCTTAAGTAAGTCTTTGTCATGGTTAGTTTTTCCTTGCTAAGGTTCGCTGATTTAAGCGTAGTACTTCGCGCTTGAAAAGTCATATTTGATGTTGCAGTGTCGGCGCTGTCTTTGTACTCCCACAACTTCGCGGTAAACTATTGTTCATCTTTATAATCCCAGCAGGAAACGCTATGCATTGCCCATTCTGTTTCGCCGTGGACACCAAAGTTATCGACTCTCGCCTGGTGGGTGAAGGTTCCTCCGTACGCCGTCGGCGCCAGTGTCTGGTCTGTCACGAACGCTTCACGACTTTCGAGGTTGCGGAGCTGGTGATGCCGAGAGTGGTGAAGAGTAATGAGGTGCGCGAGCCGTTTAACGAAGACAAACTGCGCAGCGGCATCCTGAAAGCGTTGGAAAAACGTCCGGTCAATTCTGACGACGTGGAAATGGCCATCAGCCATATTAAGTCGCACCTTCGAGCAACCGGCGAACGCGAAATCCCGAGTAAACTCATCGGTAACCTGGTGATGGAGCAGCTCAAAAAGCTGGATAAAGTCGCCTATATTCGGTTTGCTTCGGTCTACCGTAGCTTTGAAGATATCAAAGAATTTGGTGAAGAAATCGCCCGTTTACAGGATTAATGCCGATGTCCCTTGATGAACAGTTTATGGCTCGAGCGCTTGAGCTGGCTAAGCGCGGGCGTTTTACCACTGCACCGAACCCGAATGTCGGCTGCGTGATAGTTAAAGACGGCAAGATTGTGGGGGAAGGGTTCCACTTTCGCGCCGGTGAACCTCATGCGGAAGTTCACGCTTTGCGCATGGCAGGCGAACAGGCCCGGGGCGCAACGGCTTACGTTACGCTCGAACCCTGCAGCCACCATGGCCGCACGCCACCGTGCTGTGATGCCTTGATTGCCGCAGGCGTTTCTCGCGTGGTAGCCGCCATGCAGGATCCTAACCCGCAGGTTGCCGGCCGGGGCCTCTACCGCTTGCAGCAGGCGGGCATTGAAGTCAGCCACGGCCTGATGATGAACGAAGCTGAAGCGCTGAACCGCGGGTTCCTCAAGCGTATGCGCACGGGTTTTCCATTTATCCAGCTTAAGCTTGGTGCTTCGCTGGATGGCCGTACCGCGATGGCAAGCGGAGAGAGCAAATGGATTACCTCTCCCCTGGCGCGTCGCGATGTGCAGCGCCAGCGTGCGCAAAGTGCCGCGATTCTTTCCAGCGATGCGACCGTATTGGCAGATAACCCGTCATTAACGGTGCGCAGGGATGAGCTGGATAGCGCCAGCCAGGCTATTTATTCCCAACAGGATTTACGTCAGCCGATTCGTATTGTGCTGGATCGTCAAAACCGGGTAACGCCACAGCACCAAATTATTGCCAATCCGGGGCAAACCTGGCTTGCCCGCAGCCAGGCGGATGAACAATCCTGGCCGGAGGACGTCGAGCAACTGCTGGTGCCTGAACATAATGGGCATCTTGATTTGGTCGTGTTAATGATGCAGCTTGGCAAACGGCAGGTGAATTCTGTCTGGGTTGAGGCCGGGGCAACGCTTGCCGGGGCGCTGTTGCAGGCAGGCCTGGTGGATGAGCTGATTGTCTATGTCGCACCTAAATTATTAGGCAATGATGCCCGCGGTTTGTGCGAGCTTCCTGGCCTTGAAAAACTTGCTGATGCGCCGGAGTTCAGCTTTAGCGAAGTCCGCCAGGTTGGCCCCGATTTGTGCCTGCATTTGACGCCCATTTACGGACGCCAGTAAAACGTAAGCAGTCACGAAAAGATTATGATAAAATCCGCCCCCCTGCGGGGCTAAACAGAACCCGTAAAGGAAGATTATGAACATTATTGAAGCTGCTGTTGCTACTCCTGACGCTCGCGTCGCCATCACCATCGCGCGTTTTAACAACTTCATCAATGACAGCCTGCTGGAAGGTGCTATCGACGCCCTGAAACGCATTGGTCAGGTGAAAGACAAAAACATCACCGTAGTTTGGGTGCCGGGCGCTTACGAGCTGCCGCTGGCCGCTGATGCACTGGCTAAAACCGGTAAATACGATGCTGTTATCGCGCTGGGTACCGTGATTCGCGGAGGCACTGCACACTTCGAATACGTTGCCGGCGGTGCCAGCAACGGTCTGTTAAGCGTAGGCCAGGACAGCGGTATTCCCGTTGCCTTCGGCGTGCTGACCACTGAAAGCATTGAACAAGCCATCGAACGCGCTGGCACTAAAGCCGGTAACAAAGGTGCAGAAGCTGCACTGACCGCGCTTGAAATGATTAATGTATTGAAAGCCATCAAGGCCTGATTTTTGTAAGGGGAAATCCGTGAAACCTGCTGCTCGTCGCCGCGCCCGTGAGTGTGCCGTCCAGGCGCTCTACTCCTGGCAGTTGTCTAAAAACGACATTGCTGATGTCGAATACCAGTTCCTGGCGGAACAGGACGTCAAAGATGTTGACGTTGTCTACTTCCGCGAGCTGCTGAGCGGCGTGGCTACCAACAGCGCGTATCTGGATGGGCTAATGAAGCCTTACCTGTCCCGTCTGCTTGAAGAGCTGGGTCAGGTGGAAAAAGCGGTACTGCGCATTGCGCTGTTTGAACTGTCCAAACGTGATGATGTGCCATATAAAGTGGCCATCAACGAAGCGATTGAGCTGGCGAAAACCTTCGGTGCCGAAGACAGCCATAAGTTCGTTAACGGCGTTCTCGATAAAGCTGCTCCCGCTATTCGTCCCCACAAGAAGTAATCTCCTGGCCGGGTTTTCCCGGCCTTCTTTTTTCCTGCAACTGACATTCCTGAGGTATCACGCATGGCATGCGGTGAGTTTTCCCTGATTGCCCGTTACTTCGATCGCGTTACAAGTTCTCGTCGTGATGTGGAAGCCGGTATTGGCGACGACTGTGCGTTGCTGTCGGTACCCGAAAAACAACTGCTGGCGATCAGCACCGATACGCTGGTGAGCGGTAATCACTTCCTGCCGGATATCGACCCGCGTGATTTGGGCTACAAAGCGCTGGCGGTGAATTTAAGCGATCTGGCCGCAATGGGCGCAGATCCGGCCTGGCTGACGCTGGCGATCACGCTCCCGGAAGTGGATGAAGCGTGGCTGGAGGCATTCAGCGACAGCCTGTTTGAACAGCTGGATTATTACGATATGCAGTTGATTGGCGGCGACACAACCCGTGGCCCGCTCTCTTTGACGCTGGGTATTCACGGCATGATCCCGGCTGGCCGGGCGCTGAAGCGCAGCGGTGCAAAAGCAGGGGACTGGATCTATGTCACCGGCACGCCGGGCGACAGCGCGGCTGGTCTGGCAATTCTGCAAAAGCGTCTGCAGGTTTCGAATACACAGCATGCGGATTATCTGCTTAAGCGGCATCTGCGCCCAACGCCGCGTGTTTTACACGGGCAGGCGCTGCGCGATCTGGCCAACAGTGCCATCGATCTCTCAGATGGGTTGATTTCCGATCTCGGTCATATCCTGAAAGCCAGCGACTGCGGGGCGCGTATCGATCTCGATTTGCTGCCGTATTCCGAAGCGTTGCGTGAGCACGTGGAGCCAGAACAGGCGCTGAAATGGGCGATGTCCGGGGGCGAAGACTATGAGCTGTGCTTCACCGTGCCGGAGCTAAATCGCGGGGCGCTGGAAGTGGCTATCGGCAATCTGGGCGTGCCTTACACCTGTATCGGGCAGATTGTTTCTGCCTCTGAAGGGCTGCAGTTTACCCGTGAAGGGAAGCCGGTGACGCTGGAGATGAAGGGTTACGATCACTTTTCCTGGTAGCTGGTCATGACCCTTACCCCAACCCTCTCCCTTTAAGGGAGAGGGAGCAAAACCCAAAGTCGAAAGAGTGAACCTGCGAGGGCGATTATTTATATCCCGCCACGGGATGCCGTTGATACGGCGTCTCCAGCTCGGCAATCTCCTCGGGTTTCAACGTTAAATCTACCGCACCAAGCAGGTCGTCCAGCTGTTCCTGCCTTGATGGGCCAATAATAGGTGCGGCAATACCCGGTTTACTAAGTAGCCAGGCCAGCGCCACCTGCGCGCGTGAAACGCCCCTATCTGCCGCGATATTTGCCAGCCGCTCGGCGATAAGCGCGTCGTTTTCGTTATTGGTCTGGTACAGCGATTTGCCCACTTCATCCGAGACGGATCTTGCTGTGGTATCTCCCCATGGACGAGTCAGCTTGCCTCGTGCGAGCGGACTCCAGGGGATCACCGCAATTTTTTCTTTGTAGCACAGCGGGAGCATCTCCAGCTCTTCTTCACGGTAAATCAGGTTGTAGTGATCCTGCATGGTAACGAATCTTGCCCAGCCTGCCTGAGACTGCAAAGTCAGGGCCTGAGCAAACTGATCGCTGCGCATTGAAGAGGCGCCGATATAACGTGCTTTCCCGGCCTTAACCACGTCGTTAAGTGCCTCTAGCGTCTCTTCAATAGGCGTGCTGTAGTCCCAGCGGTGGATTTGCAGCAAATCGACGTAGTCGGTGCCGAGCCGTTTCAGGCTTTCGTCGATCGAACGCAGGATCTGTGGGCGGGAGAGGCCCTGAGGCAGATCGCCAACTTTGTTGTAAACCTTAGTGGCAACCACAACGTCCTGGCGGCGAGCGAAGTCGCGCAGCGCGCGGCCTAAAATCTCTTCGCTGCTGCCGTCGGAGTAGTTATTTGAGGTGTCGAAGAAATTGATGCCGTTTTCCAGCGCGCGGCGGATTATTTCCCGGCTGCTCTCTTCGGGAAGCGTCCAGGCATGGCTGCCGCTGTCCGGTTCGCCAAAGGTCATACAGCCGAGGCAAAGGCGGGAGACATTGAGGTCGGTGGTGCCTAGCGGGTTGTATTGCATGATATCGCTCCTGCTATGTAGGAAGATCTATTAAGCATAGCAGGCCGTACACGTCATCCTTCAAACCACAGCGGTGTTGGCGGCGCTCTCATACCCGAATCACTTACCTAAGTAAGCTCATCGGGATATGCTCGCTTGCCGTCGTGCTGTGGGTTGAATTATTGAGTGTACGGATGAAGTTAACCCACCCAGCTCCGAATCTTAGCTTCGATCCCGGCCGCATCAAGGCCAATCGCAGCGCGCGCTTCTTCCTGGGTGCCCTGAGGAATGAAGAAATCAGGCAGGCCGAGGTTAAGCACCGGAACCGGTTTACGGTGAGCCATCAGCACTTCGTTAACGCCGCTCCCGGCCCCGCCCATAATGGCGTTCTCTTCAATCGTCACCAGAGAGTCGTGGCTGGCGGCAAGTTCCAGAATCAGGGCTTCATCCAGTGGCTTAACAAAACGCATATCGACCAGCGTGGCATTCATCGCTTCGGCTACCGCTGCGGCTTCCGGCAGCAAAGTGCCGAAGTTGAGCAGCGCAATTTTTTCGCCTTCGCGTTTCACTACACCTTTACCCAGCGGCAGCTCCACGAGCGGTTCCAGCTCTGCGCCGGTTCCGGTCCCACGCGGGTAACGCACGGCGCTTGGACCTGCGCTGTAGTGGTAACCCGTGTGCAGCATCTGGCGGCATTCGTTTTCGTCGCTTGGCGTCATGATAACCATATCCGGGATGCAGCGCAGGAAGGAGATATCAAAAGCGCCCTGGTGCGTCTGGCCGTCAGCACCGACAATGCCTGCGCGATCGATGGCAAACATCACCGGCAGCTTCTGAATCGCTACGTCGTGAATCACCTGGTCGTAAGCGCGCTGCAGGAAGGTGGAATAGATCGCAACCACTGGCTTATAGCCGCCAATCGCCAGGCCCGCAGCGAAGGTCACTGCGTGCTGCTCGGCAATCGCCACATCAAAGTACTGGTCAGGATACTGGCGCGAGAATTCCACCATGCCGGAGCCTTCACGCATGGCAGGCGTGATTGCCATCAGCTTGTCATCGTGGGCTGCGGTTTCGCAGAGCCAGTTGCCGAAAATCTTCGAGTAACTTGGCAGGCCACCGGTGCTTTTCGGCAGTGTCCCGCTCTGCGGATCGAACTTAGGCACCGCGTGGAAGCTGATCGGATCTTTTTCTGCCGGGGCGTAGCCGCGCCCCTTTTTGGTCATGATATGCAGGAACTGCGGGCCTTTCAGACTGCGCATGTTCTTCAGCGTATTCACCAGGCCAATGACATCGTGGCCGTCGATAGGCCCGATATAGTTAAAGCCGAGCTCCTCAAACAGCGTCCCTGGCACCACCATGCCTTTGATATGCTCTTCGGTACGCTTCAGCAGCTCTTTGATTGGCGGCACGCCGGAGAAAACTTTTTTGCCACCCTCGCGTAGCGTGGAGTAAAGCTTGCCGGAAAGCAGCTGCGCCAGATGGTTGTTCAGCGCGCCGACGTTCTCGGAAATCGACATTTCGTTGTCGTTAAGCACCACCAGCATGTCCGGGCGGATATCGCCGGCATGGTTCATCGCTTCGAAGGCCATCCCGGCGGTAATTGCGCCATCGCCAATCACGCAAACGGTTTTCCGGTCTTTCCCTTCCTTTTCAGCGGCAACGGCGATCCCGATACCCGCGCTAATGGAGGTGGAAGAGTGGCCTACGCTCAGCACGTCGTACTCGCTTTCCGCGCGCCATGGGAACGGATGCAGGCCGCCTTTCTGGCGAATGGTGCCAATTTTATCGCGGCGGCCGGTCAGAATTTTGTGCGGGTAGGCCTGGTGGCCGACGTCCCAGATGAGTTGATCGAACGGCGTGTTATAGACGTAGTGCAGCGCCACGGTCAGTTCGACCGTGCCGAGGCCGGAGGCAAAGTGCCCGCTGGAGCGGCTTACGCTGTCGAGCAGGTAACGGCGCAGCTCATCGCAAAGCTTAGGTAAGCTCTCTTTAGGCAGCACTCGCAGATCCGGGCTGGCATCCACCAGAGCGAGGGTCGGGTATTTGGCGATATCAAAACTCATCAGAAATCTAAACTCATCGTTGTTATACGTTATTTATCACGGTGGATAATGTAGTTGGCTAACGCTTTCAGTGCCGCCGTGTCCAGCGACAGCTCGGCAAGTTCGGCCAGAGCCTGCAGTGCTTCCTGATAGAGATCCTGCGCTTTTGCCTGCGCCTGTTCAAGCCCCAGCAGCGCCGGATAGGTACTTTTGCCCAACTGCTGGTCGGCACCCTGGCGTTTGCCTATCGTAGCGGTATCGCCGACAACGTCCAGGATGTCATCCTGAACCTGGAAAGCGAGGCCGATGCTTGCAGCATAGCGGTCCAGAATCGGCAGGGCTTTTCGGCCTGCTTCACCAGCGCTCAGCGCGCCCAGGCGAACGGCGGCGCGAATCAATGCCCCGGTTTTATGGCGGTGAATGCGTTCCAGGGAAGCCAGGTCAACTTGCTTGCCTTCGGCTTCTAAATCCAGCGCCTGGCCGCCACACATACCTGCCACACCGCTGGCGGTGGCTAATTCCGAAACCATGGCTAAGCGATCGGCAATATCAACGCCGGGCATTGGCGCATCACTCAGTATAGAAAACGCCAGCGTTTGCAGGGCGTCTCCGGCCAAAATGGCGTTCTCTTCGCCAAATTTTATGTGGCAGGTCGGCTGCCCACGACGTAAATCGTCGTTATCCATGGCCGGTAAATCATCGTGAATCAGGGAGTAGGCGTGAATGCATTCCACTGCCGCAGCAGGCGCGTCGAGCGCTTCGTCGGCGACGCCAAACATTTCGCCGGTGGCGTACACCAGGAACGGGCGCAGGCGTTTACCGCCCAATAGTGCGCCATAGTGCATCGCTTCAACCAGTGGACTGTTCTGAAACGGCAGCGGCGCCAGAAAGCGCGCAATAGCGTCGTTAACCCGTACAACGTGGGCCTGAAGCTGTTGATTAAAATCCATATTACTCGGCGTCCGGGGTAAAGGGAGTCAGAGGGGCATCTTCGTTGTCGCTCAGTAAGATCTGTACGCGCTGCTCTGCCTGCTGGAGTTTCACTTGCCCCTGGCGAGCCAGCTGCACGCCGCGCTCAAATTCGTTTAACGCCTCTTCAAGGGCAAGATCGCCGCTTTCCAGACGAGTAACTATTTGCTCAAGTTCGACCAGTGCGGTTTCGAAGCTGGCCGGAGATTCGGTTTTTTTCGGCATGGTGAATGTCTGACTCTGTTTTAATTCGACGCCGACATGGTAGCGGAGTCAATGTGATTATCAAGCTAGCTCGTGCAAGTCGGTTAAGGTGCGCAGTCTTTGTGGGATGGTGATATACTTGCGCGCCTCGGATGCAGGTGGCATGACGCCGCTGCAAGTACTTCTTTCTATGCCCGCGTGCTGCGCAGCCAGCCCGGCTGACTAAACGAACCCTTACCGCCATGAAGTTTATCATTAAATTGTTCCCGGAAATCACCATCAAGAGCCAATCTGTGCGCATACGCTTTATTAAGATGCTCACCGGGAATATTCGTAACGTTTTAAAACACTACGATGAGAGCCTGGCGGTTGTTCGCCACTGGGACAACATTGAAGTTCGCGCCAAAGATGAAAACCAGCGTATCGCCATTCGTGAAGCGCTGACCCGCATTCCGGGTATCCACCACATTCTTGAAGTTGAAGATGTGCCGTACACTGACATGCACAATATCTTTGAGCAGGCGCTGGAGCTGTACCGCGACAAACTGGAAGGTAAGAGCTTCTGCGTGCGCGTAAAACGCCGTGGCAAACACGAATTTAGCTCCATTGAAGTTGAGCGCTACGTTGGCGGCGGCCTGAATCAGCACATCGAATCCGCGCGCGTTAAGCTCAACGATCCGGACGTGACGGTTAACCTTGAGATTGAAAACGATCGCCTGCTGCTGGTTAAAGGCCGTTACGAAGGTATCGGCGGTTTCCCAATCGGGACTCAGGAAGACGTACTGTCGCTGATTTCCGGTGGCTTCGACTCCGGCGTGTCCAGCTACATGCTGATGCGTCGCGGCTGCCGCGTGCATTACTGCTTCTTCAACCTGGGCGGTGCTGCTCATGAAATCGGCGTGAAGCAGGTGGCACATTATCTGTGGAACCGCTTCGGCAGCTCTCACCGTGTGCGTTTTGTTGCCATTAACTTTGAGCCAGTGGTCGGCGAGATCCTGGAGAAAGTGGAAGACGGGCAGATGGGCGTTGTGCTGAAACGTATGTTTGTGCGCGCCGCCTCTCAGGTTGCCGAGCGCTATGGCGTTCAGGCACTGGTGACCGGCGAAGCGTTAGGCCAGGTGTCCAGCCAGACGCTGACCAACCTGCGCCTTATCGACAACGTTTCCGATACGCTGATCCTGCGTCCGCTGATCTCTCACGACAAAGAGCACATTATCGATCTGGCCCGTGAAATCGGTACCGCTGATTTCGCTCGCACCATGCCAGAATACTGCGGCGTGATCTCGAAAAGCCCGACCGTGAAAGCTGTGAAGGCGAAGATTGAGGAAGAAGAGCAGAAGTTTGACTTCTCGATTCTGGATCGCGTGGTTGCCGAGGCGACCAATATCGATATTCGCGATATTGCGACCCAGACGAAGCAGGACGTCGTGGAAGTCGAAACGGTTAATGCGTTTGGCGCCAACGAGGTATTGCTGGACATTCGCTCCAACGACGAAGTGGACGAGAAACCTTTTGCGCTGGAAGGCGTTGAGGTTGTGGCGCTACCGTTCTACAAGCTGAGCACTAAGTTCGGCGATCTCGACCAGAGCAAAACTTACCTGCTGTGGTGCGAGCGTGGCGTGATGAGCCGCCTGCAGGCTCTGTATCTGAGCGAGCAGGGCTTTAAGAATATTAAGGTTTACCGCCCGTAAAGGACTGACCCTCACCCCGGCCCTCTCCCTAAAAGGGAGAGAGCTCTGGTTAGCTCGATTTCTCGAAAGAAGAGGGCGTGCACCGTCCTGGTTCCCTCGTCCCTCTGGGGAGAGGGTTAGGGTGAGGGGTTCTTACTGGTAATCCCTGAAGCTATAAATCCCCGCCGCCAGCACCAGCTGCTGCGACACTTCATGAGCCTTTTCGCGGCTCACCAGCAAATCGATAATCTTCAGTGCAAAATCAATCGCGGTTCCCGGCCCCTGGCTGGTGAGCAGGTTAACTCGTGGGTCCCAGACAACACGTTTATCCTGCCATTGCCCTTCGGGAATGGTGTCCTTCAGGCCTGGAAAACCGGTCATGTTGCCTATCGGGAACAGCTCGTGCGGGACCAGAACAGTGCCTGCCGCCGCACAAATGGCGGCAACGATTCGGCCTGACAGATGAAACTGGCGCACGGTCTCGACCAGCAGCGGGCTGTCGCGGAAGCATTCGGCACCTTTCAGGCCGCCAGGGAGCACCACGATGTCAAAATCGCCGTCGGCGACTTCAACCAGCGGTGCATCCGCCAGTAATTTCACGCCGCGTGAGCAAACAATTTTCAGGTCGCCATCGGGAGCAACGCTTGCCGTCGTCACCTTGATCCCGGCGCGGACCAGCAGATCGATAGTGGTAACCGCTTCGGTCTCTTCAGTGCCAGGTGCCAGGCAGACCAGCGCTTGTGCGCTCATATTCATTCTCCTTACGTTTAACCTGCTCATAGAGCCGGGCATTCACAGGCACAGGGACGCCGTGAGCTCTCGCTCTGCGCAACAGGTAGCCGGTGATATAGTCAATTTCCGTGTGGCGCTCCAGGTGGATGTCCTGCAGCATCGATGAGGTATTTTCTGCCGTGCTTTCAATCACCTGCCCGACATAATCCAGCAGGCTTTCGGGCGAGGTGTGGTGGCCCTCGCGCGTCATCACCTGGGCTACTTCTTCACAAATGCTGGCCACTTCATCGAGATGATTCTTCAATTCGCCGTTAGTGCAGTTGTACAGCGTGGTCAGCGGGTTTATCACGCAGTTTACCGCGAGTTTGTTCCAGCTCGCCGGCTGAATATTGTTGTGCCAGGCCACATCGGGCAGCGCGGCATGGAGTGTATCTGCAAGGTAGCTGAAGTCGCTGGCTTTAGCGTTCCCCGGACCAACGTGAGTGATGCCGGAAGCGACGTGCACAATCACGTTTCCGTCTCTTTTCGCGGCCTGAGTGGTTAATCCGAGCAACAAAGGTTGGGGCAATCCGTTTAGCTCATCCAGCGTCCCCATCCCGTTATGCAGCAACAATATCGGACAGCTCGAAGGCAGTTGGGCTGCCAAAGTGCGCACGGCATCGGAAACCTGCCACGCTTTGAGCGTCACCAGCAGGAGGTCGCTGGTGGCGAGAAATTCGGGATCGTTAGCCGTGAAGGACTCGTTAAAGACGCTGCCATCGGTGGTATCGAGCAGATTGACGTGGCAATACGGCTGCGGCACACGCAGCCAGCCCTGAAGCTCATGCCCTTGCTTGTGAAGTGCGGTCAACCAGAGCTGACCCAGCGCACCGCAACCCAGCACGGTGATTTTCATTATTGCCTCCCCATTCGCACACTACGCGAATGCTAAACTTACTTTCTATTATAGCGTTATCGGCTTCCCGGCTCTTTAACAGGTTGTTTTGCGCAGCCCAGCGGGTATTATGCAACGCAAACCAGAGAGGGAGAAAACACATGCCATCTTTTGATATCGTTTCTGAAATCGACCTGCAGGAAGTAAACAACGCGGTAGAGAACGCCGAGCGCGAGCTGGCGACCCGTTTTGACTTCCGCAACGTGCCGGCAAGCTTTGAGCTGAATGAAAAAAATCAGACCATCAAAGTTGCCAGCGAATCTGACTTCCAGGTAAACCAACTGCTGGATATCCTGCGCGCCAAGCTGCTTAAGCGCGGCATCGAAGGCAGCTCTATTGATGTGCCTGAAGAGTTTGTTCACAGCGGCAAAACCTGGAGCGTGGAAGCTAAGCTGAAACAGGGTATTGAAGCAAGCGTTGCGAAGAAAATCATTAAGCTGATTAAAGACAGCAAGCTGAAGGTTCAGACCCAGATTCAGGGCGAAGAGATCCGCGTGACGGGTAAAGCTCGCGATGATTTACAGGCCGTAATGGCGCTGATTCGTGGCGGCAATCTGGGGCAGCCGTTCCAGTTTAAGAACTTCCGCGACTGATTCACTCCCTCTCCTGAAAAATGAGAGGGAATGCTGCTTAATCCCTCACCGCATCAGGTGAGGGATGTTCTATCCTTTCACTACCTGCTCAATCTCATATCTGTTCGTCAGCTTGCTGTCGATTTTCACATACGCGCTGCGTTCTTCTGGAATGATATTCGCTTCACTCACGCCTGGCTGAGCCAGCAGCCTTTCACGCAAATGTTCGTCGTTCGCACTGCTTTCTGGCAGCTCAATGCGCAGGCTGCTGACGTAAGGCGGCTCCTGCATTGTCCAGCTGACGAATAGCCAGACCATCGCCAACACCGCGCCCGCCAGGAAGACGGTTTGCGAATCAAACAGCCCGTTCAGCCAGCCGCCGAGCGAGCCGCCGATGGCTACGCCGATAAACTGGCTGGTGGAGTAGATGCCCATGGCGGTGCCTTTGTAGCCCGCCGGAGATTCTTTGCTGATAAGTGAAGGCAAAATCGCTTCCATCAGGTTAAAGGCGAGGAAGAACAGCTGCACGCCAATCACCAGATCCCAGAAGTGCGGGCCCGCCCCCCAAAGCACGATCTCAGCAATCAAAAGTACCACCACGCAGCCGACAAAGACGTGCTTCATGCGGCGTTTAACTTCGGCATAAATAATAAAGGGTACGACCGAAACAAACGAAATCAGCATGGTGCAGAGATAGACTTTCCAGTGCTGAGCCGCTGGAAACCCCGCTTGTTCAAGCTGGCCCGGTAGGGCGACAAAGGTGGACATCAGCATGATGTGCAGGCACATGATGCCGAAATTCAGCTTCAGCAGCTTTGGCTCCATCATCACTTTGCGGAAGCAGCCTTTGACCATTCCCGACTCGCGGTTAAGCACGTGCGTTTTGCTATTCGGGACCAGCCAAATCGTAATCAGAATGCCGCAGCTGGCTAAGACGGCAATCATCCAGAACAGCGCCTGCAGGCCAAGCGCCTGAGTAATGATCGGGCCGAGCACCATCGCGATGGCGAAGGTTACCCCGAAGCTGACGCCGATAAAGGCCATCGCTTTGGTTCGGTTCTGTTCACGGGTTAGATCGGAGAGTAGCGCCATAACAGCGGCGGCGATTGCGCCGGATCCCTGCAGTGCACGGCCTAAAATGACGCCCCAAATGGCGTCGCTCAAGGCGGCAATAACGCTGCCGAGCACAAAGATAGCCAGCCCGCCAACGATAAGCGGCTTGCGGCCAATACGGTCAGAAAGCAGGCCGAAAGGGATCTGGAAGACGGCTTGCGCCAGGCCATAAATGCCGATTGCCAGGCCGATGAGCGCTTCGCTTGCGCCCTGCAGCGCCATACCCCAAGTGGTAAGAACCGGCAATACCATAAACATACCCAGCATACGCAGGGAAAAGACAGTGCCTAAACCCCACGTCGCACGCAGCTCGACGGGCGTCATTTTGTAATCGTTCATTACCACCTCAGATAAAAAGTCGGCCTTAGTGTAGTGCGAGGGCAGGGGTGGGTAAATCGTTAGTTATTTAGCAGATATTACAGGGCAGGTGCTTTGATGATACTGATAAAAAAGGGCACCGAGGTGCCCTTTTATGCTTTTCGCGACTTACCAGACGTAAGTCAGCAGATTATGTGAGTCTGGCACCATGAAATCGACCGACATCATGACGCTCAGCGAGGTAATGGCCACGATAGAGAAGATGAACAGCTTGCGCGCCCAGACCTTATCGTCTTCCACTTTATAGCCCCGCAGCGCCATACCCAGCCACCAGACGCTGACCGCCGCGGCGACGATCAGATATTTGTATCCGGCATAGCCGCCCAGAGAAAGCATCAGCGTCGCCACCGCAAAAGCGATGATGTACAGCGTGATGTGGTTCTTGGCGACGGAAATGCCTTTTACCACCGGCAGAACCGGAATATTGGCGGCCTGGTAATCTTTAAAGCGGAAGATGGCAATCGCATAGGAGTGCGGCATCTGCCACAGGCTAAAGATAGCCAGCAGGATAGCGGCGCCGGTGTCGAACTCGTTGGTCACGGCGCAGTAGCCGATAACCGGAGGAGCCGCACCGGACAAGCTGCCGATGAGCGTGCCGTAGACCGAGTGGCGTTTCATGTAGAGGCTATACACCCCGACATACACCACGAAGCCCATCACGGCCAGCCACATTGCCAGCGGATTTGCACCAAACCACAGCAGCATGAAGCCAGCAATACCCAACACGGTGGCGTACACCAGCGAAATTTTCGGTGAAATCAGGCCTTTAACCAGCACCCGATTTTTCGTTCTCTCCATCTTCTGGTCGATATCGCGGTCGATAAAGTTGTTGTAAACACAACCTGATGCGACCACCAGTGATACGCCAACCAGCGTATAGAGGAACAGCGGGTAATTAATATTGCCCTTCGAGGCCAGTAAAAATCCCCCAATGACAGAAATTAAATTACCGAAAATAATTCCTGGTTTCGTTACTTGCAGGTATTGCTTAATCATACATGCCGCTCTTAGTGAACCATCATGTTCAGGTTGAGGTTCCACATAATCCAGATCGAGCCAATCACCAGAATGGCAATAATCAGCACCGTAAAGGCGAAGGCCACCAGGTTCCAGCGCTCACTCGACGAGGTGTTCAGATGCAGGAAGCACACGAGGTGCACCAGAATCTGGACGACTGCAGTTACCAGGATCACGGCAAGCATGGTGCCGTGAGAGGCCGTGCCTTCCATTACAATCCAGAACGGAATAGCCGTCAGGATGATAGACAGGATAAAACCTGTCATGTAGGTCTTCACGCTACCGTGGTGGGCGCCGCTATGTTCAGTTGAATGACTCATTACATTGCCCCCATCAGATAGACTACAGAGAATACGCAGATCCAAACCACGTCAAGGAAGTGCCAGAACAGGCTCAGGCACATCAGACGCGCACGGTTAGTGCTGGTCAGGCCGCGGCGGGAAACATGAATCATCATGAATGCCATCCACACCAGACCGGAAGTTACGTGCAGACCGTGGGTACCGACCAGCGCGAAGAACGCTGACAGGAAGCCGCTGCGATCCGGGCCGAAGCCTTCTTTGATCAGGTGATGGAATTCATAGATTTCCATCCCAACGAAGCCTGCACCGCACAGGAAGGTCAGCGCCAGCCAGGAGATAACCTGGCTTTTGTTGCCTTTATTCATGGCGATGATCGCCATGCCGTAGGTGATGGAGCTCACCAGCAGCAGGGCAGTTTCAACGGCCACGAACGGCAGCTCGAAGATGTCTTTCCCTGCCGGGCCACCTGCGGTGCCGTTCACCAGAACGGCATAGGTCGCGAACAAGCAACAGAACAGAATGCAGTCGCTCATCAGGTAGATCCAGAAACCAAAGACCTTATTGGTTCCCGCATCGTGGTGCCCGTGCTCCGCGGCGTGGGCGTTATTTACAGTCTCAGTTGCCATTTTTCAGCCCTGCTTTGGTGAGTTCTTCGAAATGCTGATTTTCCAGTTTTTCGACTTCAGCCACCGGAACATAGTAATCCACATCTTCGTCGAAGCTTTTCGCAATCCAGGTGATAACGATGCCGGCAAAGCCAACAATCGCCAGCCACCAGATGTGCCAGATCATGGCAAAGCCAAACACGGTGCTGAATGCAGCGATGATGATACCGGCTGCGCTGTTACGCGGCATATGAATCTCTTCATAGTGCGCAGGCTGCTTGTACGCTTCACCTTTCTCTTTCATCTCCCAGAATGCATCACGCTCGTGAACGTGCGGCAGGTGGGCGAAGTTATAGAACGGAGGTGGGGAAGACGTTGCCCACTCCAGCGTACGGCCACCCCATGGGTCACCGGTCAGATCGCGGTTCTGCTCGCGGTCACGGATAGAAACGTAGAACTGAATCAGCTGGCACAGAATGCCCAGAGCGATCAGCGCCGCACCACAGGCTGCAACAACCAGCAGGGTGTGGAACTGTGGATCGATCTGCTGGCTCAGACGACGGGTCATGCCCATGAAGCCCAGCACGTACAGCGGCATAAATGCCACGAAGAAACCGATAATCCAGAACCAGAAGGCGCGTTTGCCCCAGGTTTCGTTCAGCGTGAAGCCGAACGCTTTTGGCCACCAGTAGGTCAGACCTGCGAAGCAACCGAAGACCACGCCGCCGATGATAACGTTGTGGAAGTGTGCAATCAGGAACAGGCTGTTGTGCAGCACGAAGTCCGCGCCCGGCACCGCCAGCAGAACACCGGTCATCCCACCGATAGAGAAGGTGACGATGAAGCCAATGGTCCACAGCATCGCGGAGTTAAAGACGATGCGGCCCTGATACATGGTGAACAGCCAGTTGAAGATCTTCACCCCGGTCGGGATGGCGATAATCATGGTGGCAATACCGAAGAAGGCGTTTACGTTCGCCCCGCTGCCCATGGTGAAGAAGTGGTGCAGCCAAACGATGAACGACAGAACGGTAATCGCGATGGTCGCCCACACCAGGGAGGTGTAACCGAACAGACGCTTTTTAGAGAAGGTTGCAACCACCTCAGAGAACACACCAAACACCGGCAGCACCAGGATATAAACTTCCGGGTGGCCCCATGCCCAGATGAGGTTGATGTACATCATCATGTTGCCACCCATATCGTTGGTAAAGAAATGGGTGCCAAGGTAGCGGTCTAGGGTCAGCAGCGCGACGGTCACGGTGAAGATTGGGAACGCGGCGATAATTAGTACGTTAGTACACAGCGAAGCCCAGGTGAACACCGGCATTTTGAACATGGTCATACCCGGGGTACGCATGTTCAGAATGGTCACAAAGAAGTTAATACCCGTCAGTGTCGTACCGATACCGGACAGCTGGAGACTCCAGATCCAGTAATCGACCCCGACGCCTGGACTGTACTCAATCCCCGATAGCGGTGGATAAGCTACCCAGCCGGTCTGAGCGAATTCGCCCACGCCCAGTGACAGGTTAACCAGCACCACGCCGACAACGGTGAACCAGAAGCTCAGGTTGTTCAGGAACGGGAAGGCAACGTCACGCGCGCCAATCTGTAAAGGCACAACGATGTTCATCAGGCCGATAACAAATGGCATCGCCACGAAGAAGATCATGATAACGCCGTGGGCGGTAAAGATCTGATCGTAGTGGTGAGGCGGCAGGAAGCCTGCTTCGCCGGCGGAGGCCAGCACCTGCTGGCTACGCATCATTACCGCATCGGCAAAGCCGCGCAGCAGCATGACGATAGCGACGATAACGTACATCACGCCGAGGCGTTTGTGGTCAACGGAGGTTAGCCACTCTTTCCATAAATATTCCCACTTACCGAAGTAAGTGATAGCCGCAAGCAGCGCCAGTCCCCCGACGATGATTGCCGCAACCGTAACCATGACAATTGGCTCATGGTACGGGATTGCATCCAGTGTAAGTTTTCCGAACATCGTATTATTCCTCGGCCCCTTAGTGAGAGGTTTCCGCGTGACTCATGTCCATGCCTTCCATACCTTCCATGCCTTTCATATCGTCATGGGAAGCCTGTTCACCTTCCGGCTTGGCCATGTGCATGCTCCCGTGTCCCATAAATTTGTTAATCACGTCTTTAAACAAATCAGGTTTAACACTGGAGAAGTATTCGACTTTGTTGTATTCGCTTGGCGCGGCCAGTTTCTCGTAGGTCGCCATATCGTTCATGACTTCAGGAGACTGTTTCGCTTTAGCAACCCATTGGTTAAAGGTGTCCATGTCCGGCGTGGCGATAGCCTTGAACTTCATGCCGGAGAAACCTTTACCGCTGTAGTTTGACGAAATACCGTCGTAGGTGCCGGCTTCATCGGCAATCAGGTGCAGTTTGGTCTGCATACCTGCCATTGCGTAGATTTGGCTACCCAGGCGCGGAATAAAGAAGGAGTTCATCACCGAGTTAGAGGTGATTTTGAATTCCACTGGGGTATTGGCCGGGAAGGCGATTTCATTCACCGTAGCGATACCCTGCTCCGGATAGATGAAGAACCATTTCCAGTCCATGGCGATAACTTCGATGGTCACCGGCTTCGCTTCATGTTCCAGCGGGCGGCTAGGTTCAAGAGAGTGAGTGGTTTTCCAGGTCAGTACCGCGAGGAAGATAACGATAAGGATAGGAATCGTCCAGACTACAGCTTCCACTTTGTTCGAGTGCGACCAGTTAGGGCTGTATTTGGCGTCTTTGTTGGATGCCCGATACTTCCAGGCAAAACCGATAGCCATTGCAATTGCAGGGATAACGACAATCAACATCAGGCCGATGGCCGTCAGTATCAGTGAACGTTGTTCCAGTCCGATCTGTCCTTTGGGATCCAGGAGTGCAGAATCACAGCCACTGAGTAAAAAAGCGCCTGCGATTAATGACAACCATCCCAAACTTTTATTGTATTTCCTGAGTCTCATTTAACGACCTCAATTCCAGGGAGCTCTATTGTCGTTTAAAGTGTGCCGGCATTTTACGGGAAGGTTACATTACTGTAAACATGAATGGCGCAGTGTCAGTAGGGTGTTACCGGGTTCTGCCTACGATGTCACACAGAATGCAACAAACTGTAAAATCTAGCGTTGGTGCGCGGGCTCCGCAGGTTATAACGAAAACCTATGTTGGCGGAAATAGTCCGGGGAAATGAGTATAACCAGTCAAATTAAAATACATTTGATTAACAATGCGGCAGCATTTGTCACATGTTTCCAACAAATATTAATTTCTCACCGGGCTGAATCGTTAAGGATAATCTTTTAATGCTTATTGAACAAAGTAATTAAAGAAAACTGTATTTAATTACGATAAATCGTCCTCGACGGTAACATTTAATGGCCTGGGTAATTAATAGACAAAAAAAGTAACTTTCCGGTATTAATTACATTTCATCTAGGGCATTAAACGCCGATTGCTTTTGGTTTTGGGTGTTTTATATACAGACAGGGTGAGTGTCTTTAAGGCGCGTCTGGTCATATTTTATCCGACACCTGGCACGCTAACTTTACTGTGCGAGCGTCGCTGCCATGTCTCATAAAGCAAAAAAGCCCCCGGTTTATGCCGGGGGCTTTTGCATCAAACGTTGTGCATCAGAACATCAGTACCATCCACGGGTAGCTGATAAGCATCAGCGAACAGAGGAAAATGGCGCCAAAGATGGTACCCATTCGCCAGTAATCTTTGGTTGGCAGGTAGCCGCTGCCGTAGTAAATCGGGCTTGGGCCGGTGCCGTACGGGGTGATGATCCCCATCACGCCGAGTGAAGTCACCATCATCAGGCAGAAGACAGGCATATTGATACCCGGAATTGATGCGGCGATGGTCAGCGTGGCCGGCAGCAGGGCGGTGGTGTGCGCCGTGGTGCTGGCAAACAGATAGTGCAGCAGGTAGAACGCCACCAGCAGCATCACCGCCGATACCTGCGGGTCGAAGCCGTGCAGCAGCGCGGCACCTTCTTTACCCAGCCAGGCAATAAAGCCCACGCGCGCGAGGCCATCGGCCAGCGCTACCAGGGTGGCAAACCAGGCAAAGGTATTCCAGGCCGGTTTATTGCTGATAATGTCGTTCCAGTTCAGCACGCCGGTCCACAGCATCAGGATAATAACCAGCAGAGCGGCCATTGCAGGCTCAATCCACGCGGCGGCAAAAATCCACATCAGCAGGGCGCTACAGACAAACAGCAGCAGCAGGATTTCGTTGCGCGACAGTTTGCCCAGTTTTTCCAGTTCTGCGGCAGCCCATTTCGGCACTTCGTCATTCACCTTCACTTCCGGCGGGTAGAACCAGTAAGCCAGCAGCGGCATGGTGAGGATCAGCAGCACGCCCAGCGGCAGGAAGGCCAGGAACCACATGCCCCAGGAGATCTCAAAGCCGATGATGCTTTTCACCAGCGCCAGCGCCAGCAGGTTCGGTGCCAGCGCGGAGAGGAACATCGAGCTGGTGATACAGGCCGCACTGATCGCCACCCACATCAGGTAAGAGCCAATCCTGCGCGAGCTTGGGTCATTGGGCAGAGAGCCATACAGCGGCGGCAGGTTAGCAATAATCGGGTAAATAGTGCCCCCACTGCGCGCGGTGTTAGACGGAGTGAACGGGGCGAGAAGCAGATCGGCGAAGGTGATCGCGTAACCCAGCGTCAGGCTGCGTCGGCCCAGGTACTTCACCAAAATCAGCGCCAGGCGGCGGCCAAACTGCGTTTTGTCGTAGCCGGCGGCAAACATAAAGGCGCCGAAGATCAACCACACGGTGGAGTTGCTAAAGCCGCTGACCGCCCACTGGAAGGACTGGCTCGCCAGCTTAAATTTAGGATCTGCCAGCTCGGCCGGGCTAAACAACAGCCACTGGCTGAAAAGTGCGATAACCACGATGCCTGTCAGCCCGATAACTGCTCCTGGTAAGGGTTCGAAGATCAGCCCGACAATCATGCCGACGAAGATGGCGAAGAAGTGCCATGCGTAGGGCTCTAATCCGGCCGGAACCGGAAGCAGTAATATAATGATGCTGATAAGGATAGGTAAAAATAGCAATATCAAGCGCTTTTTATTCCCCGCATCCGGGGGCGATGCTTTCGCTGTCGCGCTTATTGGTGAGGTGTTAGTCATAGCCTGTGCCTTAAAGTTATCATGATGAATTCGATTAATATTCCCTGCAAAACCTGTTTCCCGACTTTTATTTCCACCTCATCTTTTATAGGCAGAATTTTATACATTCATGATAGTTTTTTTAACCGGTGCAAATCTGACCGCCCATCGCACCTGCTACCTGTCTCCATTTAACCTCATATTTATTGAGTGATAAGCGATTGTTTCTTGAATCCTTCATCATACTGAAACAATAGGAGATTATCCCTTCTTTTGCGCTCCTGCTGGCCGTGTCAGGTATTTGATTTTGGTTTCTGTATAGCAAAAAGCCAACGATTATATTTAACTAAAAAAATCCGGTTCATTTATATCCATAGTCTTTAGGTGGTTAAAGATCAAATCGTAACCTGATGTAAATATGCCACTTCGCTGATTGCCATCGACTATTCAGTAGAAGCAGAGTGATATAAAACCTTTTGTTATTTATGGTTATTATTTGTATTTGCTTTTTTTAAGGTGTTGACTAACATTCGAAAAATATATTCCGCAAAATTGCCGTTTCTGTTCCCTAATTCAAATTACGTTACTCCTGATAATTGTGTTGCCTGCCGGGGCTGTTCATTGAGTGCCGGACAATGTCGACCTCACCTGCTGGAATGATAAAGAATGAACTCCAAAACTCCGATCCTGAAGCCACTTACCCTGCCCAACGGCGCGGTGCTGAAAAATCGCCTGATCATGGCGCCGATGACCACCTGTACCGGTTTTTACGACGGTAGCGTGCCGAGCGATTTGGTTGAGTATTATCGCGAACGTGCCGGCACGATCGGTACCGTCATTGTTGAATGCTGCTTTATCGATCCTAAAGGCCCCGCTTTCCCTGGCGCGCTGGCTATCGACAGCGATAACAAAATCCCAGGACTCGCGCGCATTGCCAGCGCGATTAAATCCCGCGGTTCTAAAGCCATTCTGCAGATTTATCACGGCGGCCGAATGGTTGAACCGGAGCTGATTGGCGGCAAGAAGCCCGTCGCGCCAAGCGCGATTGCCGCACCGCGTGAAGGAGCCACGACGCCAGAAGCCCTGACCACCGAAGAAGTGGATGTGATGATCACCAAGTTTGGCGATGCCGTTAACCGTGCCATTAAAGCCGGGTTCGACGGCGTGGAGATCCACGGCGCAAACACTTATCTGATTCAGCAGTTCTATTCGCCAAACTCCAACCAGCGTGACGATAAGTGGGGCGGCAGCCGCGACAACCGCGCTCGCTTCCCGCTGGAAGTGCTCGAAATCACCCACAAAATGGCCAGCCGCTTCGCCGATGCTTCCTTTATTATCGGCTACCGTTTCTCGCCGGAAGAGATTGAGGTGCCGGGCATTCGCTTTGACGACACCATGTACCTGCTGGAAAAGCTGGCGGAAAGGGGCGTGGATTACCTGCACTTCTCCGTGGGTTATTTCAAACGTGCGTCGATCGTCGATACCAAAGATCCGACCATGTTGATCAACAAGTATCTGACGATGCGGTCTGAAACGCTGGCGAAAGTGCCGGTTATCGGGGTGGGCGGGGTTGTTAACCGCAGCGATGCCGAAGAAGCGCTGGGCCTGGGTTACGACCTGATTGCCGTCGGTAAAGCCTGTATTGCCTACCCGGACTGGGCCGATCGCATTCTAAAAAATGAAACGCTGGATCTGTTCATTGACAGCACCAAGCGCGAAGAGCTGCTGATTCCCGAGCCGCTGTGGCGATTCTCGCTGGTCGATGCCATGATCCGCGACACCAGTACGTCTGGCCGTAAATACAAAGCCGGGGTCTTCCAGGAAAAAGTGGAGGCCGAAGCGCTCAAGCTCAAAATCAGCGTCACGCTCGACACTGACCGTATCACCGACATTACTCTGGTGCAGGACGATTCGGTGGATGTCGATTTCACCCCAAGTTTCGAAATTTTGCGCTCGCGTATGCTGGTGGCCAACAGCCCGTATGTGGATGCCGTGACCGGGGCAACGGCACAAAGTGAGGCCCTGAAGAAAGCGGTCTCCCGCGCGATGACCACCTCCAGCAAAGAGCATGTGATTGAAGAAGGCGGCAACCCGGATGCACCTCAAAGTTATGATGTGGCGGTGATCGGCAGCGGGGGCGCAGGCCTGGCGGCGGCTATTCGTGCTTCCGATGCCGGTGCCCGAGTGGTGATCATCGAGAAGATGCCAACCATCGGCGGTAACACCATCAAAGCCTCCGTGGGTATGAACGCCGCGGAAACGCGCTTCCAGGCGATGAAGGGCATCAAAGACAGCAAAGAGCTGTTCTACGATGAGACGCTGAAAGGCGGTAAATTCAGAAACAATACCGAGCTGCTTAAAGAGTTCGTCGAGCGCGCGCCAGGCGCCATTGACTGGCTGGCAAGCCTGGATATCGTCCTGAACGACATTACCATCACCGGCGGGATGAGCATTGACCGTACACACCGCCCGGCAGACCGCTCGGCCGTTGGTGGCTTCCTGATAAGCGGCCTGGTCAACAACGTCAACCAGCGCAGCATTGACGTTCTGCTGGATACCACCGTGGAAGAGATTCTGCATGAAAACGGCGTGGTAACCGGGGTTAAGGTCGCGAACGAATATAACGAACACCATATTCTGCTAGCGAAAAGCGTGGTTGTGGCTACCGGTGGCTTCAGCGCCAACCGTAAAATGGTTGTTCACTACCGCCCTGAGCTGAAAGGTTTTGTGACCACCAACCATAAAGGTGCGACCGGGAGCGGTATTGCCCTGCTGGAGAAGATCGGCGCCGGTACGGTGGACATGGATCAGATCCAGATCCACCCGACCGTGGAGCAAACTACTTCTTATCTGATCTCCGAGTCCATTCGCGGCGGCGGGGCCATTCTGGTCAGTCAGGAAGGGCAGCGCTTCTTCAATGAGCTGGAAACCCGTGACAAGGTTTCCGCAGAGATTATCGCTCTGCCGGAGAAAAGTGCCTGGATCCTGTTTGATGAGCAGGTACGCCAGAACAACAAAGCGGCGGATGAATATATTGCCCGTGGGTTTGTGATCAGTGCGACAACGGCGGAAGAGCTGGCGGTGAAGCTGAATATGGATGCGCATGCGCTGCAGCAAACGTTGGATCGCTACAACGGCTTTGTGAAGCAGAAAAAGGACGAAGACTTTGGGCGTACCACCGGAATGCGTTTCCCACTGGACACCGGGCCATACTACGCGATCCGCATTGCACCTGGGGTTCACCACACGATGGGCGGTGTCACCATTAACACCAGCGCAGAAGTGGTAACCGAACAGCATCAGGTGATTCAGGGCGTCTGGGCTGCAGGTGAAGTGGTGGGCGGCATTCACGGTGCAAACCGCATCGGCGGCAACGCCGTCGCCGATATCATCATCTTTGGTACACTTGCCGGGCAAAACGCGGCAGCACACGCGCTGGCTTAAGGTGATAAAAAAGCCGGAAGGGTGACCTTGCCGGCTTTCTCATACCGGGCGGTCATCCGCCCGGTTTTTTATTCTTATCAGATAAGTGCCGTTTTGCGCAGGGCGAGGAAGTCCAGCAGACCGCCAAACAGAATCCCACCGATGGCGAACAAAGCGCCCCATTCCAGCAGCTGTAAACCAAACGCCCATTCGGTCAGCCCAAGCGCATTGCTGATAATAACCAGCAGCCACGCCGCCAGCAGCAGGCAGCCAAAGCCCAGAATACGCAGCGCCAGGCGGTAAGCCGGAGCAAATTCACTGCGCGTCATGAAGGTTTCGTTTTGCTGGGTGAACTCCAGCGTGCGCTTACAGACCAGTAATAATAGGATCCCCGGTACTGCGGCGACGACGGAGAACAGGTAGAACGTCGGCCAGCCGTGGGCTTCCACGAACCAGCCGGCAATCGGGCCGACATACACGCGGCCCACGGCGGAAAGCGCGGAAAGCAGAGCAAACTGGGTGGCTGAAAATGACTTATTGCACAACGTCATCAGCAGCGCCACGAAGGCTGCAGTACCCATGCCGCCGCAGAGGTTTTCGAAGAACACCGCGCTCGCCATGGTAATCATGTCTTTATCCGTTACCGACAGCAGCCAGTAACCGGCGTTGGACACGCCCTGCAAAATGCCGAAGATCAGCAAGGCGCGGAACAGCGTCAGCTTTTGCATCAGCATTCCGCCAAGCAGCGCGCCGAAAATGGTGGCGCACAGCCCCAGCGTTTTATTCACCACGCCGACTTCACCGGCATCAAAGCCAACGCCGCGGATCAGGAACGTGGTGGTCAGGCTCATGGCGAAGGCATCGCCCAGCTTATAAAGCACAATCAGCAGCAAAATCAGCCAGGCATTGTTGCGGCCAAAGAAGTCACGCAGCGGTTCAACGACGGCGCGCTCCAGGCTTTTAGGGACGGGGACGGCATCTGTAGGCTCTGGCGCCAAAAGCGTGGCGATAATACAGGGCACAAGCAGGGCTGCCATCAGCCAGTAGGTGGCCTGCCAGCCTAAATAGCGGTCCGCCAGCCAGAGCGCGAGACCGCCGGAAACCAGCATTGCCAGGCGGTAGCCCAGCACGCTGATGGCGGCACCGGTCCCGCGTTCCTCGGCAGACAGAACGTCAGTTTTCCAGGCATCAAAGACGATATCCTGGGAGGCAGAACAGAAGGCGATGATCACCGCCAGGGCAGCCATCCAGCGCAGCTGCGAGGAGGGTTCAAGGAACCCCATGGCGGCAATTGCCACCAACAACAGAATTTGCGTGATTAGCAGCCAGCCACGACGACGCCCGAGCAGCGGCGGGGTATAGCGGTCCATTACCGGCGACCAAAGAAACTTAAAGACGTAGGCCTGGCCCACAAGCGAGAAGAAACCGATGGTTTTCAGGTCGATATTTTCGACGGTCATCCAGGCCTGAAGCGTACCTGAAGTCAGGGCTAGAGGCAGGCCGGACGCAAAGCCCAGAATCAGTAAAATGGCTGATTTTGGCTGCTGAAAGATGCGCAGATAATGATTGGACATAGGGGAATTGTACAAACTCTGTTGTTGGCCCGCGTGAGCAGGCCAGCGGGGTAAAAATTAACGAGCGTTCTGCTTGACGAAGTCGTGAACGCTGGTGTCCTGAGCCATATCCGCGATGGTATCGGTCAGCACGGAGTTAACCGCGTCAGCGATATTTTTATTGGTAGCCTGGAACGCGCCTTCAACGTTATAGCTGGAGCGGTAGTTCTTAGTCATTTTGTTACCGTTCTTCGCGGTAGCAATGATGGAGATATCCGCTTTAGTGGCGATGTTGTAGCGCACGTTACCCTGGGAAACGTCTGCATACAGCTGGTTAACGATGATCTGCAGGTCAACCGGGCTGTTTGGCCCAATCATATAACCGCGCGCGGTCATCTGCTTCTCCAGCACTTCCTGCAGCAGGAAGCGCAGATCGCGAGATGGCGTCAGCGTGACTAGCTGATTGTCGCGGGTCACCTTCGCTAGCGCCTGGCTGGTACGCTGATCGGCACCGTTGATGCTTAGCGTCACGCCCATCAAACTTGGATCCTGCTGTGGCAGGGTGATCTTTGGTGACACTTCAATGGTGGTTGGCGGTGTTGCGCAGCTGGCCAGCATAAACATGGCAACCAGCGGGAAAAGTAATTTTTTTAACATGTTCGCTTTCTCAATGTACTCAAAGGGCAGGCTGATAAAAAATCACGCCATCATAACACTGCGGTCGTGCAGGGGAAGTGCTTAACGCACGGAATTTCATCGCGTTGCCATTTTTCCGGGCTTCAGCAAAACCTTCTGACACTTTTCATTCGGTTTAGTGCCTTAACCCTATGAACGTTCTGATAACCGGGTGAAGAAAGGCCCGCGAAAGTTAAATTTTTGTTGTGTTCAAAGCAAAATCTGGCTAAAAGCGGCTAACATTTAAAGGGATGAGTGGCATCTCTACGTTGTCGAGGAGAAAGTTCATGCTGATACGCGAGCAGATAGAAGAGAAGTTAAAAGCCGCCTTTACCCCCGCGTACCTGGAAGTCGTGGATGAAAGCTATCGTCACAATGTCCCGGCGGGCTCCGAAAGCCATTTTAAGGTGGTGCTGGTTAGCGATCGTTTTACCGGCGAACGCTTTTTAAACCGCCACCGCATGATTTATGGCACATTAAGCGCGGAACTGGCAGGCCCGGTACACGCGCTGGCGCTGCATACTTACACCGTCAAAGAGTGGGAAGGGCTGCAGGACACGGTGTTTGCCTCCCCGAACTGCCGTGGCGCGGGCAGCATTGCCTGATTAACCGCTAAGCGTTTGCAACTAAGGGAACTTTTCCGTTATGTTGCGGTATGTATACTGCGTTTCCCAAAACGGCCTGCGGGCCGTTTTGTTTTGTCCGTCTCTTTAAGGGAGCGGGCAAAGAAGAATAAATGACAAAGAAGTGTGAAAAAGGCCGCAGCCGAGCGCTATTGCCGTTCTCGACTCACCCCTGTGATGCCGCTATAATGCTGCGTCTTATTTTTTGAATGTCTTCGGGATGATTCTGACGACAGGGAATGTGTTTCTGATTCAGAGAACATCCTGGTTCTGTGAAGCCACCAGGGCTTCCAGAGTTGACCGAGCACTGTGATTTTTTGAGGTAACAAGATGCAAGTTTCAGTTGAAACCACTCAGGGCCTTGGCCGCCGTCTCACGATTACTATCGCTGCAGACAGCATCGAAACCGCTGTAAAAAGCGAGCTGGTCAACGTAGCTAAAAAAGTACGTATCGATGGCTTCCGTAAAGGCAAAGTGCCGATGACCGTCGTTGAGCAGCGCTACGGTGCTTCCGTTCGTCAGGACGTGCTGGGCGAGCTGATGAGCCGCAACTTTATTGATGCGATCATCAAAGAGAAGATCAATCCGGCTGGCGCACCTAACTATGTGCCGGGCGAATACAAACTGGGCGAAGACTTCACCTACGCGGTAGAGTTTGAAGTGTACCCAGAAGTTGAGCTGCAGGGTCTGGAAGCCATCGAAGTTGAAAAACCGGTTGTTGATGTGACCGACGAAGACGTTGATGCGATGCTGGACACCCTGCGCAAGCAGCAGGCGACCTGGAAAGACAGCGACGCTGCAGCGACTGCAGAAGATCGCGTTACCATCGATTTTACCGGTTCCGTTGACGGCGAAGTGTTCGAAGGCGGCAAAGCCTCTGACTTCGTGCTGGCAATGGGTCAGGGTCGTATGATCCCTGGCTTCGAAGACGGCATCGTTGGCCACAAAGCGGGCGAAGAGTTCACTATCGAAGTAACCTTCCCGGAAGAATATCACGCTGAAAACCTGAAAGGGAAAGCGGCGAAGTTCGACATCGTGCTGAAGAAAGTTGAAGCGCGCGAGCTGCCAGAATTCACCGAAGAGTTCATCAAGCGTTTCGGCGTTGAAGATGGTTCCGTGGCTGGCCTGCGTACCGAAGTGCGTAAAAACATGGATCGCGAACTGAAAGGCGCCGTGCGTAACCGCATCAAGTCTCAGGCAATCGACGGTCTGGTTAACGCTAACAACATCGACGTGCCAGCTGCGCTGATCGACGGCGAAATCGACGTTCTGCGTCGCCAGGCTGCACAGCGTTTCGGTGGCAACGAGAAACAGGCTCTGGAACTGCCACGTGAACTGTTCGAAGAGCAGGCTAAACGCCGCGTTGTTGTTGGTCTGCTGCTGGGCGAAGTGATTCGTACCCACGAGCTGAAAGCTGACGAAGAGCGTGTTAAAGGTCTGATCGAAGAAATGGCTTCTGCCTACGAAGATCCGACTGAAGTCATCGAGTTCTACGGTAAAAACAAAGAGCTGATGGACAACATGCGCAACGTTGCGCTGGAAGAGCAGGCTGTTGAAGCCGTTCTGGCTAAAGCGAAAGTGTCCGAAAAAGCGACCACTTTCAGCGAGCTGATGAACCAGCAGGCGTAAGTGCTTTTTGGCTGATTAGCCAAAAAACGCAGCATCGGGCCCGTCACCTTTTGGTGGCGGGCTTTTTTTATTGCTAAATCACACGATAAGCCATCAATAAAACCCCATTTCAGGGTTAGCGTAACAACAAAAGGTTGTTATGCTTGAAACAGGGCAAATCATCCCCATTATTCGGGTGAGGTTCCATTAACAATCCCTGACTGACTCCGTCCAGAATCGGCGCAAGGAACATAGTCAATATCCTGCGTCTCAAGTAGAATCAGTACAGTAGGCTTAATTACTCCAGGAGACGGACATGTCATACAGTGGCGAACGAGATCAATTAGCACCCCATATGGCCCTGGTGCCGATGGTTGTTGAACAAACATCCCGCGGCGAACGTTCATACGATATCTATTCTCGTCTGCTTAAGGAGCGCGTCATCTTCCTGACCGGTCAGGTAGAAGATCATATGGCTAACCTGATTGTGGCGCAGATGCTGTTTCTGGAAGCAGAAAACCCGGAAAAAGATATCTATCTTTACATCAACTCTCCGGGTGGCGTAATTACGGCCGGGATGTCGATTTACGACACCATGAAGTTTATTAAGCCTGACGTCAGCACCATTTGTATGGGCCAGGCTTGCTCGATGGGCGCATTCCTGCTGACCGCTGGGGCAAAAGGTAAGCGTTTCTGCCTGCCGAACTCCCGCGTCATGATTCACCAGCCGCTGGGCGGCTATCAGGGCCAGGCGACGGATATCGAAATCCACGCTAAAGAGATCCTGAAAGTGAAAGCACGTATGAACGAGCTGATGGCGGAACATACGGGCAAATCGCTTGAACAAATCGAGAAAGACACCGAGCGCGATCGTTTCCTCTCCGCAAGCGAAGCGGTAGAGTACGGTTTAGTCGATTCGATCCTGACTCACCGTAACTAATGCCCGAAGCTTTAGGCCGCTATACTATAGTCAAAGTCGCGGCCTGACTTAACGCTTCACTATCGGCTGCGCCGTAGAATGGCACTTGTGCTACCGGTGGTAGCACACAGAAACAGAGAAGAGGTTTTACTGATGACAGATAAGCGCAAAGACGGTTCAGGCAAACTGCTGTACTGCTCTTTTTGCGGCAAAAGCCAGCATGAAGTGCGCAAGCTGATTGCCGGGCCGTCAGTGTATATCTGCGATGAGTGTGTCGATTTATGTAACGACATCATTCGCGAAGAGATTAAAGAAGTTGCGCCGCACCGTGAACGCAGTGCGTTGCCGACGCCGCACGAAATTCGCCACCATCTTGACGATTATGTTATCGGCCAGGAGCAGGCGAAGAAAGTGCTGGCGGTTGCGGTTTACAACCACTACAAACGCCTGCGCAACAGTGACACGTCCAACGGCGTTGAGCTGGGTAAAAGCAACATCCTGCTGATCGGCCCGACCGGTAGCGGTAAAACGCTGCTGGCAGAAACGCTGGCTCGCCTGCTGGATGTGCCATTTACCATGGCCGATGCAACCACGCTGACCGAAGCAGGTTACGTGGGCGAAGACGTTGAAAACATCATTCAGAAGCTGCTGCAGAAATGCGACTACGACGTACAGAAAGCCCAGCGCGGCATCGTGTATATCGATGAGATCGATAAAATCTCCCGCAAATCTGATAACCCGTCCATCACCCGTGACGTGTCCGGTGAAGGTGTACAGCAGGCGTTGCTGAAGCTGATTGAAGGCACCGTGGCTGCCGTTCCACCTCAGGGTGGCCGTAAGCATCCGCAGCAGGAGTTCCTGCAGGTTGATACCTCCAAGATTCTGTTTATCTGCGGCGGCGCATTTGCAGGCCTGGATAAAGTTATCGCCAACCGCGTGGAAACGGGTTCTGGTATCGGCTTTGGCGCAACGGTAAAAGCGAAGTCTGAGAAAGCCAGCGAAGGCCAGCTGCTCGGTCAAGTTGAACCGGAAGATCTGATCAAGTTTGGTCTGATCCCTGAGTTCATTGGTCGTCTGCCGGTAGTCGCAACCTTAAGCGAACTGAGCGAAGACGCGCTGATCCAGATCCTGAAAGAGCCGAAAAATGCTCTGACCAAACAGTATCAGGCATTGTTCAACCTGGAAGGCGTAGAGCTGGAATTCCGTGATGAAGCGCTCGACGCGATTGCGAAGAAAGCGATGATCCGTAAAACCGGTGCTCGTGGCTTGCGTTCCATCGTGGAAGGCGCGCTGCTGGACACCATGTACGATCTGCCATCTCTGGACGACGTGGAAAAAGTGGTGATTGACGAGTCCGTCATCGCTGGCCAGTCCAAGCCGCTATTAATTTATGGTAAGCCGGAAGCGCAGCAGGCATCCGGTGAATAATTCGCCAGAATAACCAGTCAGTTAATAAGAAAATGGGGGATTTTATCCCCCATTTATTTTTCCTGCATTCCCACAGTTGAATGTCCGGGAAACAGCCCCATATACTGATTTACTTGTTGGTGGAGCGGAAGCGTTCACCAAATCACCTGGCGGACATTAAACTAAGAGAGAGCTCTATGAATCCTGAGCGTTCTGAACGCATTGAAATCCCCGTATTGCCGCTGCGCGATGTGGTGGTTTATCCGCACATGGTTATTCCACTGTTTGTCGGGCGTGAAAAATCCATTCGCTGCCTGGAAGCTGCAATGGACCATGATAAGAAAATCATGCTGGTGGCGCAGAAAGAGGCTTCGACGGATGAGCCAGGTGTTAACGACCTGTTCACTGTAGGTACCGTTGCTTCAATTCTGCAGATGCTGAAACTGCCCGACGGTACGGTAAAAGTACTGGTAGAAGGGCTTCAGCGCGCGCGTATCACCACGCTGTCTGACAACGGCGACCACTTCTCTGCGCAGGCGGAGTACCTGAACTCGCCGGCGATTGAAGAGCGCGAGCAGGAAGTGCTGGTTCGCACCGCAATTAATCAGTTTGAAGGCTACATCAAGCTGAACAAAAAAATTCCACCAGAAGTGCTGACGTCGCTGAACAGCATCGACGATCCTGCACGTCTGGCCGATACCATTGCTGCCCATATGCCGCTTAAGCTGTCGGACAAGCAATCTGTGCTTGAGATGTCCGATATCAACGAACGTCTCGAATATCTGATGGCGATGATGGAGTCGGAAATCGATCTGCTGCAGGTGGAGAAACGCATTCGCAACCGCGTTAAAAAGCAGATGGAAAAAAGCCAGCGCGAGTACTATCTGAATGAGCAAATGAAGGCGATTCAGAAAGAACTGGGCGAAATGGACGACGCGCCTGATGAAAATGAAGCGCTGAAGCGCAAAATTGACGCGGCAAAAATGCCGAAAGAAGCGCGCGAGAAAACCGAAGCCGAGCTGCAGAAGCTGAAAATGATGTCGCCGATGTCTGCGGAAGCTACCGTGGTGCGCGGCTACATCGACTGGATGGTTCAGGTTCCGTGGAACGCCCGCAGCAAGGTCAAAAAAGATCTGCGTCAGGCGCAGGAAATCCTCGATACCGATCATTACGGTCTGGAACGTGTGAAAGATCGCATTCTGGAATACCTCGCAGTCCAAAGCCGTGTCAACAAGCTGAAAGGGCCAATTCTTTGCCTGGTTGGGCCGCCGGGGGTAGGTAAAACCTCTCTGGGCCAGTCCATCGCTAAAGCCACGGGTCGTAAATACGTGCGTATGGCGCTGGGCGGGGTGCGTGACGAAGCGGAAATCCGTGGTCACCGCCGGACTTACATCGGCTCTATGCCGGGTAAACTGATTCAGAAGATGGCCAAAGTCGGCGTCAAAAACCCGCTGTTCCTGCTGGATGAAATCGACAAGATGTCTTCCGACATGCGCGGCGATCCTGCTTCTGCGCTGCTGGAAGTCCTTGATCCAGAACAGAACGTGACGTTTAACGATCATTACCTGGAAGTGGACTACGATCTCAGCGACGTGATGTTTGTGGCGACCTCTAACTCCATGAACATTCCGGCTCCGCTGCTGGATCGTATGGAAGTGATTCGCCTGTCTGGCTATACCGAAGACGAAAAGCTGAACATTGCCAAACAGCACCTGCTGCCGAAGCAAATTGAGCGCAACGCCCTGAAAAAAGGCGAGCTGAAAGTGGATGACAGCGCCATTGTGGGCATTATTCGCTACTACACTCGTGAAGCGGGCGTCCGTAGCCTGGAGCGTGAAATCTCCAAACTGTGCCGTAAAGCGGTGAAACAGCTGCTGCTGGATAAATCGCTCAAGCACATCGAAATCAACGGCGACAACCTGAAGGATTACCTTGGGGTACAACGCTTTGATTACGGCCGTGCCGACAGCGAAAACCGCGTAGGCCAGGTGACCGGGCTGGCGTGGACGGAAGTGGGCGGCGATTTGCTGACCATCGAAACCGCCTGCGTACCGGGTAAAGGCAAACTGACTTATACCGGCTCCCTCGGTGAAGTTATGCAGGAGTCTATCCAGGCGGCGCTGACCGTCGTCCGTGCTCGTGCGGAAAAACTGGGTATCAACGGTGACTTCTACGAAAAACGTGATATTCACGTTCACGTGCCGGAAGGGGCAACGCCAAAAGACGGCCCAAGCGCCGGTATCGCAATGTGTACCGCGCTGGTGTCCTGCCTGACAGGGAACCCGGTTCGTGCCGATGTGGCAATGACCGGTGAAATTACCCTGCGTGGCCAGGTATTGCCGATTGGTGGCCTGAAAGAGAAACTGCTGGCAGCGCATCGTGGCGGCATCAAAACCGTGCTGATCCCAGACGACAACAAGCGCGATCTGGAAGAAATTCCGGACAACGTGATTGCAGACCTGACGATTCATCCTGTGAAGCGTATTGAGGAAGTTCTGGCCCTCGCGCTGCAGAATGAGCCTTCCGGCATGCAGGTGGTCACCGCAAAATAGTGACCTGACGCAAATACAGTCAATAAAATTAGGGCTGGTAAGTGAATTGTCACTTGCCAGCTTTTTTTTGTGTCGCTAATTTAGTTGCTGGCTGAGCTTATCGTCCACAACTCCTGTTGTAAGGGCATGACGAGCCTGTTATAACTGCTGCGCGGTCGCGCCTGAGGGATATCAGGTGCGATATAAATTATAAAGAGAGGAAGAGAAGAGTGAATAAATCTCAACTGATAGACAAAATTGCCGCAGGTGCTGATATTTCTAAAGCCGCGGCTGGACGTGCATTAGATGCTGTTATTGCTTCTGTTACTGAATCTCTGCAGTCCGGGGAAGACGTAGCACTGGTAGGTTTTGGTACCTTTGCTGTTAAAGAGCGTGCTGCCCGTACTGGCCGCAACCCTCAAACCGGTAAAGAAATCACCATCGCCGCAGCAAAAGTACCAGGCTTCCGTGCTGGTAAAGCGCTGAAAGACGCTGTTAACTGATTTATTGGCCCCGACTGACTGGGGTAGATGGTGTCAGGTATCGCAGGGGCGCATCATTTGATGTGCCTTTTTTATTGCCTGAAGCCGAATTTTACGCAGGTGTTGATGATTTGCAGCGGGTTTCTTGTCACAATACGCCCTTGCGCGCAGCACAGGGCAGCTTGAGTCATTAAGGATGCCAGCTTAGCGCCTGCGCAGGTTTACCAAGTCATACTACAGCGGAGTGTTGTTACACCATGATGGACAATTTACGAGCGGCGGCTAACCATGTCGTGCTCAAGATCATTCTGGGTTTGATTATCTTGTCATTCGTTCTGACTGGCGTGGGTAGCTACCTGACTGGCGGTAACAATAATTATGCCGCAAAAGTAAATGGCCAGGAGATTGGCCGTGGCCAGTTCGAAAATGCCGTAGCGAACGAACGTAATCGTCAGCAGCAGCAGCTGGGCGACCAGTTCTCCGTTCTTGCCGGTAACGAAGGCTACATGAAGCAAATGCGCCAGCAGGTTCTCAACCAGCTGATTGATGAATCGCTGCTTGACCAGTACGCCAAACATCTGGGCCTCGGTATCAGCGACGAGCAGGTAAAAATGGCTATCTTCAGCCAGCCAGCCTTCCAGACTAACGGTAAGTTCGATAACGCTCGCTATAACGCCATCATCGGCAACATGGGATTAACTGCCGACCAATATGCACAGGCGCTGCGCAATCAGCTCACCACCGACCAGCTGATCAAAGCCGTGGTCGGTACCGACTTTATGCTCACCGGCGAAACCGACGAGCTGGCGGCATTGGTCTCCCAGCAGCGCGTCGTGCGTGAAGCCACAATCGACGTGAAAGCGCTGGCCGCGAAGCAAGACGCTTCCGATCAGGAAATCAACGCCAACTACGAGCAGAACAAAAACCGCTACATCACCCCTGAACAGTTTAAAGTTAGCTACATCAAGCTGGACGCGGCTTCCATGCAGGAAGAGGCCAGTGATGCGGACGTTCAGGCTTACTACGACCAGCACAAAGACGAATTCACCCAACCGCAGCGTAACCGCTACAGCGTGATTCAGACTAAAACCGAAGATGAAGCGAAAGCGATTCTCGACGAGTTGAACAAGGGCGGCGATTTTGCTGCACTGGCGAAGGCCAAGTCTGCTGACATCATCTCTGCCCGCAACGGCGGTGATATGGGCTGGCTGGAAGCCTCCACCACGCCTGACGAACTGAAAAATGCCGGCCTGAAAGAAAAAGGTCAGCTGTCCGGCGTCGTTAAATCTTCCGTTGGTTTCCTGATCGTTCGCCTGGATGACATCCAGCCTGCCGTTGTGAAGCCGCTGGCGGAAGTTCGCGATGGCATCGTGGCTAAAGTGAAGCAGGAAAAAGCCGTTGATGCTTACTATGCGCTGCAGCAGAAAGTGAGCGATGCCGCGAGCAACGACAACGAATCTCTGGCAAGCGCTGAGAAAGTCGCAGGTGTTAAAGCGGTTGAAACTGGCTGGTTCGGCCACGACAACCTGCCGGAAGAGCTGAACTTCAAACCGGTTGCCGACGCTATCTTCAGCGGTGGTCTGGTGGGTGAAAACGGTTCGCCGGGCAGCAACTCAGACATTATCACCGTCGATGGCGATCGTGCTTTCGTCCTGCGTGTTTCCGAGCACAAAGCTGAAGCGGTTAAACCACTTACCGAAGTGCGTGACCAGGTGATTGCCGCCGTGAAGCAGCAGAAAGCGGAGCAGCAGGCGAAACTGGATGCTGACAAACTGCTGAACGCGCTGAAACTGGGCAAAGGCAGTGACGAACTGAAAGCGACGGGCCTGAGCTTCGGCGAAGCGAAAACCCTGAGCCGTACCGGGCAGGATCCGATCAGCCAGGCCGCCTTTGGACTGCCTCTGCCGGCGAAAGACAAGCCGAGCTATGGCGTCGCCAATGATATGCAGGGCAACGTTGTGCTGCTGTCTCTGGATGAAGTGAAAGCAGGCTCTATGCCGGACGAGCAGAAAAAAGCGATGGTGCAGGGGATCACCCAGAACAATGCCCAGATTGCTTTCGAAGCGCTGATGTCCAACCTGCGCAAAGAAGCGAAGATCAAACTGGGCGATAGCATCGACCAACAGCAGTAATCCTCGCAAATTTTTGCAACGCAGTGTAATACCTGAAGGCCGCTTTCGCGGCCTTTTCCACATTTTAAATCCGGCGTTTGTTCCTGATTTTTATCCTCGCTATGGTGACCGGGCTGTCAACATACATGGAGGACACAGCATGACATCAGGCATTAAAGCATTTTCACTTTCCCTCGTTCTGGCCGGTTTACTTGGCTGCGCCCCGGCATATGCCGCCGCAGAAAAAGCAGGTTCGGCCTCTGCCAGCTCGGCAGCGACGCAGCCTAAAGCTGCCCCCGCCAAAACGGCGGAGCAAGGGGAGGGGCTGGTGAGTATCAATAGCGCCCCGGCGGAAGAACTTGCCCAGAAAATGAATGGCGTGGGATTGAAAAAGGCGCAGGCCATCGTCAGCTACCGTGACGAATTCGGCCCGTTTAAAACGCTAGATCAGCTGCAGGAGGTCCCGGGCATTGGCGCATCGCTGGTAGAACGTAATCTGGCTCGCATAAAACTTTGAGTTTACGTGCTCAGGCTTCCACCTGAAGAGGAAAGTTTGCTACGCTGAGTTAGAGGTCATACCAGTTGTCGGGGTATGGCCTCCCTTACCTTCACCTGATGACAACAAAAACAGAACAAGGGCTTCGCGCTATGCAGACACATATCAAAGTTCGTGGATACCACATGGACGTCTATCAACACGTTAACAACGCCCGTTATCTTGAGTTCCTCGAAGAGGCCCGCTGGGAAGGGCTGGAAAAAACGACGGGCTTCCAGTGGATGACGGAACACAACATCGCTTTTATCGTGGTGAACATCAATATTAGCTACCGCCGTCCGGCGGTACTTGGGGATCTGCTGCGCATTGACAGCAAACTCCAGCAGATTAACGGTAAAAGCGGTGTGTTGAGCCAGGTGGTGACGCTGGAGCCTGAAGGCGAAGCCGTGGCCGACGCGCTGCTGACCTTCGTCTGCATTGATTTAAAGACGCAAAAGGCCGTTCCGCTGGAAGGTGAACTGCGTGAGAAACTGGAACAGATGATGAGTGCCTAAAATCGCCGACAAAGAGGGAAAAGCCTAGGTTTCCCTCTTTGTTATTATCAGCCGAAAATCAATGAATTGATTTTCTGGTCTTTTTTACGAACTGTCCGGTATTTCTTCTATCGACAGAGGTTTGTAACCACGCCGTTATGTTTTATTTGAGGCCAGTTTTTTGCTTCATTGCGGCCATGACTGCGGGTTTATTGGCCAGATAGTGGTTCAGGCCATTAGCTCGCAGGTTACAGGCGGCACATTCGCCACAGCCGTCGCCCTGGATGCCGTTGTAGCAGGTCAGCGTCTCCTGGCGGACCGTTTCCAGGCTCTGCCAGTAATCGGCCAGCGCCCAGGTTTCCGCTTTGTCCAGCCACATCAGCGGCGTTTCAAACCGGATATCTCTTGCCATCCCGAGGCTTACCGCATGGTTAAGTGCTTTGACAAACTCGTCGCGGCAGTCCGGGTAGCCAGAGAAGTCCGTTTCGCAGACGCCGGTTATCACGGACTCCGCTTCAACCTGATAAGCGTAAATCGCCGTCAGGGTCAGGAACAGGATATTGCGGCCTGGGACGAAAGTGCTTGGGATGCCTTTGTCCTCAGGGTTGTAACCCGGCACCGGAATGCTGTCTCGCGTCAGGCTGCTCACCGCCAGTTCGTTCAGCAGGGTAACGTCCAGAACTTTATGCGCACGGGCGCCAAGCTTCAGCGAGAGCTTTTGGGCCACGTCAATTTCTGCCCGATGGCGCTGACCATAATCAAAGGTTACACAGTGGACTTCATCGTATTGCTGTAAGGCTTGAATAAGGCAAGTGGTGGAGTCCTGTCCGCCGCTGAAAACCACGACTGTACGTTTCATTCTCTATCCTGTCGTTCATTAGGGTGTCTGGAAAAGGGTATGGTAACGTCCCGACAGGACGTGAGCCAGTTTCTTCACGTCATTCCCGGCGGTGGGAGCCAGGCTTCGCAGAAATCAAACCAGCCCCAGGCATTCAGTTCAATACCGTTCACGCCGGGTGGAGCGCTTATCTGGTAGCGATAATTAAACAGCGGTGTGACCACGGCATCCCGCATCAGGCCATGAAAAACGTCTTTCAGCCCTTCATTACGTTCATAAGAAGGAGGGGATGCCTGCACGGCATCCAGCGTGGCCTGCAGATGGGCATAATGGCCGGCGCTTAATAAATTGGGCCACAATACATCGCTGCGCAGCCATTGCTCCAGGGTGTATTCCGGCGCTTCGCCAATTAGCCTGTCGCCCATCACGATATCTGCTTGGGCTAAATCTTCGCAGCCAGCCCAGGTTTTAGCATCGTGAAAAATTACCGTCAGTTCGCAGCCGCGCTCTGCCAGATAGTGCCTGAGCTGAAGAGCCATCGCATGAAGCTCGACCGGCAAATGGTAAACCAGCGTCAGTTTTTTCGGTAACGTGACGGCTGTGTGCGCATCCCAGCCGGGAATCTGCCAGCCAGGGATCATCTCTCTATTGGGCGTGATCAGCTCACTGTTAAGCGGCAGCGAGCCTATCATCTCTGGCTCCCGGACAATCTGCATGATTGTTCTGGCCTGCTCTGCGCTGAGCCTTCCCTGTGGCCTGATGCCCAGATAGCAAAAGCCCAGGCTGATGCTATTACTGACCGGGCGCAGGTTCTCCAACTCATCCTGCTGGCCGATGGCGATTTGCACCGGATGCAGGCAGCTTGTGCCGAGCGTGGTTTCGAAGAGCTGCGGGGTGATCCAGTATTCGATGGCTTTCAGCAGCGGGTGTTTCAGATGATAACTTTCAAAGCTTTCCAGCCGCACCAGGTTCGGCTTGAAGCTGACAATGCGGAATGGGCCGCAGCCCAGTTGTGTATCCTGCGGATGGGCCAGGCGGCTGCAGTAGCTCGCCAGGCGATGCGCGAGCCAATAGTCTGGCCGATGCAAAATAAAGCGCAGGCACTGCGCGTGAGGGATCTCAATACGCTTGACGCTGATAAACAGCCGCCGCAGGGCGGGCAGCTCGATCAGCATCATCAGCCGCTGTTGAAGCTGATGGGTTTCTACGGGTTCGCCGTTGTGCCAGTGCAGGGTTGAGCGAATAAAAAAGTCCCAGCACAGGCCATTATTTGATATTTGCCAGTGGTGGGCGAGGTCAGGCTGGGGCTCCGGGCTTTCACGGGTAAAACGCGTGAGGCCGGAAAACACCTGCCCGGCGAGGTGCTGCTCGGCCCGACCCGGCAGAAAACCAGGGGCAACGGGATCGAGAGGGCGATAATAAGGAATACGCAGCGTGGGGACATCGTTTTGCCACTGGCCGCCGAGGAACGGCTGTAATAGCTGGCGAAGCTGTTCCGGCGCAAGCTGAGCCAGCTCCAGCGCATTCTGATGCTGGCCCTTATCCAGAACCTGTTCCATCATGCCGGAACGGACGTTTTCCGGCGAAACCAGAAACGTCAGGTCACCGCGTTTACCACGGCCAGACTGGGCGCGCCAGCGCAGCCAGCCCGCGTCTTCAAGCTGATTAAGCAGCGTCCTGACGTGGCGATCGCTACAAAAACAGCGCTCGGCCAGTTCGGCAACGGTCACCTGCTGCGGTTCCCCGCCGGAAGGCTGCCATAAACGCTGGAATTGATTGAGCCGATTCAGAAGTCGCATAATAAACCCGGAACATTTTTTCCCAAGTATTCACTATTAGTTCCGTATATTCCAGAGGATACTTTTGCCTGTCACGATCACTTCTGGAGTAACCATGGCTCGTCTGGCTGCATTTGATATGGACGGCACGCTGCTGCTGCCCGACCATCACCTAGGGGAAGCAACCCTGAATACGCTGAAGCGCCTGCGTGAAGAGCGCCAGATAACCCTGGCTTTTGCAACCGGTCGCCACGAGCTGGAGATGCGCCATATTCTCGGCAAGATCGATCTCGACGCTTTCCTGATCACCGGCAACGGCACGCGCATTCACAGCATGGAAGGTGAGCTAATGCACCGCAACGATCTCTCGCCGTGGGCGGTAGAGACGGTACTGCACGGCCATTGGGATACCGAAGCGAGCATGCATGCCTTTAACGATTCAGGTTGGCTAACCAGCCATGAAATCCCGGAAATGCTTCATGCACACGTATACAGCGGCTTCCGGCCACATATCGTCGATCTTCGAAGTTTACCTGCTCACGAGGTCACCAAAATCTGCTTCTGCGGCGATCATGACGATCTGTGCCGCCTGCGCATTCAGCTCAATGAAGCGCTGGGCGATCGCGCATTTCTTTGCTTCTCGGCAATGGACTGCCTGGAAGTGCTGCCGGTGGGCAGTAATAAGGGTGCAGCGCTTGGTGTACTGAGCGCCCACTTAGGTTTGACTCTGCAGGATTGCATGGCATTTGGCGACGCGATGAACGACCGCGAAATGCTCTCGGCGGTTGGGCACGGCCTGATTATGGGCAACGCCATGCCGCAGCTAAAAGCGGATTTACCTCATCTGCCGGTTATCGGCCACTGCCGTAACCAGGCGGTCTCGCACTATTTGACGCACTGGCTGGACACTCCACATCTCACCTATTCCCCCGAATATTGAGACCTTACAGCGCCGGGCATTTAGCCCGGTTTTTTTATACCCGTCATACTTCAAGCCACATGTGCGTTGACTGCACCCGTTCACCTCAGTCACAAAGTTAGCTATGCTCCTAAGGATTAATGAGAGACATCCTGCCCCTCACCACAGGCTCGCCTTTGGCGGTTCAAATTTGTTCCTGACGCATTTGTCACGGTCTTGCCGCGTTACTCGGCAAGCCTCGCGTAAACGCTGTTCAAAAAGACCTGAAAGTCTCTTTGTCCTGCAACTCGAATTATTTAGGATATTGATATGAGTCGAGCAATCTCAGCCTTAAACGGTGAGAGATCGCCGATATGATCGTTGACCCAGGCTGAATTGTAGTAGGACTCAAGGTAGCGTTCGCCGCTGTCGCAAAGCAGCGTCACGATAGAACCGCTCCGGCCCTCCTCACGCATTCTCGCGGCAAGCTGCAGCACGCCCCACATATTGGTGCCGGTTGAGGCCCCCACTTTGCGGCCAAGCTGGGATTCCAGCCATTGCATAGTGGCAACGCTGGCGGCGTCCGGCACGCGCATCATCTCGTCAATCACATCGGGAATAAACGAAGGCTCGCAGCGCGGGCGACCAATCCCTTCGATTTTGCTGCCCACTGCACTTTTCAGGCCACAGTCGCGCTGCTGCCAGTAATCAAGAAATACTGAGTTCTGCGGATCGACGACGACCAGCTTTGTGTCGTGGCCCTGGAAGCGAAGATAGCGACCAATGGTGGCTGAGGTGCCGCCGGTCCCCGCGCTCATCACGATGTAATCCGGCACCGGATGCGGCTCATGGGTCATCTGGCGGAAAATACTGTCGGCGATATTGTTGTTCCCTCGCCAGTCGGTTGCCCGCTCGGCGTAGGTGAACTGATCCATATAATGGCCGTTCAGCTCGCGGGCAAGCATTTCCGAAGCGGCGTAAATTTCACAGGCGCTGTCTACAAAGTGGCAGCGGCCACCGTAGAATTCGATCTGTTCAATTTTGCGTTTTGCTGTGCTGGCGGGCATTACGGCAATAAACGGCAGGCCAAGCAGACGAGCAAAATAGGCTTCTGACACCGCCGTTGAGCCAGAGGAGGCTTCGATAATCGTGGTGCCTTCTTTAATCCAGCCGTTACACAGCCCGTACAGGAACAGGGAGCGCGCGAGACGGTGCTTCAGGCTGCCGGTCGGGTGGGTGCTCTCATCCTTCAGATAAAGCTGAATACCCGGAAAAGCGGGCAAAGCCAGGCGGATCAGATGCGTATCCGCAGAGCGTTGATAGTCGGCGTTGATCTCGCTGATGGCGTTGGTCACCCAGGTACTGGTCATGGAAAATTCTCATTTATCAATTTGTGCTTAGCGTAATCCAAAGTCAGGATAAAAAAGTTGCCATTTTGCCTGTTTAGCGCTTCCATTAGAGAAAATATTTCTCTTTGGTGGTCTCATGATAGATAAAATTGACCAAAAGCTGCTTGCGATGCTGCAGCAGGACTGTACCCTGTCTTTGCAGGCGCTGGCGGATGCCGTTAATCTGACCACCACCCCGTGCTGGAAACGCTTAAAACGTCTGGAAGACGAAGGCTATATTCGCGGCAAAGTGGCGCTGCTGGACCCGGAAAAACTCGGCCTGGGCCTGACGGCGTTTGTGCTGATTAAAACCCAGCAGCACAGCAGCGAGTGGTACTGCAAATTTGTCTCGGTGGTGGAAGCCATGCCCGAAGTATTGGGCTTCTGGCGCATGGCCGGCGAATATGACTATCTGATTCGGGTTCAGGTCGCCGATATGAAGCGGTACGACGACTTTTATAAGCGGCTGGTGAACGGCATCCCGGGATTAAGCGATGTCACTTCGAGTTTTGCCATGGAACAGATAAAATACACCACAGCATTACCTCTAACTTCCTGATTCCGCAATGTGCGGAACAGTAGCCTCCACTCTTTTGCCCTGGCCGGCAGGCAGCATTTCAGGATCTAAACTTCGTGCGATTATTTGCTCAATTAAGCTGGTACTTCACCCGCGAGTGGCGACGCTACCTCGGCGCGGTGGCATTGCTTATTATCATCGCTATTTTGCAGCTCGTGCCGCCAAAAGTGGTGGGCGTGATTGTGGATGGCGTGGTGCAGCAGCGTCTCTCCTCTCAGCAGGTGCTGATATGGATTGGCCTGATGCTGCTTATTGCCGTGGTGGTTTATCTGGTGCGCTACGTCTGGCGCGTCCTGTTGTTCGGGGCGTCTTACCAGCTTGCGGTTGAGTTGCGGGAAAACTATTACCGCCAGCTAAGCCGCCACCACCCTGAATTTTATCTCCGTCACCGTACCGGCGACCTGATGGCGCGCGCGACTAACGATGTCGATCGCGTGGTATTCGCCGCGGGGGAAGGGGTGCTAACGCTGGTGGACTCGCTGGTCATGGGGTTAGCGGTGCTGATAGTCATGTCCACCCAAATCAGCTGGCAGCTCACATTGCTGGCGCTTCTGCCGATGCCGATTATGGCCGTGGTGATTAAACGTGACGGCGCGCGTTTGCACGATCGCTTCAAAGTGGCGCAGGCGGCATTCTCAGCCTTAAACGATCGTACTCAGGAAAGCATGACCAGCATCCGCATGATCAAGGCGTTCGGCCTTGAAGACAGGCAGTCGGCGCTGTTTGCCGCAGAAGCTCAGGATGCCGGGGCGAAAAACATGCGCGTTGCGCGCATTGATGCCCGCTTTGATCCCACTATTTATGTGGCTATTGGGGCCGCAAACCTTTTAGCCATCGGCGGCGGAAGCTGGATGGTTATCGAAGGCTCGCTTACCCTGGGGCAGCTCACCAGTTTTGTGATGTACCTCGGCCTGATGATCTGGCCGATGCTGGCGCTGGCCTGGATGTTCAATATTGTCGAACGAGGAAGTGCGGCCTACAGCCGTATCCGCGCGATGCTGGAAGAAGAGCCGGGCGTGGTCGACGGTGATAAAACGCTGCCGGAAGGGCGGGCTGAACTGGTGGCTTCGATTCGACAGTTCCACTACCCGCAGACAGCTCAGCCGACGCTGCAAAACGTCAACTTCACCCTTAAACCGGGTGAAATGCTTGGTCTGTGCGGGCCAACGGGGTCCGGTAAAAGCACGATTCTCGCGCTGATCCAGCGTCATTTCGACGTGGAAGAGGGTGATATTCGCTACCACGATATTCCGCTCACGGCGCTGAAAATTGACGGCTGGAGAAGCCGTCTGGCTATCGTGAACCAGACGCCGTTCCTGTTCTCTGACACCGTGGCCAGCAACATTGCGCTGGGTAAACCGGGTGCCACCCAGGAGGACATTGAGCGTGTCGCTCGCCTGGCCAGCGTTCATGAGGATATCCTGCGCTTGCCGCAAGGGTACGACACCGAAGTGGGTGAGCGTGGGGTCATGCTTTCCGGCGGGCAAAAACAGCGTATCTCTATTGCGAGGGCGCTGCTGCTTGATGCCGAAATCCTTATTCTGGATGATGCGCTTTCCGCAGTAGATGGCCGCACCGAGCACCAAATTTTGCACAACCTGCGCGAGTGGGGCGAACACCGCACGGTCATTATCAGCGCCCACCGCCTGTCTGCATTAACGGAAGCTAGCGAGATCCTGGTGATGCAGCACGGACATATCGCCCAGCGTGGCAGCCATGACGCGCTGGCGTCTCAGCCGGGCTGGTATCGGGATATGTACCGCTATCAACAGCTGGAGGCCGCGCTGGACGAAGCCCCGGGGCAGGAAGATGTCAGGGAGATCGCCAATGAGTCGTAAACAACAGTGGCCTACCATTAAACGCCTGCTAGCTTATGGATCGCCGTGGCGCAAACCGCTGGGTGGGGCGATGCTGATGCTCTGGGTTGCGGCTGCCGCTGAGGTTTGTGGCCCTGTGCTGGTGAGCTACTTTATTGATAACCTGGTGGCGAAAAACCAGATGCCGCTTGGCCTCGCGGCCGGGCTGGCGGTGGCTTATATCCTGTTGTCGATTAGCGCTGCCGGGCTGCACTACCTTCAGGCGCTGCTGTTTAACCGCGCGGCGGTAGGTGTGGTGCAAAAACTGCGTACCGATGTCATGGATGCAGCGCTGCGCCAGCCGCTGAGTGCGTTTGACACGCAGCCGGTAGGGCAATTGATCTCGCGCGTAACAAACGACACCGAAGTGATCCGTGACCTGTATGTCACCGTTGTGGCAACGGTGCTGCGCAGCGCGGCACTGATCGGCGCTATGCTGGTGGCGATGTTCACGCTCGACTGGCGCATGGCGCTGGTGGCGATCACCATCTTCCCAGCGGTTATCGCCGTGATGTTTATCTACCAGCGCTACAGCACGCCGATTGTGCGCCGGGTGCGGAGCTATCTGGCGGACATCAACGACGGCTTTAATGAAGTCATCAACGGCATGAGCGTGATTCAGCAGTTCCGCCAGCAAGCCCGCTTCGGCGAACGCATGGGGCAGGCAAGCCGCTCTCACTACCTGGCGCGGATGCAAACCCTGCGGCTTGATGGCTGGCTTCTGCGGCCGCTGCTTAGCCTGTTTTCGGCGATGATTCTGTGTGGCCTGCTGATGCTGTTCGGCTTCACCTCGCGCGGCACCATCGAAGTTGGCGTGCTATATGCCTTTATTAACTACCTTGGCCGCCTGAACGAACCGCTGATTGAGCTGACCACCCAGCAATCCATTCTGCAACAGGCGGTGGTGGCCGGGGAGCGTGTGTTTGAGCTGATGGACGGCAAACGCCAGGATTACGGCAATGACAACCGGCCCCTCGCCAGCGGCGCTATCAGCGTCGACAACGTCTCATTTGCCTACCGTGGCGATCGCCTGGTGCTACAGGACATTAATCTGGAAGTGCCTTCGCGTAGCTTTATTGCCCTGGTCGGGCATACCGGCAGCGGAAAAAGCACCCTGGCCAACCTGCTGATGGGCTATTACCCGTTAACGAGAGGCGAAATACGCCTCGATGGCCGGCCGCTGGACTCCCTCAGCCATGAAACGCTGCGCCGCGGCGTGGCGATGGTGCAGCAGGATCCGGTAGTGATGGCCGATTCGTTCTTTGCCAACGTAACCCTGGGGCGGGACATCAGCGAAGAGATGGTCTGGCAGGCGCTGGAGACGGTTCAGTTGGCCGAACTGGCGCGAGCGCTGCCGGAAGGTATCCATACCCGCCTGGGCGAGCAGGGGAACAATCTCTCCGTTGGCCAGAAGCAGCTGCTTGCTCTGGCGCGCGTGCTGGTTGAAGCCCCGCAGATCCTGATCCTCGATGAAGCCACGGCGAATATCGACTCTGGCACCGAGCAGGCTATTCAGCGGGCGCTGGCGGCAGTGCGTCAGCACACAACCCTGGTGGTGATTGCCCACCGTTTGTCTACCATCACTGATGCCGACACGATTCTGGTGCTGCATCGCGGCCAGGCCGTGGAGCGCGGTACGCACAGTGAACTTCTGGCGCAGCAGGGCCGCTACTGGCAGATGTATCAGCTTCAGTTAGCCGGTGAGGAACTGGCCGCCGCCGCACAGGAAGAATCGCTCACGGCCTGATGCACCATAACCATGCAACGGGTCGCATAAACACCTTCGCTTCTCCGCGTTGGTGCAAAATGAAAACGCATCCTGCACTGCAGTGGTGCGTTTTTTCTTTTCAGACTAATCCCGCCCGATCCGACGCCTTCATCTGGCTTTCCGGTAACCCGCCTGAAGCCTGAAAACGTGCTGAATAACCCTGGTTTTTTATTCCTGGCATGGGCTTTGCTTTGCTCTCTACGTGCAGGTAATGACCTAATTCTGAGTGGAGAGAATTTATGAAGCTGGTAACCGTGGTAATCAAACCGTTCAAGCTTGAAGACGTGCGTGAAGCGCTCTCTTCAATCGGTATTCAGGGGCTTACCGTGACCGAAGTTAAAGGTTTCGGCCGCCAGAAAGGCCATGCGGAGCTTTACCGTGGTGCCGAGTACAGCGTCAACTTTCTGCCGAAAGTAAAAATCGATGTTGCTATTGCTGACGACCAGCTCGATGAAGTTATCGACGTGATCAGCAAAGCCGCCTACACCGGCAAAATCGGTGATGGGAAAATCTTCGTTGCAGAACTGCAACGCGTTATTCGTATTCGTACCGGCGAAGCCGACGAAGCCGCTCTGTAACTGCTGGCAAGCCTTGATTGGGATGGGAAAAATGAAAAAATTAGCTGCACTCCTTGGTTTAGGCGCCCTGGCATTACTGCCGACGCTCGCCTTCGCTGCGGACGCGCCTGCGGTCGCGGACAAAGCCGACAACGCCTTTATGATGATATGCACCGCGCTGGTGCTGTTTATGACCATCCCAGGCCTTGCGCTGTTTTACGGCGGTCTGATTCGCTCTAAAAACGTGCTGTCGATGCTGACGCAAATCTCCGTCACCTTCGCCCTGGTTTGCGTGCTGTGGGTCGTGTATGGCTATAGTCTGGCGTTTGGCACCGGCAATAACTTCTTCGGTAGCTTTGACTGGGTGATGCTGAAAAATATCCAGCTGAAAGCGCTGATGGGCACTTTCTATCAGTATATTCATGTGGCGTTCCAGGGCTCTTTCGCCTGTATTACCGTTGGACTGGTGGTAGGGTCTCTCTCCGAACGCGTGCGCTTCTCTGCAGTGGTAATTTTTGCTGCCGTCTGGCTGACGCTCTCTTATGTGCCAATTGCGCACATGGTCTGGGGCGGCGGTATTCTGGCTACGCACGGCGCGCTGGACTTCGCGGGCGGTACCGTGGTGCACATTAACGCCGCTGTTGCTGGCTTAGTAGGTGCTTACCTTGTGGGTAAACGCGTTGGCTTCGGCAAAGAAGCGTTCAAGCCGCACAACCTGCCAATGGTGTTTATCGGCACCGCAATCCTCTACTTCGGCTGGTTCGGTTTCAACGCCGGTTCTGCAAGTGCGGCCAACGAAATCGCTGCACTGGCGTTCGTGAACACCGTTGTCGCCACTGCGGCGGCGATTCTCTCCTGGGTCTTTGGCGAGTGGGCGCTGCGCGGTAAACCTTCTCTGCTGGGTGCCTGTTCCGGTGCTATCGCGGGTCTGGTGGGTATTACCCCGGCGTGTGGATACGTTGGCGTGGGCGGTGCGCTGCTGATTGGTCTGGTTGTTGGTCTGGCTGGTCTGTGGGGCGTGACGACGCTGAAAAAATGGCTGAACGTGGATGACCCATGTGATGTGTTCGGCGTGCACGGCGTCTGCGGCATCATCGGCTGCATCATGACCGGTATCTTTGCGGCAACTTCTCTGGGCGGCGTGGGTTATGCAGAAGGCGTAACTATGGGGCATCAGCTTCTGGTTCAGCTTGAAAGCGTGGCAATTACCATTGTCTGGTCTGGCGTGGTGGCGTTCATCGCGTTCAAGATTGCTGACCTGACCGTAGGTCTGCGTGTTCCAGAAGAGCAGGAACGCGAAGGCCTGGATGTGAACAGCCACGGCGAAAACGCGTACAACAACTGATTCATTATCAAAACCTCGTCCGTTTGGACGAGGTTTTACTTCTCTCTGAATGCCACCTGTTATGCAGGTGGTTTTTTTATTTCTGCGTTAACTACCCGCGATGGCGCATGACGCCTTCCTGAACCGTCGACGCGACCAGCACGCCATCCTGCGTATAAAACTCTCCACGGACAAAACCGCGAGCGCTCGACGCGGAGGTGCTTTCCACGCTGTACAGCAGCCATTCGTTCATGTCGAACGGACGATGGAACCACATTGAGTGATCGATAGTCGCGACCTGCATCCCCGGTTCCAGGAAACCAACGCCATGCGGCTGTAGGGCGACCGGCAAGAAATTGAAGTCGGATGCATAGCCGAGCAGATACTGATGCACGCGCAGATCCTGCGGCATGTTGCCGTTCGCGCGGATCCAGACCTGGCGAGCCGGCTGATCGACGTGGCCTTTCAGCGGGTTGTGGAATACGGCCGGGCGAATTTCCAGCGGCTTTTCGCTAAGAAACTTCTCTTTCGCATGCGGTGGGAGGAATTTCTCCAGCGAGCGGGCGATGTCCGTTTCGGACGGCAGGCCATCCGGTTTTGGCGCTGGGGGCATCTCTTTCTGGTGCTCATAGCCAGATTCAGGGGCCTGGAATGACGCGGTCATATAGAAAATCGGCTTGCCGTTCTGCACAGCAGCAACGCGGCGGGCGCTAAAACTGTTGCCGTCGCGCAGGGTTTCTACGTCATAAATAATGGGCTTTTGGCTGTCGCCCGGGCGTAAAAAATAGCTGTGGAAAGAGTGAACAAGGCGCTCTTCCGGTACGGTTTCTTTAGCAGCGTAAAGCGCCTGGCCGACCACTTGCCCACCAAACACCTGACGCAGGCCTAAATCCTCGCTTTGGCCACGGAACAATCCCTCTTCAATTTTTTCCAGGTTAAGTAACGCCAATAAATTGCTGAGCGCCTGACTCATAAAATGTCCTCAATAAAAGGGAATGCTGCGAATTTTCTCGATTATAACATGCCCGTAAACAGCGTATTTGATGCACGGATGCTGGGAACATTCCTGGTTTTCAGCAGAATTCAGTGATCTGTGCCACACTTAAGCCGTTAAGCGCGTTTTTCAACGGGGTTAGTCCCCGGCGCGACATTGATAATAAGGAGAAAAAATCAATGAAACTTGTGCCTATGTTAAGTGCTTTGGCTATCGCGGTTGCTGTTGCAGGTTGTGCACACAAGAGTGCTGATGTGCCTACTCCTGCGCCGAGCGCATCCGCCGGAGCCGCATCTGCCCAGCAATCTAACATCGCAATGCCTAATGTCTCCGGTACGGCATGGATCCGTCAGCGGGTTGCTCTGCCGCCAGATGCCGTGCTGACGGTGACTGTCTCTGACGCTTCACTGGCCGATGCCCCTTCGAAAGTCATTGCCCAGAAAGTTACGCGTACCGAAGGTAAACAGGCGCCTTTCAGCTTCGTGATTCCGTTCAACCCGGCTGATATTCAGCCGAACGCGCGTATCCTGCTGAGTGCCGCCATCACCGTTGACGGTAAGCTGATGTTTATCACCGATACCTTCCAGCCGGTGATAAACCAGGGGGGGACGAAGGCCGACCTGACGCTGGTGCCGGTACAAAATACGGCGATTCCACTTCAGCAAGGCGGTGGGGCGGCAACAACAGTGCCATCCACCTCGCCGACTCAGGTCACGCCATCTTCAGCGGTGCCTGCGCCAACAACTTACTAAAGCGAAACGCCCCCAAATTGGGGGCGTTTTAATATTTCCAGCGGTAACGCAGCATATCAATATGGCCGTCACCTGACACCATCACTCCTTCAGAAAGCAGCGCCTGGCGCTGACGCTGGAGATCGGGTCCTGTCAGTGAAATCACACCTTGCCGGTTCACCACCCGATGCCACGGTAAACGGCTACCTTCGGGCAGACGCTTGAGCACGCCACCCACCTGGCGGGCAGCCCGGGGTGACCCGGCAAGCGCGGCAATTTCACCGTAGGTGGTAACGTAACCTTCAGGAATGGCGGCAACAATTTGGTAAACCCGCTGCGGAAAGGAATCGTGCTTATCCATAGAGAACTCCTGGCAAAATCGCTTCTAAGGATAATCGGCGACGGAGAAAGCACCAAGTTAAACCGTTGATGCGCAATAAACCAACACCTGACCGCCGCTGGCTTGCAATTCGCGGGAGGGATGTGGATAATGCGCCAGCGCGTTGGATAACAACGCTCTCAATGGGGGCCCTGTTGGTTCTCCCGCAACACTAACTTGTGAACTCGGTCAGGTCCGGAAGGAAGCAGCCGCAGCAGGCGACGTGTGTGCCGGGATGTAGCTGGCAGGGCCCCCACCCAATTCTGGCTACCCCTTAGCCAGCAATGTTTTAGTCCTGCGCTTTTCTCCCCATCCTAAGTTGATCCCAGCCGCTGCCAGCAAAATCATTGCGCCGCCGAAAAACTGAATCGGGCTCAGGCTGTGATGAAAGACAAAGCGATCCACGACCACCGCCACAATCGGGTAGATAAACGAGAGCGAGGCGGTAATCGACGTCGGCAACTTTTGAATCGCGCCGTACAGCAACTGGTACATCATGCCGGTATGGAGTATGCCCAGCGTGGCAACAATCCCCCAATGCGTGAACGTCATGCGCTGCTGGAAATCGACCAGCGGCAGCAGCATCAGCGTTCCGACGGCCACCTGAACAAGAGCAATTTGCTGCGCGGGCACGCCTTTTAGCTGGCGAATAATCAGCGCCGTCAGGGCATAAAAGAACGCGGCACCCAGCGCCATCGCAATCCCGGTAAGCCAGCCGTTGCTGCCGCCATGGTTAAACCCGCTAGAAAACACCAGCAGCATGCCGGCAAATGACGCGCCCAGCCAAAGCCATTTGCTGCGGCTGACTTTCTCTTTCAGGATAAAAACGCCCATCCCGACCAGCATCAGCGGCTGCGTATTGTAGAGCACTGTGGCAAGGCCAATGGACGTTCGTGAATAGGCGGCGAACAACAGCAGCCAGTTGATGACCAGCGCCACGCCGCTCAGGGCAGCAATCAAAACAACCCTGCGGTTCAAATGGCTGCGCCAGTTACCGCTCATCAGGCCCAGGATGAACAGCGTGATAGCGGCAAAGACGCAGCGCCAAAACACAACGTTGGTGACAGGTTGCTGAGAAAACACTACCAGTGCGCCGATAGTGCCGGAGATGAGCATCGCCGCAATCATTTGCAGGCTGCCGGTTCTTATCTCACGAGTCATTTTGTCTCTCCAGAATAAAGAGCTTTATTCTGGGCACTGTGGCCGGGGCGTTGAAGTGGTAAAATTAGCGCATTCCAATCTTTTGCCTTTATAAATGAGATAAAAATGAGTCATTCCCTTCTCGATGAAATAGACAGGCATATCCTGGCTGTTCTTACGGCAGATGCCCGCATTTCGTTGAAAGTGCTGAGCGGTAAAATCGGGCTTTCTTCACCGAGTACGGCAGAAAGAGTGAAACGCCTTGAGGAACGCGGCGTGATCAACGGCTACACCATGAATACAAACTTGCAGGCCCTGGGCTACACCATGCAGGCGCTGGTTCGCATGAAGCCTCTGCCGGGTATGCTACAGAAAGTAGAAAAGATGATTCATGCCATTCCAGAATGCATCGAATGTGACAACATTACCGGAGAAGACTGCTTTATTATTCGCCTGGCGCTTCGTTCGGTGGGGCAACTGGATGATATTCTTAATGGGCTGACTGAATTTGCCCAGTGCAATACGTCAATCGTCAAAAGCACGCCGGTAAAGCGAAGGCTACCGCCTTTGTAAAGAAATAAACCGGATATATTTTACGGGTATTTGAATTATGACAGAAATATTAAATTTATCGCACTGGCTGGATCTTATTTATTCTCTATAGTATTAAACACAAACCTCTGTTTAAGCACTAAGGATTTGCAATGACGACGGCTACGCTGAACGTAAAAATAAGCATCGAGTTAAAAGAGAAGATTCGTCACTATGCGGAAGAGAATAGTGAAACCCTGGCAAGCGTAACGGAGAGGCTTCTGTCCAAAGCCTTTGATAATCTCGACAGCGATGTGGGCGTCGATGAAGATGATGTGGACAGCCAGCATACTTCTGAGGCTCGCGTGTCGCCATTAAACGATCGTGAGATCAAGGCATTGCGTAAACTGCTGAAGAAGAAAAAATGAACGCCGGTACTGACAGTACCGCCTACAGCTATCAGCAAGCCTGTGAGTTATTGCGTTCGGGCTACCTGAAAAAAGTGAAACTGGGCTGGAATATTGGCAGTGATGAGTTTTTCCGCATCGCTTCAGACTGGTGTGATACCGGGGCCAGTATTAAAAAAGAGGGTGAACATTTCACCATCACCCTAAAAGGGTTCGCTATTCCAAGAATTTCACAAAACTAATTTATTGCATCGTCTTATTGCTATCCTTACAGAATAATATTTCCCTCTTTTATTTTAGAGGGAAATATTTCGCTTGTTAAAATACCATTCCCCGCAGACTTTCATTTCTTGTTGCCGCCAGGTGATGCCAGAGCGGCTGCAGCCGCTGCAGGGCAAGCTGCATCTCAGGGGGTTCAAGGCTGAACGGAAGGCGTAAAAAGCGCTCAAAAGCCCCTTCGACCCCAAACCTTGGCCCGGCACCGATCCGAATGCCCTGACTCTCGGCGGCGGCGGCAAAAATCGTGGCCAGCGGCTTCGGTAGTTCCACCCACCACGACAGCCCGCCTTCCGGGGGAGATGTTTGCCAGTCCGGGAACAGCGTTTGCATCGTGGCGAAGCTGGTTTCGCAGCGTTGGCGGAGCATCTCTCTGCGCTGAGGCAAGAACTGCGCCGCGTCGGTAAACAATTGTGTGGCGGCCAGCTGTTCCAGCAAAGGCGTCCCTAAATCAAAGGTATTGCGTATTTGTATCAGCGAACTGATGGTTTTGCCTGAAGCCCTTATCCAGCCGAGGCGTAGCCCGCCCCAGAAACTTTTCCCGGCGGAGCCGAGCGAGATGGTGTGTTCTTCCGGACCAAAAGCCGCCAGGGGAGGAGGGGGCGGTGCGTCAAACCAGAGATCGGCCATCGTTTCGTCCACCACCAGCGTGGTGTGGCTGCGGGCGGCTATCTCGTTCACCCTTTGGCGCGTGGCCGCGTCCATACAGCGGCCTGTTGGGTTATGGAAATCTGGAATCAAGTAAGCCAGCCGGGGAGAAGTCTGGGCGATAGTCGCCGCTAAACCGTCAACATCCCAGCCGCTGGCGGGCAGGCTGACCGGCACAGGGCGGCAGGAGGCTCCGCGAATCGCCGCCAACGCCATCGGATACGTAGGATGGTCAACGACCACGCGATCGCCCGGGCCGGTGAATAGGCGCAAGATCAACCCCAGGCCGCTGACGGCACCGTTGACCACCATGATTTGGTCAGGCGTGGTGGGTAACCCTCGGGACGCATAATGCCGCGCAATCGCTTCTCTCAGCTCCGGTAAGCCCTGGCTGTCATAGCCGGTTGAGGACAAATGTTCCGGCAGGAAAGTGAGCGCGGTGGAATAGGCCCGATGAATTTCCGGCCCGGCGCTGAGGGCGGCGGTGGAGAGATCCAACACCGGGGCATTGCCGGGTAAAGGGGAGATGGCCGGGCTGCTTTCGGGCAGCATGGTGACGGAGCCTGAACCCTGGCGGCTCAGCAGATACCCTTCCTCCCGGAGCTGCGCCAGCGCGGAGGCCACCGTGGTACGGCTCACGCCCAGCGCGCCAGAAAGCTCTCTTTCCCCCGGCAGCCTGCTGTCGAGCGGCAGGCGCCCATCGAGGATCAGCAGCCGCAGTCCGTCCGCCAGTTGGCGATAGACCGGCGACCGGGATGATGCCTGATGCCAGTGGCCCAGCAGGCGGGTTAAAGATGAAATTCCGATTCTGCGCAGCGTCATAGCAGTCCACTTTCTGATAACTGGACCTTAATACTAAGTCCATTTTGCGAGAGGGTATAGCCATAAAAACACACTGAGGATCTTTGTCATGATGGCTCGTCGCCTGCTGCAGCTTTATACCGGCCTGGTCTTTTACGGCATTTCAACCGCCATGTTCGTGCGTGCCGATCTGGGCGCGGACCCGTGGAACGTTTTCCACCTCGGCGTGGCGAGGTTATTCTCGCTCAACTTTGGCCTGGTGATGATTATTGTGGGGGCGCTGGTGTTGCTGCTGTGGATCCCGCTGCGCCAGCGTCCAGGCCTTGGCACCATCAGTAACGTGATTGTGTTGGGGCTGGCGGCGGATGCCACGCTGGCGCTAATGCCGCCGCTGGAATCGCTTGTTGCGCGTTCCGTTTTGCTGGTTGGTGCTTTGGTAGTGAATGCTCTTGCGACGGGCATGTATATCGGCGCAGGTTTTGGGGCCGGGCCACGTGATGGCCTGATGACCGGGATCCATGCCAGAACGGGCTGGTCGGTGCGCAGCGTGCGTACCGCCATCGAAGTGACCGTACTGATCTCCGGCTGGTTGATGGGCGGCAGTTTTGGCGTGGGCACCGTGCTTTATGCGTTAGCTATCGGGCCTCTCATTCAACTTTGCCTGCCGTGGTTTCGCATTAAGCCGTTGAATAACACAGCGACTCCTGCACAGGAAGCTACATTCTGATGCCGTAGCTGTGCTAAAAATTATCTTCCGGAGAATAATAATTGCTTAAAACGGGAGAGAGTATGCGGCACGAGATTGTGAGTAAACCCGCGCTGAACTGGAACAGCTTTCAGCTGGCAGAGATATTAACCCACTGTTTTGAACAGTACGTGGTGCCTTTTCGTCTGGAAGGGGAAACGTTCGGCTGGCGTTTTGCCTCAGAAGATCTTTTCCCTGGCGACAGCCCTGTCTGGCTTTACCGTGGAGAGCCCAAAGCGATGGCGCTGGTAACCCGACGCGGGCAAACCTGCCGCCTGGCCGCGTTTGCGATTCGCCCGGAGCTGCGTGGGCAGGGTTTAGGCAAGATCTTCATTCAGCAGCTTATTGATGCCGCGCGAGCACGCGGTGATAAGCAATTTTATCTGGAAGTGATTTTAGGCAACGAAGGCGGGCTGTCGCTCTATGAGCGAATGGGCTTTGTGCCTCAGCAAACGCTGGTGGGCTTCCAGTCCCCCGGCGTGCCTGAAGGTGAGGCTGACGGCGAACTGCTGGAAATCGATCCGCTGCAAATGACCCATAGAATGATGGCCGCTAACGATGCGCCGCTGCCGTGGCTCTGCGCGGCTGAAACGCTGTATAAGCTGCCCGGTAAGGCTTTTGTACTGGATGAAGTGGCTTATGCGATGGTCGTTCCCGGCGAAATACCGAAGCTCAGAGGGCTGTTTGTTGAGCCGCATGCGCGACGTTCGGGGAAGGCAAAAAAGCTGCTGGCTTTACTTCAGCGCCAGTTCCCTGGATTAGTGACTATTCCCAGCCTGCCCGAAACCGTTTCGCCGGTGTTTTTAGGCAGCGGCTTTACCCTGGATAAGGTTCGGCAATACGAGATGAAGCTTAGCTTGTAGTTAGAGAAGGTGAGGGCGAAGGCCCTCACCCTGCAAGTTACAGCACGCCCTGAGCCAGCATCGCGTCCGCGACTTTTACGAACCCGGCGATGTTCGCGCCTCGAACGTACTGGGTTTGTTTTCCTTCGCCACCGTAATCCACGCAGGCCTGATGAATATCAAGCATGATGTGGTGCAGGCGAATATCTACTTTTTCGGCCTTCCAGCTCAGACGGGCCGCATTCTGCGCCATTTCCAGCCCGGACGTCGCTACACCGCCTGCGTTTGCCGCTTTACCCGGCGCGAACAGCACGCCAGCTTCCACAAACAGATCCGTCGCAGCAATTGTGGTTGGCATATTTGCCCCTTCGGCTACCGCCTTCACGCCGTTGGCGATAAGCGTTTGGGCCGCCTCGACGTCCAGCTCGTTCTGTGTTGCACAAGGCAGAGCGATATCGACCGGCACGCTCCACGGCTGCTGGCCTTCCAGATAAGTCAGGCCAAACTCTCGGGCATAGTCGGCGACGCGGCCATCGCGGCTGGCTTTGATTTCGCACAGGCGGGCCAGTTTCTCTGCGTTAAAGCCTGCTTCATCTACCACGGTGCCGTTGGAGTCAGACGCCGTGACCACGCGAGCGCCGAGCGACATGGCTTTTTCAATCGCATACTGAGCGACGTTGCCGGAGCCGGAAACCGCCACGCGCAGGCCTTCAAAGCCCAGGCCGTGGCGCTGCAGCATGGCATCGGTGAAGTAGATCAGGCCGTAGCCGGTCGCTTCCGGGCGGATCAGACTGCCGCCGAACGACAGCCCTTTGCCGGTAAACACGCAGGCGGTGTTGTTGGAAAGCTTTTTCATCATTCCCGCCATGTAGCCGACTTCGCGACCACCAACGCCGATATCCCCCGCCGGGACGTCGGTGTCCGGACCAAGGTGGCGATAAAGTTCCAGCATCAGCGCCTGGCAAAAACGCATGATTTCGCCTTCGCTTTTGCCCTTCGGATTAAAGTCGCTGCCGCCTTTGCCGCCGCCCATCGGTAGCGTGGTGAGGGCGTTTTTAAAGATTTGTTCAAAGCCGAGGAATTTGAGGATCGACAGATTAACGGAAGGGTGGAAGCGCATTCCGCCTTTGAACGGGCCAATGGCCGAGTTGAACTGCACGCGCCAGGCCCGGTTCACCTGTACCTGATTGTTGTCGTCCACCCAGGCGACGCGGAACTGAATCACGCGCTCTGGCTCAACCAGACGTTCGAGCAGCGCCTGCTGGCGGTATTGCGGATTGTTTTCCAGAAACGGCCACAGCGTGCTCATCACTTCGCGAACCGCCTGAGCGAATTCTACCTGGTGCGGATCGCGGGACTGTACTGAGGTTAAAAAGCCTTCGAGGGATAATGCTTGAGCCATCAGAGGTAACTCCTTGTTGAAAATTATGTTGTCTGTCTTTTTTTGGGTGATTTTTCGACTATAACATTTTCTTATGAACGGGCATCAAGCGATTTTTTCACCGGAAAGGCAATAAAGAAGGGAAGCGTTTAGTCGGGCTATTAGCCCTAAAAAAATCTAAATTTCGGTCTAATAGCAGACAATAAATTGTCTTCTCTGTTTTTCGGCCGTTGGCGATCAATTTGGGAGGCTTATTAGCCTCCCGAACCGAGCTTAGAAGTGCGTATTGACGCTCATGTAGTACGTGCGGCCTGGCTCGTTGTAGGTCTCCGCGCCAGCGCCGTACATGTAGGACTTGGTCGTGTCATTTCCGGTGGTCTGGGCGTTACCCGCGCGCCAGTGGCGCTTATCCAGCAGGTTGTCGATCCCGGCGGTGAAGCTGACGTTTTTGGTCGCGTCCCAGGTCGCGCTCATGCCAAGGATGCTATAGGGGCTGACCTCGTTGGTGTCGCTGCCGGTGACAGGATCTCCCTTATAGTTGTACTTCTTCGGTGTCTGTTTGCCGTACCACGTCAGGGTGCTTTGCAGCGAAATGTCCGGGCGAACCTGCCAGCTTAGCGTGGAGTTAAGCGTGTATTCAGGGATGATCGACAGGCGATCGCCGGTTTCCTTATTTTTACTTTGCAGCATGTAAGTCAGGTTGTTATTCCAGCTTACGCTCTCCGTCAGCGGCAGATTAATCGTGCCTTCAAGACCTTCCACCACCGCTTTAGGCACGTTGCCCCACTGGTAGATGTCGGTTTTTTTGCTGTTAGAGGCAATAGGTGAATAGCCGGATTCAATTTTGTTGCGATAGTCGTTCCGGAACCAGGTGATCCCGGCCTGATAGCCGTCACGCTTGAACTCCAGGCCAATTTCTTTGTTGACGCTGGTTTCGGCTTTCAGATCCTCATTCCCCATCAGATAACACGCCCCGCCGCTGGCCGCACAGCCCTGACCGCGGCTGTAAAGAATGTAGTTCGGGTTGGTCTGATACAGACTTGGTGCTTTATAAGCCCGGGCAATACCGAGTTTCAGCGTCAAGTCTTCCACCAATTCCTGACTCAGATTCAGCGACGGGCTCCAGTTATCCCCCACGATGGAGTGATGATCGAACCGAAGACCCGGCGTCAGCATGGTGCTGCTGGTTAGCTCCATATTGTTTTCGGCAAACAGAGAGAAGATCTCAGCTTTGGAATAAGGGCTTCGGCCAGCGGATGAGAGCCCCGGAATCGGCCCGCCTTCGCTTAACGACTGGGTGTTGGAGGTGCCGTCTTTCATGCGCTGCTGATTCCATTCGCTACCGACGGTGAGGTTTTGATTCACCAGCAGGGTAAACGGAATGCTTGCTTCGCTGTGCAGCATGACATCGCTGAGATCGATATCTGAGAACTGGCTGTTGGAGAAAATCCCCTCCGTGCCGCCAGCCAGGCCCTCATTCATGCGCGAGTTACGGGTGTGTTCGTATTGCGCATAAGTGTTGGTGGTGACGCCGTTATCCCAGCCGCCGGTCCAGGTCACGGCATAGGTCTGGCGGTAGAGGCGATTGGTCTCTTTGCCGTAGTTGTCCTTCACCAACTGGCTGGTATTCGTATTTTGTGTATCACCTGAATAGAGATTCCCCTGGCGACTGTAGCCAGTTTCAAACTCCAGCGCCTGCATCGGGGCAAATTCCCAGCGGATCATTCCGTTCAGGTCTTTATGGATAACGCCTTCGCGGCCCGCTGGCAGCGTGTTGACGTAAGACCCGGTGCGCAGTGACTGGTGCCCCTGGTTGATGTCCCAGGCGTCCGCCTGCGTTTTATCGAGGTTGCCGTAGAGGCGGAAACTCACGTCGTCACCGAGCGGCCCGGTTAGGCTGAAGTTGGTGCGTTTCGTTGCGCCTTCATCTTTGTGCTCCGGGGCATTGAAATAGGTGTTCCAGCTGCCGTGGAACTCGTTGCTGCTGCGTTTGGTGATGATATTCACCACGCCTCCTGCCGCCCCATTGCCGTAGCGGGCTGCTGCCGGGCCGCGCAGGACCTCAATGCGTTCGATCATTTCCGGTGGAACCCAGGAGGCATCGCCGCGGGTATCACGCTCGCCGCGCCAGCCCAGGCGCACTGAATTGCGGCTGGTGACGGGTTTACCGTCAACCAGGATCAGCGTGTTTTCTGGCCCCATACCGCGAATGTCGATCTGGCGGCCATTGCCGCGCTGCCCGCTGGTGGAGTTGCCGGTCAGGTTAACTCCCGGCATGGTGCGAATGATTTCAGAGACATCGCGCGCGACCGGGTGCTTCTTTAATTCGTCGGAAGTAATCACCGACACGCCGGGTGCCTGCAGCGTTTGCTGGGCTGCGGTGACGACGAGCGTGTCTTCGTTTTCAGCGGGGGTTGCCTCTGCTGCTGCCGCTGAAAAAGCGGTGCCGTAGAGGCCCAGACTCACCAGTGTGGCGAGGGAGTACGATAATGTATTGTTCATTATTTATCCTGAGTGTCACCGCCTGCGTCCCTTAAGTTCCTTTCCCAAACGAGGAAGGACGCGGCAAAAGTGCCTGGAGTTGAAAGTGCGGAAACACGCTATTGCAAATGAAAACAATTATCAATGTCTTTATCAATTGCATTTTTGAACCTATTAAAGCCGCTAATTAATCAGCCCTGGTTATTACTCCCCGTATCAATCATTCATTAACCTGATGCTCCACAATTGACCTTCCACTGTTACGGTTCTGATACATATTTAGGTGATCTCATTAACAAACTGAGGTAAATGCCCCGTGTTTTGCCCTCTTCCGATTGTGAGAACCGCTATTCCAGGCTAGAAACAAAATGTAACAACTCTCGGTATCCACTTAGAAAACGGACAAAATTGATGGATAGATTTGGGAAACACCTCGTCTGGGTCGTGCTTGCTTTGATCGGCGCATTCGCCCTCGGCTACATCGCACTGAATCGCGGTGAACAGATAAATGCGCTGTGGATTGTTATTGCCTCAGTTTGTATCTACCTGATTGCCTATCGTTACTACGGTTTGTTTATCGCTAAACGCGTGCTAACGGTGGATGCCACTCGCATGACGCCGGCCGTGCGAAACAATGACGGCCTTGATTACGTCCCAACGGATAAAAAAGTGCTGTTTGGCCACCACTTTGCCGCCATCGCCGGGGCGGGGCCGCTGGTGGGACCGGTGCTGGCCGCGCAAATGGGTTACCTGCCGGGCATGCTTTGGCTGCTGGCAGGCGTGGTACTGGCGGGCGCCGTACAGGACTTTATGGTGTTGTTTGTCTCCACGCGTCGCAACGGGCGTTCGCTGGGGGAGTTAGTTAAAGAAGAAATGGGCAATACTGCGGGGGTTATCGCACTGGTCGCCTGCTTTATGATCATGGTGATTATCCTCGCCGTGCTGGCAATGATCGTGGTGAAGGCGTTAACCCACAGCCCGTGGGGGACTTACACCGTGGCCTTTACCATTCCGCTGGCGCTGTTTATGGGCGTCTACATTCGCTATTTGCGCCCGGGGCGTATCGGCGAAGTGTCGGTGATTGGCCTGGTGATGCTGGTGTTTGCCATTATTTCCGGCGGCTGGGTAGCGGAGAGCCCGACCTGGGCGCCGTACTTTGATTTTACGGGCGTGCAGCTCACCTGGATGCTGGTAGGGTACGGTTTTGTGGCCTCGGTGCTGCCGGTATGGCTGCTGCTGGCCCCGCGTGATTATCTCTCCACATTCCTGAAAATCGGCACCATCATCGGGCTGGCTATCGGCATTTTGATCATGCGTCCGACGCTGCAAATGCCATCATTAACAAAATTCATTGATGGCACGGGCCCGGTCTGGAGCGGGGATCTGTTCCCGTTCCTGTTTATCACCATCGCCTGTGGGGCCGTTTCCGGCTTCCACGCGCTGATTGCTTCCGGCACCACGCCAAAAATGCTGGCGAACGAAAATCAAGCCTGCTTCATTGGCTACGGCGGCATGCTGATGGAGTCCTTTGTGGCGATCATGGCGCTGGTGGCAGCCTGTATCATCGATCCGGGCGTGTACTTCGCGATGAACAGCCCGATGGCGGTATTGGCGCCAGCTGGCACGGCGGATGTCGTCGCTTCTGCCGCGCAGGTGGTGAGCGGGTGGGGCTTCCATATCACCCCGGAAACGCTGACCAACATCGCCAACGAAGTGGGCGAACAGAGCATCATTTCCCGCGCTGGTGGGGCACCAACGCTGGCCGTTGGCATGGCGTATATTCTGCACGGCGCGCTCGGCGGGCTGATGGACGTCTCGTTCTGGTACCACTTTGCCATCCTGTTTGAAGCGCTGTTTATCCTGACGGCGGTGGATGCCGGGACTCGTGCAGCACGTTTTATGCTGCAGGATCTGCTGGGCGTAATCTCTCCGGGACTGAAACGGACGGATTCGCTGCCGGCCAACCTGCTTGCCACCGGGCTTTGTGTGCTCGCCTGGGGTTACTTCCTGCATCAGGGCGTGGTTGATCCGCTGGGCGGCATTAACACGCTGTGGCCGCTGTTCGGTATCGCCAACCAGATGCTGGCGGGCATGGCGCTGATGCTGTGCGCTGTTGTACTGTTCAAAATGAAGAAGCAGCGCTATGCCTGGGTGGCGCTGATGCCGACCGCCTGGCTGCTGGTGTGCACGTTAACCGCAGGCTGGCAGAAAGCGTTCAGCTCGGATGCAAAAGTGGGCTTCCTCGCCATCGCCAATAAGTTCCAGGCGATGATCGACAGCGGTAATATTCCGGCGCAGTACACGCAGTCGCAGCTCAGCCAGTTGGTGTTTAACAACCGCCTGGATGCGGGGCTGACCATCTTCTTTATGGTGGTGGTTGTGGTGCTCGGCTGGTTCTCGCTGAAAACTGCGCTTAAGGCGCTGAAGTCTGAGCAACCGACGTCGAGCGAAACGCCGTATGAGCCGATGCCTGAGAATTACGAACAGATCGTGGCGCAGGCGAAGAGCGTACATTGATTTTTACCCTAACCCTCTCCCTGAAAGGGAGAGGGGATAAATTGGTTTTTACCTTAGCTCTGAGCGGAGAAGGGCGCGTTTTTTTATCTTTTCCCCCCCTCTCCCCTTTGGGGAGAGGGCCGGGGTGAGAGTCAACCCACTGGAGGTACCATGTTCGATAGTCTAGCCAAAGCCGGGAAATACCTCGGTCAGGCCGCGAAGCTGATGATTGGCGTACCCGACTACGACAACTACGTGCAGCACATGCGCCTGACGCACCCTGAGCAGACGCCAATGACCTATGAAGAATTTTTCCGCGAGCGTCAGGATGCCCGCTACAGCGGTAAAGGCGGCGGACGCTGCTGCTGAAACTTAGCATTTAACAAAAATGTGACATTTAGCTCGTTTTTTAGCTGACGGTAAAAATCCTGTTGTGCGAAACCAGCGAGTATGATTTTATCAATATCGACTTTTAACCTTGATTCAGGAAACCCATGACTCATTCCCTGCAGACTTCGACCCTACTAGTTACCGCGCTACCAGCCGCGGTGGTCGTCGTGCGTGTGGTGGTGGTCGTCGGCAATGCGCCGTAGGGACTGAATCAACGCATCGATTCCAAACCCCGCCGGCGCAAACCGGGCGGGGTTTCTTGTTTTAAGTGCCTGCCCAGAAGCGAACCGGCTAATTAGAAGGACTGGAGCATGGCAATTTCGGACACACCCGCACAACGCATCACCGGCGCCCAGCTGATTGTAAAAATGTTGGAGCATCATGGAATTACAACGGTTAGTGGCATTCCCGGTGGCACCGTACTGCCGCTCTACAATGCCTTGAGCCAAAGCCCCCGCATCCGCCACGTTCTGGCTCGCCACGAGCAGGGCGCGGGATTTATGGCGCAGGGCATGGCGCGAACCAGCGGCAAACCGGCGGTCTGCATCGCCTGCAGCGGGCCGGGGGCCACAAACCTTGTCACCGCCATTGCCGACGCGCGTCTCGACTCGATTCCGCTGGTTTGTATCACCGGCCAGGTACCCACTTCGATGATTGGCGCCGATGCTTTCCAGGAAGTGGACACCTACGGTATTTCGATTCCTATCACCAAGCATAACTACCTGGTGCGCAGCATTGACGAGCTGCCGCAGGTGATTACCGACGCTTTTCGTATCGCACAGTCCGGCCGCCCAGGGCCCGTCTGGATCGATATTCCTAAAGACATTCAGACCGCTGAAATCGACATCGCCGAACTGCCTGCGGTAGCCGCGCCTTCCGCTGCCCCGGCATTTGACCATCAGGATATCGCTCGTGCGGCCGCAATGATCAACGAAGCCAAACGCCCGGTGCTTTATCTGGGAGGAGGCATTATCAGCGCGGGTGCAGCGGAGCAGGCGCGAGAACTGGCGGAGCGTGCCGGGCTGCCGACAACCATGACGTTGATGGCACTGGGGACGATCCCCGCCCGGCATCCGCTCTCTCTGGGAATGCTGGGGATGCACGGCGCGCGGAGCACCAACTTTATCCTGCACGAAGCCGATCTGTTGATCGTGTTGGGCGCACGCTTTGACGATCGTGCCATTGGTAAAACGGAAGAGTTTTGCCCGAATGCCAAAATTATCCACGTTGATATCGATCGCGCCGAGCTGGGCAAAATTAAGCAGGCCAACGTGGCGATTCGCGGTGACGTACGTGAAGTGCTGAGTCAGCTTATTCCTCAGACCAAAAACGCCCAGCGCAGCGAGTGGCTGCAAACGGTGAGCGATTTGCAGCGTGAGTTCCCATTTGCCACGCCGGGGGCAGATAATCCGCTGATGCCTTATGGACTGATCAAAGCCGCAGCGGCCTGCGTAGACGATGAGGCTATTGTTACCACCGACGTAGGCCAGCACCAGATGTGGGTGGCTCAGGCTTATCCACTCAACCGTCCGCGCCAGTGGCTGACGTCCGGCGGCCTGGGCACCATGGGCTTTGGCTTACCGGCTGCGGTTGGCGCGGCGCTGGCCGAACCTGGCCGTAAAGTGCTGTGCTTCTCCGGCGACGGCAGCCTGATGATGAATATCCAGGAGATGGCGACGGCGGCGGAAAATAATCTGGATGTAAAAATCATCCTGATGAACAACCAGGCGCTGGGGCTGGTACACCAGCAGCAGACGCTTTTCTACCAGCAGAATATCTTCGCCGCGACTTACCCCGGCATGACGGATTTCCTGACCATCGCCCGCGGCTTTGGCCTGGCAACCTGCGACCTGAACCAGGCGGAAGATCCCCAGGCCGCGCTGCAGGAAGCGATTTCTCGCCCTGGGCCTTGCCTGATCCACGTGCGTATCGACGCCGATGAAAAAGTCTACCCAATGGTGCCACCGGGTGCCGCCAACACTCAGATGATTGGAGAGTAAGTCATGCAGCAATCTATCACTAAACAATCCACCGTCATTCTGGAACTCACGGTGCGCAACCACCCGGGCGTGATGTCACATATCTGCGGCCTGTTTGCCCGCCGCGCATTTAACGTGGAAGGCATTCTCTGTTTACCGCTGCCGGAAGGCGATCAGAGCCGCATCTGGCTGCAGGTAGCAGACGATCAGCGGCTGGAGCAGATGGTCAGTCAGGTCGATAAGCTGGAGGATGTGGTGCAGATCATTCGCCACGCCGATGACCCAGGCATCTTTAACCGCCTGACCGCATTTGTGCAGTAAATAAACCAGGGGCTTTCAGGCATATTTTTGAAAGCCCCGCGCCAGGATGAATAACTCCCCGGAAGCCGTGCCGCAAACCCCGCATACCAAAGAACGATTTCAACCAACCTCAAGCAAGAATTCGTTAGCCTGCCCTGAGAAAAATAAGCGCGATTAAATTTTGTTCGTGCTTACCCGTTGCTTTAAAGCTACACTCAGGGAGTCAAGGATGTACATGATTACGTTCTTCAAAACGACAGAAGGAAAAACGCCGTTCAAAGCATGGCTAAAGGCGTTAAAAGATGCGAGGGCAAAAACCAAAATAGTCATGAGGATCGACCGACTTTGCTTTGATAACCCTGGCGATCATAAACCCTGTGGACAGGGCGTATGGGAAATGCGCATCGATGAAGGGCCTGGCTATAGGGTGTACTACGCCCAGGACGGCAAAGCAGTCTGGCTGCTACTGGCGGAGGGAGATAAACGCAATCAACAGGCGGATATCGAACGTGCAAAAGAATGGTGGCTTGAACATCAAGGGAGAAAAAATGAAATTTAGCGAATTTGATCAAACGGTTATTGATATGCTCCGCGATGATCGTGCCTTCGCCGTGGAGTACCTGAAAGAAGCTTTTATTGGGCTGGACGGTGACGACGGCGAAGCGGTGTTTCTCATTGCCATGCGTCGGCTGGTAGAAGCCAGAGGTGGCTTTACGGAGATTGCCAGAGCGGCAAACCTAAACCGTGAAACGCTGTACCGCACGCTGTCGGAGCGTGGAAACCCCACCATCAAAACCACCAAAAAGGTTCTGCACGCGGTGGGGATTCATTTTTCAGAGATTGCGGGCTGACCGTACGCTATAAACCCTGGCGAACCAGCAGGTCAGGGGTAATTTCGGCAATGGACTTCGCGCCGGTGAGCGTCATCGCCACGCGCATCTCTTTCTCCATTAAGTTCAGCAGATTGCTAACGCCAGCCTCACCATGAGTGGCGAGTGCATACAGGAAAGCGCGCCCCAGCAGCACAGTATCAGCGCCAAGCGCAATCATACGTACCACGTCCAGACCATTGCGGATGCCGCTGTCCGCCAGAATGGTAAGATCGCCTTTTACCGCGTCGGCAATGGCGGGCAGGGCGCGGGCGGAAGAGAGCACGCCGTCCAACTGGCGGCCACCGTGGTTAGACACCACGATCCCGTCGGCGCCGAAGCGCACCGCATCGCGAGCATCTTCCGGGTCGAGGATCCCTTTAATCACCATTGGGCCGTCCCAGAATTCGCGGATCCACTCCAGATCTTTCCATGAAATGGACGGATCGAAGTTATTGGCCAGCCAGCCAATATAATCCTCCAGCCCGGTTGGTTTCCCGAGATAGGTGGAAATATTGCCCAAATCGTGAGGGCGGCCATTTAGGCCAACGTCCCATGCCCACTGCGGGTGCGTCATCGCCTGGAAATAGCGGCGCATCGCGGCATTAGGGCCGCTCATGCCTGAGTGAGCATCACGATAGCGCGCCCCTGGCGTCGGCATATCGACGGTAAATACCAGCGTGGAGCACCCGGCGGCTTTCGCTCTCTCCAGCGCGTTGCGCATAAAACCGCGATCTTTCAAAACATACAGCTGGAACCACATCGGGCGGTTAATCGCCGGTGCGACTTCTTCAATCGGGCAAACGGACACTGTCGACAGGGTAAAAGGAATGCCTTTTGCTGCGGCAGCTTTTGCAGCCTGAACTTCTCCCCGGCGGGCGTACATCCCGCAAAGCCCCACAGGGCCGAGGGCGACGGGCATAGAGAGCGTTTCGTTAAACAACCGGGTTTCCAGGCTCAGCGCCGACATGTTTTTCAGCACGCGCTGCTTCAGCGCAACCTGCGCCAGATCTTCCACGTTGCGCTTCAGCGTATGCTCGGCATAGGCCCCGCCGTCAATGTAGTGGAATAAAAAAGGCGGCAGAATGCGCTCGGCGGCGGCACGGTAGTCGGTTGCTGCGGAAATAATCATCGTTTCTTTTCCCTTATTTCATCACTTGCTTCATCCGGGAGGCGGGTAATGCGTGCCTGACGGGCTTCGTCTTCCTGCAGAGTTTTGATGGTGGTGTGGACGTAGCCGAGGTGCGACTGGGCGGCTCGCCTTGCGCGCTCGGCGTCTCCGGCCAGAATCGCCTGCAATAATTCGTCGTGCTGCTCGGTTAGCCCGGCAAAAATGGCCGGGACGGTGTACATGCGCTGTCGGCTATGCAGCACCGAAGATTGCAGCAGGTCGAAGAACCCGCGCATGGTTTGCAGCAGCACGATATTGTGGGAGGCTTCGGCAATCGCCAGGTGAAACCTGACGTCGGCCTGGGCGGCTAAATCCGGGTCATCGCTCTCTTTAAATTTGAGCGTGGCATCGAAGCAGGCGATCAGCTTTTCTTTGTCGGCCTGCGTCGCCCGCATGGCGGCGTACCAGGCCGTACTGCCTTCAATGGAGTGCCTCGCTTCGAGGATATCCAACTGGTAATTAGGATCGCCCTCAACCAGCGTTTTCAGCGGCTGTACGATGCGCTGTTCCGACCATTGTTCGGTCTGGTAGCGCAGATAAGTACCGCCGCCGCGCCGGCTGGCCAGCACGCCTTCGCCAATCAGCTTTTGAATCGCCTCGCGTAAAATCGAGCGCGAACAGCCCAGTTCGGCAGCCAGCTGGCGTTCGGCGGGCAACCGCATGCCCGCCTCCAGGTTACATTCTTCAATCAGCGCCTTAACACGCTCAACCATCTGGTCGGCAAGGCGTGGCACAGCTTGGGTCATGGGATCATCCAGGTTAAAACATAGGCCTGCAGCGTGGTAATTACCCCCACCATGCAGGTGAAAATCAGGCTGTGCTTCACGGTGAAGCGGAACAGGTCTGACTCTTTCCCGACCAGCCCCACCGCCGCACAGGCAATGGCTATCGACTGCGGCGAAATCATCTTCCCGGTCACGCCGCCGGTAGTATTGGCCGCCACCAGCAGAAGGTCCGACACGCCAATCTGCTGCGCGGTCGTGGCCTGCAGCGCGGCAAACAGTGCGTTAGACGAGGTATCCGACCCGGTAAGGAACACGCCCAGCCAGCCAAGGAACGGCGAGAAGAAAGTAAAGGCGTGGCCGGTATGCGCCAGCGCCAGGGCCAACGTCGCCGACAGCCCGGAATAGTTGGAGATAAAAGCAAACGCCAGCACCATGCCAATGGAGTAAATCGGCAGCGCCAGCTCCTTGAGCGTTTCACCAAAAGTGACCAGCGCCGCTTTCGGCTTCATGCGCAGGTAAACAATTGAGATCAGCGCCGCGACCAGGATTGCCGTGCCGGTGGCTGACAGCCAGTCGAACTTAAACACCGCGGCGTAAGGCGCACTGGCGGTAACGACCGGCGGCATTTTGGCGACCAGGTTATCCAGGAACGGCACGGAGAAATTATAGACCCAGTCCGCCATCGCGCCGCCTTTGGCGAACAGCGCTTTAAACGGCGGAATGCTCCACAGCGTGACCGTGGCCGTTAAAAACAGGAACGGCATCCAGGCTTTGACAATCTGCCCGGTCGTGTATTTCTGCGCAGACTGCGCCTGCACGGTTGCAGCCGCGTTCTCGCTATCAAAGCGGAAAATACGCACCGGCTTCCAGACCCGCAGGAACGCCGTCAGGCACACCAGCGACACCAGCGAAGAGATGATGTCCGGCAGCTCGGGGCCGATAAAGTTAGAGCTGAGATACTGGGCGATAGCAAACGAGCCGCCTGCTACGATTACCGCCGGCCAGGTCTCTTTGATTCCGCGCCAGCCGTCCATAATCGCCATGATCCAGAACAGCACAATGATCGTCAGGAACGGTAACTGGCGACCCACCATCTGGCCGATTTCGAAACTGTCCAGGCCGGTAACCTGACCGGCAACGATAATGGGGATCCCCATCGCGCCGAAGGCCACCGGCGCGGTGTTCACTATCAGGCACAAACCTGCGGCGTACAGCGGCTTAAACCCGAGACCGACCAGCAAGGCTGCGGTAATGGCAACCGGCGCCCCAAACCCGGCAGCCCCTTCCAGAAATGCGCCGAAAGAGAAACCGACGATCAGCATTTGCAGGCGCTGGTCCGGCGTGATCGACAGGATAGAGGAGCGAATAATGTCGAACTGCCCGGTTTTGACCGAAATTTTGTAGACAAACACCGCGGCCACAATAATCCAGGCGATGGGCCACAGGCCGTAGAAGAACCCGTACACCACCGAGGCAAGCGCTCGCTCCACCGGCATGCGGTATAAAAACAGGGCAACCAGCAGGGCGATAAATACCGTGATCGTTGCTGCTTTGTAGCCCTTCATCCGCAGCTTAATCAGCGCGAAGAAGAAAAACAGAATAGGGAGCGCGGCAATCAGGCTCGACAGCCAGATATTCCCGAGCGGGTCGTAGAGTTGGGGCCAGACTTGCATGCAGGTGTTCTCCAGGGTGAGGCGTTTATCGTTTTTTATTAGATTGGTAGGACCAATTTTGCTTTGTAGAGCAAATGATGGCTAATGGTTAACCTTGTGTTAACTAATGGCAACGGTATGGTGAGTGTTTATCAGAGTTTTGTAGAAAAGGGCACGTTTTTAGTCAGATTGGTAGGACCAAAAAACTGCTCTTCCTGGCGGGAGAGCAGTGAAGGGAGAAAGCGATTGCCGGGGGGATGACAACGCAGGGTTTGCGGCTTATTTTTTGTATTGCTCGTCACTGACTTTTTCCAGCCACTCAACGGGGCTGCCGTTTAAGGACTCCGCTATGGCGATATGCGTCATTGCCGTCTCCGGCGATGCGCCATGCCAGTGTTTAACGCCCTCAGGTATCCATGCGATATCGCCCTGATTCAGCTCCTGAATTTCTTCGCCCCATGCCTGAAGCCAGCCTCGCCCCTGGGTGACTATCAGCGTCTGGCCGAGAGGATGAGTATGCCAGGCCGTGCGAGCCCTCGGCTCAAAGGTGACAATTGCTCCGCCAACGCGGGCGTTTTCAGTGCCGCTAAAAGGCGAATCAATGCGTACTGTGCCAGTGAAATAATTCTCTGGGCCCTGCTGTGAAGGTTGTGAACCGCTGCGGATAATTTTCATCAAATGCTCCAGTCGATAAAGTCATCATTCGTTGTCATACGGTAGTCCCGAACGCTGGAGAGAACTAGCCAGGGAAAAGTACAAGAGCTTATGAATCCAGTTCATTAATCTCGCTATACTGGGGATATTCTGTTCCTTAGTGAGGCTTGTTTCGGCCATGCTGAAAGAAAATTTCAACGATCTAATGTCATTTATTGAAGTGGCACGCGAGCGCAGTTTTACCCGAGCGGCGGCAAAGCTTGGCGTGTCCCAGTCCGCGCTCAGCCACGCGATTCGTGGTCTTGAGGAGCGTCTTCAACTGCGTTTACTGACCCGCACCACGCGCAGCGTCGCGCCCACTGAAGCCGGTGAAAAGCTGCTTGCCAGCCTGTCGCCTCGCTTTGCCGATCTTGAAAACGAGCTGGTTGCGTTGAGTGAAATGCGCGCGCTGCCGGCGGGCAACATTCGGCTCAATGCAGCCGAACACAGCATGCAATCGGTTTTATGGCCGGTGTTGAAAACTTTCCTGGTCGACTACCCGGACATCAATGTAGAAATCAGCGTGGATAACGCCCTGACCGATATTGTCAGCGGGCAGTTCGACGCCGGGATTCGTCTCGGCGAGCAGGTGGCAAAAGATATGGTGGCCGTGCGCGTTGGCCCGGAGCTTACTATGTCGGTCATTGGTTCTCCGGCCTATTTTGCGAAACATGGCTACCCGGCGATGCCGCAGGATCTCCAGCAGCATAATTGCATCAATATGCGGCTGCCTACCCTGGGAGGACTGTATGCGTGGGAATTCGAAAAGGACGGGCGCGAGCTGAAAATTCGCGTGGATGGGCAACTAACGTTCAACAGCCTGCGCCAGCGCATTGATGCGGCGATGCAAGGTCTCGGCCTGGCATTTGTGCCGAGCGACACGGTTTCCGATGAGCTTGCCGAAGGGCGGCTGGTCCGGGTTCTGGAGTCCTGGTGCAAACCTTTCCCCGGTTATTACCTTTACTACCCCAGCCGTAAGCAGCACACGACCGCGTTCTCCCTGCTGGTGGAGGCGCTGAGATACTCTTCCTGAGCCGTTGGTGATAAGCGGATTTTATTCTGGTTCAGCGACATCAAAGCCCGAAGACGCGCAGACCCTTTTCCTGGCCCACTTCGTAACTCATTGATTTATCCATTCAGCAGAGTCGTGTCCCAAAAAGGACAGGAAGGAGAAAAGAGACAGCTTTATCAGTTTCAACAAGGCGTTAGCTGTGAAAAGCTCTTGCTCACTGCCGTACAGGCAGCAGGCGAGGCGCGATAGATGAAGTGCCTCGCCTGTTTTTCTCATACCAGCCTCAGAACCCTGTCCAGCGACCAGCGGCCAGCGCCACGGGCGATAACCAGCAGCAGTAATCCGCCCCAGATCAGGTGCGTGGGCCATGCGTCCGGGTAGACAAAAATTTCAATCACCAGGGTCATAAACAGCAATCCCGTTGCAGCGAAGCGTGAAAACAAACCAAGCACCAGCAGAACAGGGAAAGTATGTTCGGCCAGCGTGGCCAGGTGCGCGGCGATATCATAGGGGATAAGCGGCAGCGCATATTCGGTACGGAACAGCTCGTAGGTGGACGGTTTTAGCGTCATAAACCCCGTTACTTTTGTGCGGCCAGAAAGGAAGAACACGGCGGCAACGCCCACGCGGGCTACCAGCAACAGCAAGTTGTCGCCAACGCCTCCCTCGATGCGATCCCAGAATCTATTCCATAGCGCTCTCACGCCTTGTTCTGTCATTTGTTGTTCAGATACTTTCATTATTTAGCCTCAAAAGGTGTGATTAAAATGCGGCGAACACGCCGCTACTAAGCAGGTTGCTGAAAAAAGGGCCGAGGGCGAGGGCTGGCTCGGCAGCCAGGGCCTGTTCGCTAGCCTGATCGAGGGTCGTCCCCAAGCGGCAGGCAGTCAGGAAGACCGCTCCGCCCTGGCTTAAGGGTTCGGCAAAAATGCGCTGTTGGCGGCGAACCAACAGAGCGCCTTCGCCCTGCCAGTGAATCGTCTCCGGCGCGGCGGTTTGTTCGCGGTTGAATGCCCAGAGCGTGAACACCGGCAGCGTGGGATGCCAGTACCAGCGAACGCTGTCCCGCAGCCGTAATGATGTGGTGCCCAAGGTATCCTCCGTGGTGTTTGCCAGTGCATGCACGTCCAGCGGGGCCGAGGCCGGGGCACAAAACACCTCCAGCCACAGCTTGTCCAGCTCGGCCACGGCGCTTAAATAAGTCAGTTCTCTGGCCGGAGGATAAGCGCTAATAAAGGCGGGGAAGGCGTCGCCATAGCGAACCAGTTCACCTTCGTATGGGGGGCGTTCAAGCGCATAGCCGCGCGCCATTTCACGGAAAAAGTCGGTGCCGGTAAGCCTGGATACGCTGGGGAAGTTAGCTTTCAGGGCGTCAACGCAGGCTTTGATCACGCTGTTGCGATAAACGTCAAGGCCGGGCTGAGTCTGGAAATGGCTAAGTTCGGGGCGGGCTTCGCCATATAACAGGCCAATAAATGCCTCGTGGTAGCGGCTTAACTGAGTGCTCATACGGCGGCTCCCATTGTGTCGAGGATACGCTGGGCACGCTGCTGTTCGGCCAGCAACATGTTAAACGCAGGCAGATTGTCATCCCGTTCAATAAGCGTGGGTTTTGCTCCCGCCCGCTGAATCAGTTGCGTATACAGCCGCCAGACCTCCTCGGATATCGACTGGTCGTGGCTGTCGATCAGTAAATCGCTGCCCCCTTCGTCGGAGCTAAAGCCCGCCAGGTGGATCTCAGTCACACGTTCGACCGGGAAACAGCTCAGCCAGGCTGCGGCCTCAAAGCCGAGGTTGTGGGCGCTGAGCCAGACGTTGTTCAGATCCAGCAGTAGGCCACACCCACTCCGGCGGCTGACTTCGTCGAGAAATTCGATTTCATCCCATTCGTGTTCCGGCATCTGCAAATAGTGCGTAGGATTTTCCAGTGAAATCTGGCAGCCCAGCGTGTCCTGCGTGCGGTTAATGTTGTCGATAACGCGGTGCATCACCCGTGTTGTCCTCGGCACCGGCAGCAGGTCAGGATAATAAATCCCGTTCCAGCGCGACCAGGCGAGGTGCTCGGAAACAAGCGCTGGTTTGATGTCAGTCACTAGCGCTTTTAGCTGTGCGAGCAGTTGGGCGTCCGGTGGTTCGTCACCGGCCAGTGAAAGCGAAACGCCGTGCAGCGAGATCGGGTGTTGCTGGCGGATGGCCGCCAGCCACTCTCTGCGCGGGCCACCCGCCATGAGATAATTTTCACTGTGAACCTCGAACCAGAGAGAGGATGGACTGGCCCAGGCGTCGGCGTAATGCTCGGGCTTAAGGCTTAATCCGGCGCCTAAAGAGTGTGTCATCGTCATGGGAGTGGCCCTTTGATTAGCCTTCGGTCAGCGAGCCGTGGCCATTCGGCGTCTGGATCGCGGTGCAGGTCCCCGCTGGCACCATTTTGTAGGCATTTTTCTGGTAATCGACTTTGGAGGTTCCCGCGCAGGTGGTACCGGCGCCGGCCTTGCAGTCGTTGTCTGCGGCTTTGGCAATGCCAAAACAGCGCTCAAGGTTTGGCCCGGTTAATTCAGCGGCAAAGGATGCCGCACTGAAAGAAACCAAAGACAGGGCAATCGCGGACATAGCAATACGGTTCATCGTGTTCTCCAGATAATTAAAATGAATTTAGGGACGGCAATAATCGGCTATTTATTGAGAGCGTTATTTCCTCCTCATTGAATAAGACGCATTAATTTCCCGACGTAATGTTCACGGCTTTAAATATCGTGCGGGCGACATTTTTCGGGTCGTACAGCATCGGCACATGGCTGACCGGTAACTCGATGACGTGGGCGTGAATTTTCTTCGCCATTGCTCGCTCCAGTTCCGGGTTGATCATCCGGTCATTGCTGCCGACCAGGAACCAGCTCGGTTTCTGCTGCCAGGCAGCGGTAGTCACTTTTTCGGTAAAGCTTGCGGCGGCGATTGGCATCTGGGTGATGCCAATAATGTTCTGTGCTTCAGGCGTCGCATCCTGGGCAAAATCGGTGGCGACGGCCTTCGGATCGAGGCTCAGGAAGCCGTCCGCGCCCTTGATGATTTTTGCGCTGCCGGGCGGGGCAGGGAAGCTGTTCACCAGGTCAGCTGTGGACTGGCCGGGCGACGGCGCAAAGGCGTTGATGTACACGAGGCCTTTCACTTTCGGATCGTTACCCGCCTCGGTAATCACCGTCCCGCCCCAGGAATGGCCAACCAGAATAACGTCGCCTTTGGCTCGGGCGATGGCGCGTTTGGTCGCCGCCACGTCATCTGCCAGTGAAGTTAACGGGATCTGCGCAGTGATAATTTCGTAGTGCCGCGTTTGCAGAGGCGGAATCACCTGCTCCCAACTGCCGGTCGCGTCGGCGAAGGCACCGTGCACTAACACGATGGTGTGCTGAGTTTCCGCCTGGGCGGCAAATCCGGTCATCAGGCCAGCCGCAGCCAGTGCCAGCAGCGTTTTACGCGTGGGTTTCATCTTCTTTTCCTGTTTTAGGGGGAGGGAGTCAATCAGCGGTAAATATCGGCACTGCCGAAGTAGCTGTTGTTGCCGCCGGCGGAGACTACTCGCCAGGCACTGGCCCCGGCTTTTTCAGCTTTTGCCGCCAGTTTTTCATTGAGCTGGTCGAGAGACAGCGTGGTGCTATCGCTTTCTGTGACGGTGCCAATTTTGACCAGGCCCTGAGCGCTGTGGACTTCTTTGGCAGCTAAGGCAGGCGCTACAGCAGCGGCCAGGACGAGCGGGAGAATAACGTTGCGGAACAGTTTCATCATAAGCCTCACATATCGGGTCGTTGAATACGTTGCCGCCTGAAGGTGGCGGATGCGCTTATTTAACGCCTGGTTTGTATGTGGGCTGTGTCAGAGGGAAGGGGATTTGTTTTGTTGTTTAGCCGTGGGCGGTGTGGATACAAAACAACACAATTCTATTGTGCTGAGCCGGGATAACCCCTCTCCCCGAGCGGGAAGAGGGGAAGCGAGCGGTTATTTTATGCCTTCCCGGCTCTCTTTTTTGGCTTCTTCGGCCTCGATGGCGCGATACCAGCGAGGGTGGTGCTTCTTCGCCCAGCGGCGGCTGACTTTGCCGACGATCATGCCCTTAATCGATCCTTTCACCCAAAACGCCATGTACATATGGATCAGGATGGCGTGGATCAAAATAATGGCTGAAGCGGCGTGGATAAGCAGGCTGTAGCGAATCATCCACATTGGGAAGTAGTGCGCAAACCAGGGCCGCCAGATAATAATCCCGGTCACCAGCAGCACGAAGATCATGCTCATGATGCTCCAGAACATCATTTTCTGCCCGGCGTTGTATTTGCCCACGTCCGCCACTTTATGCTCGTTGCCTTTCAGCACCTCAACAATGCCCTTCAGCCAGGGAAGATCCTGCTTGTCGGGAATGTTGTGATGCACGAAGCGCACGAACATAAACATCAGCGCCACAAAGATAGCCACGCCGAAGAACGGATGCAGAATGCGCCCCATCTGCGGCGTGCCGAAGGTTTCCGTCAGCCATTGCAGCGTCGGGAAGAACAGGGCAATGCCGGACAGCGACACGAGGAAGAAGCAAATCACTACCGTCCAGTGGCAGGCACGGTCGATGAATTTGGTTCTGACGATCATCTTACTCATGCTTGTCCTCCTCATCTTCGTCCACCTCTTCGTTCGGCCCGATCCCGACATAGTGGAAAATCAGGGCCGCGAAGGTAGCAACAAACCCGGCAGCCGAGAGCGGCTTCAGAATGCCTTTCCACAGGTTGATTGGGGTATCAATCTTCGGCTCTTTCGGCAGGTTGTGGTACAGCTCCGGCTGGTCCGCGTGGTGCAGCACGTAAACGACGTGCGTGCCGCCCACGCCCTGCGGGTTGTAAACGCCCGCATGTTCAAAGCCGCGTTTTTTCAGCTTCTCAACGCGCTGCTCTGCCATGTCCAGCATCTCTTTGCGAATACCAAAGCGAATCGCACCTGTCGGGCAGGTTTTCACGCAGGCAGGTTCTTGGCCTACGCTAACGCGGTCAACGCACAGGGTGCATTTATACACGCGGTTATCGTCCTTGTTCAGGCGAGGGATGTTGAACGGGCAGCCCGCGATGCAGTAGCCGCAGCCGATGCAGTGCTCGGACTGGAAGTCCACGATGCCGTTGGCGTACTGAATAATTGCCCCAGCGGACGGGCAGGCCTTGAGGCAGCCCGGATCTTCGCAGTGCATACAGCCGTCTTTGCGGATCAGCCATTCCAGCTTGCCGTTTTCACGAGTTTCTGAAAAACGCATCAGCGTCCAGGACTTGGCGCTCAGGTCGGCGGGGTTGTCGTATATCCCCACACAGTGGCCGACTTCGTCGCGGATATCGTTCCACTCCGAGCAGGCCACCTGGCAGGCCTTGCAGCCGATACAGCTTGTGACATCGATGAGCTTGGTGACTTCTTCCTTGAAGTCACGTGCTTGCGGCGGCGGGGTGAAGCTGTTGGTCGCCGAGCGTTTGATAATATCCTGAGATTGCATGGACATTGTTTCCTCCCTTACGCCTTCTCAATGTTGACCAGAAACGCCTTGTACTCCGGCGTTTGCGAGTTGGCGTCACCTACCGACGGCGTCAGGGTGTTGGCGAGATAGCCCTTGCGGGCCACGCCTTCAAAGCCCCAGTGCAGCGGGATCCCGATGGTTTCGATTTCCTGGCCGCCCGCCTGCAGGGTTTGCAGGCGTGGCGTCACCACGGCCACGGCTTTAATAAAGCCGCGTTTGCTGCTGACTTTCACCCGATCGCCGTGCGCAATGCCTTTCGCTTTCGCCAGCCCTTCGCTTATTTCTACGAACTGTTCCGGCTGCACGATGGCGTTCAACCGCGCGTGCTTGGTCCAGGTGTGGAAGTGCTCAGTCAGGCGATAAGTGGTGCCGACATACGGGAACTGCTGCCTGTTACCCATGCGTTTAGCGTCCGCTTCGTACAGGCGCGCCGCCGGGTTGGAAACCACTTTCGGGTGCAGCGGGTTGGTGCCCAGCGGCGTTTCAAACGGTTCGTAGTGCTCCGGGAACGGCCCTTCGGCAAGTTTGTCGAGGGCAAACAGACGGCCCAAACCTTCCTGCTGCATGATGAACGGCCCGACGCCGCTGTCCGGGGCGGCGGTGCTGAAGTCCGGGATATCGTTCCCGACCCATTTCGTACCGTTCCACTCAATCAGCATACGTTTGGCGTCCCACGGCTTGCCCTGCAGATCTGCCGAGGCGCGGTTGTATAACACGCGGCGGTTCATCGGCCACGCCCATGCCCAGCCCAGCGTATTACCCAGCCCGGACGGATCCGCGTTGTCGCGGTTTGCCATCTGGTTGCCTTTACTGGTCCAGCTTCCGGCGTAAATCCAGCAGCCGGAAGCCGTGGAGCCGTCATCACGCAGCAGCGCGAAGGAATCAAGCAGTTGGCCTTTTTTCGCCAGCAGGTTGCCGTTGGCGTCAAACAGATCTTCCAGCGCGTAGCCGTTGCTCTCCTGAGCGACTTCTTCGGACTCGGGATGATCGGGCTGCTCGTAGTGCCAGCGCATTTTCATCAGCGGCTCAATACCTTTGCCGCCTTCGGCCTGGTACATCTGGCGCAGCCGGTGGTAAAGTCCGGCAAGGATCTCCCCGTCATTCAGCGCTTCACCCGGCGCATCCGCGCCTTTCCAGTGCCACTGCAGCCAGCGGCCCGAGTTGGCGATGGAGCCATCCTCTTCCGCAAAGCAGGTGGACGGCAGGCGGAACACTTCGGTCTGGATTTTCGCCGGGTCAACGTCGTTCATCTCGCCGTGGTTTTGCCAGAAGTTGGAGGTTTCCGTCACCAGCGGGTCGATAACCACCATGTACTTCAGCTTGCTCAGGCTGGCGACAACCTTGTTTTTATCCGGGAATGAGGCGACAGGGTTAAAGCCCTGGCACAGGTAGCCGGTGACGAGGTTGCGATCCATCATGTCGAAGTACTTCAGCACGTCGTACGCCTGATCCCACTTCGGCAGCCAGTCAAAGCCCCAACCGTTCTCTTTGTGCGCGTTGTCGCCGTAGAAGGTTTTCATCAGGCTGACGAAGAACTTCGGATAATTCCCCCAGTAGTTCACCTGGCCCGGCAGCGTCGCTTTTGGCGTGTTGGCGGCCAGGTAACCGTCGAGCGTGGTTTGCTTGTCGGACGGTAAAGAGAGGTAGCCCGGCAGGCTGGTGGACAGCAGGCCGAGGTCGGTCAGGCCCTGAATGTTGGAGTGGCCACGCAGCGCGTTGACGCCGCCGCCCGCCATTCCCATATTGCCGAGCAGCAGCTGGATCATCGCCATGGTGCGGATGTTTTGCGCGCCCACGGTGTGCTGAGTCCAGCCCAGCGCGTACAGGAACGTAGTTGTGCGATCGACTGCGCTGGTGGAGGCCAGCACTTCACAGACTTTGAGGAAATCTGCCTGCGGCGTGCCGCAGATATGCTCGACGACGTCCGGCGTGTAGCGGGAAACGTGCTCTTTGAGCAGGTTCCAGACGCAGCGCGGGTCGGTTAGCGTGTCATCTCGCTTCGCAAAGCCGTTTTCGTCGAACTGATAATTCCAGGTGGTTTTATCGTACTGGCGCTTTTCTTCGTCGTAGCCGCTGAACAGGCCATCTTCGAAGCTAAAGTCCTCACGCACCAGCAGGGCCGCGTTGGTGTAGTGTTTGACGTATTCGGCGTTGATTTTGTTATTGGAGATCAGGTACAGAATCACGCCCGACAGGAAGGTAATGTCGGTGCCGGAGCGGATCGGCGCGTAAATGTCCGCCACCGATGCCGTGCGGGTGAAGCGCGGATCGACCACGATCAGCGTGGCGTCGTTGTTGTTTTTGGCTTCCATCGCCCAGCGGAAACCGACCGGGTGGGCTTCAGCGGCGTTACCGCCCATCACCATCACCACGTTGGCGTTTTTGATATCAACCCAGTGGTTGGTCATCGCACCGCGACCAAATGTTGGAGCAAGACTTGCTACCGTTGGTCCGTGTCAGACGCGCGCCTGGTTATCTACCGCCAGCATGCCCAGCGAGCGGGCAAACTTCTGGGTTAACATGCCGGTTTCGTTGCTGGCCGCCGAGGCGCACAGCATCCCGGTAGAAAGCCAGCGATTAACCGTCACGTTCTGTTCATTTTTCTCGATGAAGTTGGCATCGCGGTCGTCTTTCATCAGGCGGGCAATACGGGAGAACGCCTCGTCCCAGCTGATGCGCTGCCATTTGTCTGACCCAGGCGCACGGTATTCTGGGTAACGCAGACGATTATCGCTGTGAATGTAGTCCAGCAGCCCCGCGCCTTTCGGGCACAGCGCGCCGCGGTTGACCGGATGATCCGGGTCCCCTTCGATATGGAAAATGCTGGATTTGGCATTTTTCGAGCCATCCCCGAGGCTATACATCAATAAACCACAGCCAACAGAACAGTAAGTACAGCTATTGCGAGTCTCTTTTGCACGCAGCAGCTTGTAGTTGCGCGTTTCCGCCAGAGCGGCTTTTGGGGCAAAGCCCAGCACCGCCGCTGTTGTACCTGCCATTCCGCCGGCGCAGATTTTGAAAAACTTCCTGCGACTGACGTTCATCGTCACCTCATTGTTACGACGTTTTTAGTGCGGGCGAAAATAGCAGCTATAGCCATTCAGATATTGCGTGAAATCAATTCGATAAACATTGGGTAGGTGATTACCCCTTTAGTATTAGTGGTTATTTGACGGAGATAACACTGGCGTGTGCCTGGGACAGAGAAAAGGGGAGTAAAGCGGCGTGGTTAGAGGCGGTGCCGTTTATCAGGGAAACGGCACGCGGCAGGCGTTGAGTCAGATGCGGGTGATTGTGAACCAACGGCGCCAGATAAAGCGCAGCAGATAATATTCAATGGTGCCCAAAGCGAGGAACCAGATGCAGAACAGGATCACGTAAAGCTGGCTAAGGTCGACCAGGTGGAAAGTGTCGATCAGTTTTTGTGCCAGCGTCAGCGTTAACGCCGGGGCCGGGAGCAGCAGGCATGACAGAAAGGCCAGCAGCAAAATGCCGCCCGCGCTCAACAGCGCTTGATGTGGATGGTTCATGACGTTGTTAGCCTGAAGTTAAAAGGCTATTGTCCGGGAAAGTGTACCCGGGTGTAAACCATTTGAGAAAGGGTAAAAAAGCGGCCCCTGCGAACAGAGGCCATCATCATCAGTTAAAAACGTTTTGCAGCAGCGTGTACATCTGGGTGAAAGCGCGTTTTGCCACTTCCGGGTGGTATTTCGCGACGCCTTCAACGTTCGCGCCCGGGTCCGTAAACGAGTGCACGGCACCGGCGTAGCTTACCAGCTGCCAGTCTACCGATGCGGCGTTCATTTCGCTGACAAACTCGCTCAGCTGCTCGCGCGGCACCAGCGGATCTTCCGCACCGTCCAGCACCAGAATAGAGGCTTTGATCTCTCCGGCGGCGTGGGTTTTTAGGGTATTCAGCGTGCCGTGGAAGGAAACAGCCGCTTTGATATCCGCGCCGCTTCTTGCGAGCTCCAGCGCGCAGTGCCCGCCGAAGCAAAAGCCCGCTACCGCCAGTTTGCTGCCGTCGACGGCGGCAATTTTCTGCGTGGCAAGCGTGTCTAACGCGGCCTGCATACGGCCTACTTCCGCCGGGGTGTCCTTCACGCCCATCATCAGGGCACCGGCTTCATCGGCGTTGGTAGGGCGCTTGCCCTGGCCGTAGAGATCGGCGACTAGCACGACATAGCCCTGGGCGGCGATCCCTTTGGCCTGTTCAACCGCTCCAGCGCTCACGCCCATCCAGTTGGGAGCGATCAGGATGCCGGGCCGCGCAGCGCTTTGGTTTTCCTGGTAGACCAGTACGCTTTCAAAGGTTTGATTCTCGACTTGATAAGTAATGGTTGTTGAAATAATTTCTGACATCAGAATTAACCCCTAAATAAAATTTATTGGTCGGCAGGTGAAGTTTAATTAATTTCATATTGCTAACAAATTAGCAATTTATTAAATTTACAAGCGCATGAAATGCTATTTAATTTAATTTAAAAAACGTTTATTTGTTAGCGATAAATAATTTATGTGAATAATTGTAATTAACGATGTTCGGGTAGGGAATATCCATTCTATCTCCAGGCCTTATTCACATTAGGGCATCACGCTGCGTCATCGGTAACAGGCGAGAGTCTTCCAGCGCCGCCGTGCGATGGCCAATTCCCTGCATACAAGCTTCATTATTCGCGAAGGCCAGAAAAGCTTCGGCACTGCTCTGCCGCACGAGCATGGTGCAGTCCCAGCGTTCATCCTGCGGGCCAATCAGCCAGCTGTCTGCGGCGCCAAAGAAAATAATGTCCCCGCCGCTTTGGCGTAAAAACGGCAGCGTGTGCTGTATATAGCGCTGAAAAGCTTCCGCGCCGCTAATCGGGCTAAGCGGCATTAATTCCGGGGTGGCCGAGTAATCCGCCATTGCCCTAAAACGCAGGAGGTTGAGCATATAAACCTCCCCGGAAATTTGTTTCATCACAAAATGTCGCGCGGCCTGCGGGGTGGGCTGCAGGTAAGGCGTCGTGTTTGAGGACGTGACCATAATTTTTCCTGTTATTTTCCAGCGGCAAAATGAGCGAGAAGCAGAGAGGCCACGTCTTCTTCCAGCGCAGGAGGAATTTCATGCCCCATGCCTGCAATGAGCTGCAATTTTGCGGCGGGGATCGTCACGGCAATGTCCTGCCCGGCTTCTACGGGGAAGAGGGGATCGTGAGTGCCGTGAAGCACCAGCGTGGGGGCTACGATCTGTTTTATCTCCTGACGAAGATCGCCTGTGGCCGCCATCGCTGCAATCTGACGCAGCATGCCTGGCATAGAACTGGCGCGCGCCAGCGAGGTTTGTAGCAGCGCCGTGTAGTACTCCTCGTCAAACGGGAGGTACGTTGAGGCAATGCGCCTGAAGAACGCGAGCTGCTGCTCAAGCCAGGCGCTTTGGTGCGAATGCGGATCGGGCTTCGGCCCCATTAGCATTGCCATCACATCCGGGGCCGGAGGCGGGAGCTGAGGATTGCCCGTGCTGGACATGATAGCGCACAGAGACAGCGTTTTTTGCGGAAATTGCGCGGCAAACAGCTGGGCAATCATGCCGCCCATAGAGCGCCCAACAATGTGCGCCGCCGGAATACCGGCGTTGTCTAGCGTGAGGACAACGTCCGCCGCCATGTCCCGGAGCGTATAGGCGATGGGGATCCTTTGGCCCAGGGAGAGCGCCTGTAGGTCGGGCACGCCCGCGTGGTTCAAGGAGGGGGACAGTCCGCAGTCGCGATTATCGGCCCGTAAAACATAGAAACCTGCGTCGGCCAGCCGCTGGCAAAAGCGCTGCGACCAGCTGATGCACTGGCTTCCCAGCCCCGGCAGCAGGACTATTGCCGGGTGCTTTTTTTCACCGAAGCCGTCGAAGTAGAGGGAGACCGGCAGGTTAGTAGCTGTGTTCATGGGCGATCCTCAGTTTTTGCTGCCAGGCTTCCAGCAGATTTTCCAGCGCGGCTTTAGCGTTTTGCTCATCCGGCTTGACCTTTTCAAGCACGGTGAACTCGAAAGCGGACTCGCCATACTGGTTCCAGGCCAGCTGCAGCGCCTTATTGCGGTGCTGCCCGAACTTCAGTTCAAACTGATGGCGGTTTAACACACCCTGAGCGTTTGCGGCGCTGGCGAGCAGCTTATGTCCGGTTTGCGTATTGGCTATCAAATAGATGCCCGCCGTGGTTGGGCTGTCTTTATAGCTCTGCTTCAGATCTTTTTTGTTTATTGTCTCAGTCATTTTTTGGACTCCTGCTTCCAAAAGCTAACGTTGCCGCATAGCGGCGAATATCCTGCGGCCAGCCTGCCATCGCGGCGTTGAAGGCCGTTTCGTCATCGGCAAACAGCGCGCGCAGGCAAGTTTCATACTCCGGCAGATCGCCCGCTACCTCGTGCATAAACTGGTAGGCGCTTTCGTGCCTGCGGCGCTTGTTGTCCGCCGGCTCGCTGGCTTTTCTGGCCTGTTCGATCAGTCGACGTAAGGTTGCAGAAGCGCCGCCCGGCTGCGTGGCTAGCCACTCCCAGTGGCGGGGCAGCAGGGTGACCTCCTTCGCCGATACGCCAAGCTTAGGCCTGCCGCGAGTTTTAACCGCAGCGGTCTCTTCGGTTAGCTGTTCGGCCAACTCCGGGTAAGCTGCGATGGCGCTGGCTTCATCCCCGTGGGCGTGGATATCCAGCCGTTTGCCGGTCTGGTCATTGAAGATAAACACCGACTCGTTACCGATTGGCGTGGCCTTTAGCTGCCGCAACAGTTCGTTCAGGTTGCCGTGGGCAATCAACTGCCGCTGCATAAAGGCGGTAAGGGTGACAGAAGACATGGGGGATCTATTTTATCCGGGTAAAAATAGTAGCCTATCGGGGTAGCCCGATCTTGTCAATTATACCCGGGTAAAATAGGTGGGAGAGGTCAGGCCTGGTGCATCAAGTCCTGATACAGCTCTGCGAGCACGCCGCCGGGGCGAAATTGCTGTTTGATCCATCGAGTAACCTGGCCTGTCGCCGCGTGCTGAGTGGCAAGCAACATGCGGGAATGCTGGCGTGGGTTATGGACCTGGCGGGTCACCAGCAGGCCGTTTTCTACCTCGCGACGCGCCATGTAATCCGGCAAAAAACCGATGCCGTCACCTAAAATCTGGCACTGACATTTAGTCGGGAAGTCCGGTACCACCACGGATTCCTGACCGTGCAGCAGCCAGCCCACTTTTTTATTAATGGTGGAGGCGGTGTCTTCCACCATGATATTCGGGTACAGCCTGAGTTGGCTTTCCGGGATGGGTTCCTGTGCCGTGGCGAGGGGGTGATTTGGCGCGATGGCGAATGCCCAGTGGATGACGCCAATTTCCGTGTAGTCAATGCCGCCCCCGCCCAGCAGCGCATCCGGCGCGCCGATAGCAATATTTACCTGATTGTTGAGCATCGCGTCCCAGACGCCGTTGTACACCTCGGTGGTGACGGCAATCTGGCAGCCTGGGAACTGCTTTTTCAAAATATTCAGCAGCCTGGCCGTGTGGTGAGGCGTGTACAGCAGATGGTTAATGCAGATCCTGACTTTCGCTTCAATGCCCTGCGAAATAGTCTCAATGCCCCGCCGGATCCCTTGAAAATCATTCAACAAGTCGCTGGCCTTGCGGTAGAGATAGATCCCGGATTCGGTCAGCTCAATGCTGCGGGTGTTGCGGATAAACAGCGGCGCATCGAGCCACGTTTCCATGCGTTTTATGGTGTAGCTGATGGCGGAGGTGGTCACGCCCAGCTCTTCGGCAGCCCGGCTGAAGCTGCCGTAGCGGGCGGCGCAGGTGAAGGCCTGCAGGTTCTCTTCGGTAAAGATGGAGTGCATTCCGGGCTCCCTTCAATGACGCGTGGTGCGGGGAGTTTGACACATTCTGACAAAGATTATTAAAACACATTCAACAATAGCGGCATCAGCGATGAATCTTTTTTAAGCGGATGTTTTTCCCGCCAGGGCGTTGTTATTCTCGAATTTCGGCCATAACCGCGAACGACAGGAGAACATGATGTCTGACAACGAGCTGATAACCGGGTTTTTGACGGCGGCTTTGAAAGGAGATGCGTCAACGCTGAAAGCATGCCTGGCGCAGGGCGTGGATATTAACGTCACCAACCGGCAGGGCAGAACGGCCATCACCATCGCCAGCCTGAACCAAAAATATGACTGCGTGGCGCTGCTTATTGAGGCGGGTGTGGACATTAACCAGCAGGATGAAACCTGTTTTAATCCCTTCCTGATTAGCTGCCTGAATAACGATCTCAAGCTGTTGCGCCTGTTGCTACCCGCGAAGCCTGACCTGACTCGCTTAACGCGTTTTGGCGGGGTGGGCATTACGCCTGCCAGCGAGAAAGGCCACGTCGAGATTGTGCGCGAGCTGCTGGTGCATACCGAGATTAACGTCAACCACACCAACTTCCTCGGCTGGACGCCGCTGCTTGAGGCCATCGTGCTGAACGACGGCGGCAAAAAGCAGCAGGAGATTATCTCGCTGCTGTTGGAACACGGCGCCAACCCGCATATGACGGATAAGTACGGTAAAACTCCGCTGGAGCTGGCCGAAGAAAAAGGCTACCGAGAAATCGCTCAGTTGCTGAGAGACGCGAGCGCATAGCCGCTATATTCCTGACAACCACCATCACACTCTGGGTAGAAAAATAATAATGACTGAGATTGAGAAAAGCCGTCGCGATTTTATCAGCGGAGGCGGCAAAGTCGCCGCCGCCTGTGCGCTGTTTGGGGCTAGCGGCACCGCAGCCTGGGCCGCAAAAACACCCGCAACCGCCTGTGAGAGCAGCCGCCAAATGCATGCTATCAGCGAAAAACACTATTACCTCGACAATGTGCTGCTGGAAACCGGGTTTAATTATGAAGGCGAAACCGCCGTCAGTACCCGCACCGAACTGCACACGTTAGAAATCAAAGACGGCAAAATTGCGGCAGTTCGCGCCAATAAATCGCACCCTGACGGCACGCTGCACAGCTATGATGCCGGGAGTAAGCTGTTGCTGCCGGCGATGCGCGATATGCACATCCATCTGGACAAGACGTTCTATGGCGGCCCGTGGCAGGTACATAACCGCCCGGAAGGCACCACCATCATGGATATGATTGCCTACGAGCGTAAAATTCTGCCGGAGCTGCAGCCCTACACCCGCGAGCGCGCCGGAAAGCTTATCGATCTTATCCAGTCCAAAGGGTCGACGATTGCCCGCAGCCACTGCAACATTGAGCCGGTTTCCGGGCTGAAAAACCTTGAAAACCTGCAGGCGGTGCTGGCGGAAAGAAAGTCAGGCCTGAACTGTGAAATTGTGGCGTTTCCGCAGCATGGCTTGCTGCTTTCAAAATCTGAACCGCTGATGCGTGAAGCGATGCAGGCCGGGGCCCACTACGTAGGTGGTCTGGATCCAACCAACGTGGATGGCGCGATGGAGAAATCCCTCGATACCATGTTCCAGATAGCGCTTGATTACGACAAAGGCGTGGACATTCACCTGCATGAAACCAGCCCGGCGGGTGTGGCGGCGGTGAATTACATGGTGGAAACGGTTGAGAAAACCCCGCAGCTTAAGGGAAAACTGACCATCAGCCACGGTTTTGCGCTGGCGACCCTTACGCCGCAGCAGGTGGATGATATTGCCACGCGCATGGCAGCCCAGCAGATCAGTCTCGCTTCTACCGTGCCCATCGGGACTTTGCATATGCCGCTGAAGCAGCTCCAGCAAAAAGGCGTGCTGGTGATGACCGGCACCGACAGCGTGATCGATCACTGGTCGCCGTACGGGCTGGGCGACATGCTGGAAAAAGCCAACCTGTATGCGCAGCTCTACGTTCGCCCGAGCGAGTTTAGCCTGTCGCGTTCGCTGGCCATTGCCACCGGCAATGTTTTGCCGCTGGATGATAAAGGTAAACAGGTGTGGCCGAAGGCGCAGGATGAGGCGAGTTTTGTGCTGGTGGATGCATCATGCTCAGCGGAAGCGGTGGCGCGTATTTCGCCGCGTACCGCGACCTTCCATCAGGGCAATTTAGTCTGGGGAAGCGTGATTTAATGCGAGGTAGAATAGCCTGCAAAAGCAGGCTATTTATTGACACCTTACCGAACCACAAAGACCGGGAAGCGGGCATGGCGAATAATGCTGGAAGCGTTGGAGCCGAGCAGGTGAGTGGAAATAGACGGGTTCTTCGAACCGACAATGATCACATTCGCATGAATGTCCTGTGCGACTTCGTTCACTTCGTCCCTCACCGAGCCGTAGCGAATCTCCAGCACGACGCGTTCTTTCGGCAGTGAGAAGTGCCCGCGCAATTCTTCCATCTTTTCTTCGGCGTTTTTCTTCAGGTATTCGTCGAATTTACGGATGTCAGAGGAAAAACCGTGGGTATTAAACAGCGGAGATTTAGGCAGGACGTACAGAAGGTGGATTGTGCCCTCAGACTCTTTCGCCAGATATTCGGCATGGCGAATAGCTTTATCCGTGAGCTCCATTTCAAAAACATCCACCGGCATTAAGATGGTTTTATACATCGTTCAGCTCCTTTTGGTAACGTTTCAACCATTCTGGCACTAACGATGCGGTTTCGCCGTGATCTGGCGGGGAAATAAGGCATTTATCCCCTCGCCCTGGAAGAGAGAGGGGATAACCAATGTTTCCCAGGCTTTTATTTTCTCCCTCATCCCTTTGGAGAGAGGGCTGAGGTGAGGGGCGATCGCGCCTAGTTACGACCCGCCATCACGCCGCCGTCAACGTCCCACAGGGCGCCTGTCACCCAGGTGGTATTGTCGGACAGCAGGAAGCTCACTACTTCGGCAACGTCGCGTGGCGTACCTACGCGGCCAATCGGGTGGAAGCTATCAAAGCTGCCCATCACGCCCGCCACATCCTCTTTAGGAATGAAGCCTTCATAAATTGGGGTATGCACCACGGCCGGAGAAACCGCGTTGACGCGAATACCGTGCGAACCCAGCTCAATGGCAAGATTCTTCGTCAGCGCATGCAGACCGGCTTTCGCCATGGAGTAGGCGGAAGAAGGCGTGGCACCGATGGCCTGTTGCGCCCACATGGAACCGATGTTGACGATTGAGCCTTTGATGCCGGCGGCAACCATGTTTTTCACCACTTCGCGGGTAATGAAGAAGGTCGCGCGGTTGATGTTCATGTACATGTCGTAATCCGCCTCTTCGTGTTCGGTAAAGGCTTTCGGGAAGAAGACCCCGGCGGCGTTCACCAGCAGGCTGATGTCGCGGTGCTCGGCGTTAATCACGTCCATCACTTTATGCATCCCTTCGCTGCTCATTAGGTCTGCGACGATGACGGACACTTCCCCGAGGGCAGACAGCGCCTGGCGTGCCTGTTCGGCTTTCTCCGCGCGATTCCCGACCAGCACGACTTTCCCGCCGTTTTCCAGCACCTGACGGGCGCTTTCCAGACCCATACCGCTGGTGCCGCCAACAACTAAAAGTTTCTTACCTGCGAATGATGTAGACATGATGACCTCGTTTATCTTTGCTTAATAAGGTGAAGCTGCCTGCGTGGCGCTTCGGAATGGCGACAGAATGCCAAACCTATTTCGGCCTGACGAAGCATAAGAACTTGCATATCGAGAAAGAAAAACTATCTTGTCGGTGTGTCGTCCTTTGTCGAAGAGAAAATATGAGATCGCTGAATCGCCTGAAATGGCTGCACGCCTTTGAAGCCACGGCACGCCACGGCAGTTTTACCGGCGCGGCGGAAGAGCTGGGCGTAACGCCCGCCGCTGTGGGGCAGCTTGTTCGTTCTCTGGAAGAGTGGGTCGGCCATCCGTTGCTGCACCGCACGCGCAGCGGAAAAGAAAGACTTACGCTGGTGGAGGAAGCGAGGGAGGCGCTGCAGGACATTACCGTTGGGCTGGACAGCCTGGAACAGGGATTGAACAAGCTGCGAGGTGCCAGAGCCCGCGCGGTGGTGGTGATTACCGCTTCTCAGGTACTGATGATGAACTGGCTGATGGAGCGCCTCAACCGCTTTTCCGAGCAGCATGACAGCATCGACCTGCGCCTTAACGTCACGGAAAAACTGACCGATGTGCTGCACGGCGAGGCCGATGTCGGCATACGCTGCGGCCCCGGCAACTGGCCCGGGTTGAAGTCAACGTGGTTAATGGATGAAGAGGCGGTGATTGTCTGCAGCCCGCATTTGCTGACCGGCGTCACCGAAGCTGACTGGCTGTCGAAACAGAAGCTTATCTATGATGATACACCGCATCCCGGGGCGAATTTCCCGGAGTGGGAAACGATTTCTCAGGACATTGGCGTGGCGTTGTGTGAGCAAAACGGCCTGCACATTAACTCTACGTCGGCCGTTATTCTGGCTGCCCTAAGCGGGCGTGGTGTGGCGGTTGTGCGCAAAGCGCTGGTCCAGCAACTGATCGATCTTGGGCAGCTGCGCCAGCTTTTCCCGCAGCACAAATGGCCGCTGACCTGGTCCTATTTTATCGTGCGTTCAGAACGCTCCAGTCGACGCCCGGAGGTGACGCTGTTCCATGACTGGCTGGTGGCAGAGACGGGCGCTACGCTTAGGTAATGGAAAAACTCACCGAATTAAAGCGCGCCAAACGGCTGGCGCTCTCGCTTTTGCTGATTGCCGCCGCAGCGTTTGTCGCGACCTTATTTTTGCCGCCCAGTTTCTGGGTCAGCGGCCTGAAAGCTATTTCTGAAGCGGCGATGGTCGGCGCCCTGGCGGACTGGTTTGCTGTGGTGGCGCTGTTTCGTCGCGTACCGATCCCGTTTATCGCCCGTCATACCGCCATTATTCCTCGTAATAAAGACCGTATCGGCGAGAATCTCGGCAAGTTCGTGCAGGAAAAGTTTCTGGATACTCAGTCGCTGATTGACCTGATTCGTCGCCATGAACCGGCGCAGATGATGGGGAGCTGGTTCCGGCAGCCCGAAAATGCTCAGCAGGTAGGGCGGCATATGCTCAAGGTGATGGAGGCTTGGCTGTCTTTGACCGATGACACGCGGATTCAGGGGCTGATTCGCCGGGCGGTGCACAAAGCTATTGATAAAGTCGATCTCAGTTATTCCAGCGCGCTGTTGCTGGAAAGCCTGACGAAAAATAATCGCCATCAGGGCTTGCTCGACTCGGTCATAGCTCAACTGCTGGCGCTGCTCGAGAAACCTTCCAGCCGGGAATTTATTGCCCGCCAGATCGTCCACTGGCTGGAAACTGAGCACCCGGTTAAGGCCAGAGTGCTGCCCACCGAATGGCTGGGCGAGCAAAGCGCAGAGCTGGTGTCAGACGCCGTTAACTCTCTGCTGGATGACGTGAGCCAGGACAAAACGCACCAGCTTCGCCGGGCATTCGATCGCGCCGTGCAGCGGCTTATCGACAGCCTGAAAAATGACCCGGAAATGGCGGCTAAAGCGGAAACGATCAAAAGTTACCTGAAGGAGGATGAGAAGTTTAATCTCTACCTCGGCGAGCTTTGGAATGACCTGCGGGACTGGCTGAAAACAGATATCGCCCGCGATGATTCGCGGGTGCAAAAGCGCATTGCCGAAGCGGGGCAATGGCTCGGGGAAACGCTAACGGCCGATGCTTCGCTGCGGGCCTCGCTGAATGAGCACCTTGAGCAGGCTGCCCGGCATATCGCGCCGGACTTCTCAGCTTTTCTCACCCGGCACATTGCCGACACGGTGAAAAGCTGGGACGCAAAAGACATGTCGCGGCAGATTGAACTCAACATTGGCAAAGATCTGCAGTTCATTCGCATTAATGGCACGCTGGTGGGGGGCTCGGTCGGACTGGTGCTCTATTTACTTTCACAATTGCCGGGCGTGATTGAGGGCTGGGGGCTGCGGTTTTAAGGCACAGGGCGCGAGGCCCTGTGCAGCGTGGTTAGCCCTGATGAGGCATCAGTTTTGGGTCACCGGCAAAAGCGGGTTTACCGCTGTTTAGAGCCTGTTCGTCAGCGCCTATCGAACCGCTGTTATCCGCCCAGACACCTTCCTGTGTTTTGCTGATGGCCTGATGCTGGCCGTTAAGGTTTTGCCCCATGGCGGCAATGTGCTGGCTTTCGGTTCCACCGCTGTTGTCGGCCCAGGGAATGACGGGGTCGGCCGCTGCGGCGAATAAAGGCAAGCAAATCGTGCTGGCAAGCAGCATTTTGATGGCTTTATGCATGTTATTCACCTGCTGACATTAGCGTTTTGGGTACCAGCTCCGGGAGGAGATGGCGGTACCGATAAGTCTACTGCGGCTAGAAATATGCGCTGGCGAGGAAAAGTAAAAGAGCGTGTCATTTGCCACAATTGCTTACCGACGATCTCAAACTATTCAATAAGATAGATAGCGAATATGTTTCTTTTGAAATAATTCATTGGCTAATGATAATGGCCGTTATTTATTAAGTGACTGAACCGCCCAACAACCCGGCAGGACCCATAAACAATTTTTAGGTATCATTTCGTCTTATTTTCAATGGCATATTACTGCGGTAACTGATGACTCTTAATCATTTCTGCTATTTTCTTCTGATGCTCGCCGCGCTGGGCAGCGCTTTTGTGCCTCACTCTTTGGGCATGTGGTTTGTACTGGTGAATGTGCTTACGCTGCTGGTTTACGGCGGGGACAAACTGGCTGCGGTAAAAGGCTGGCGGCGCGTGCCGGAGGCAACATTGCTTCTCTTTGGGCTGACGGGTGGTTGGCCCGGGGCGATTTTGGCTCAGCAAAGTTTTCGCCATAAAACTCAGAAACAGCCGTTCAGACGCTGGTTTATTATTACTGTGATAATAAATTTAATTGCCGTTATTGTCGTGGTATATGAGTTTTATTTACCCAGGTAATATTAATTTTGTTTGTGGAAACCATGCATTGAGTTTTTCTATGTGTTTGTATCTTTTCAGGTGGCTTTGTTGAATTGTTGATGTTTTTAGTGAATTAATAAATTCTTGCTAGAAATTAAATTAATTTTAAGCAGAGGGGTTTAGTTAGATGATTAAAGATAAATAACGTCCTGCAAAGCGTATCATACGATCTTAATGGTTTTTAATTAAGCTTCTTTCAGGTGTGTTATGTTGTGTATTGCTCATGCGCTTATCCATCAAATAAAAGATTGAGTGTTAAAAAATTATTTGGAAAAAAAAGTCATGCAGTTAGCGTAACGGCCGTTGGAAGCCATTTCTTAAATGTGGTGTTATGAAAGAAAACACCGGAGATAAACAAATATTTAACAAGTTTGATGAGGTTTTTATAGCTAAATTCTCATAATCAGAATCATGAAATGATATTGCTATGATCCTTATTTATCATGTCTGTGACCGGCAAGTGTAATCGTCATCATCCGCTAGTTGGGAAATTAGACAGGAAGGTGTATTTCTTCGCAATGAAAATGTTATTAATTAACCATTATTAATCAAAGCAGTAAAAGCTAATGGATGGGAAATTAAATTTCCGCTCTTAATTAAGATGAGTCTTAACTTGTTTAGCTTTTTGCCTTTGTGTTAAGATCGTTATTTGGGTAAGGTCCTTTCTCCGGTGCTGTTGCCTACTGCGGTTTCCCCATAACTGAATAGTACACGGAGTTGAATACATGCCTATTGGAGACTAAGGATAAGTGGAAATGGAGCAGTGTAGCTCAAGTGGTTCATATAACTATGTGATTAATGATGAGATAATCTTCAATCCTGATAAGCGGGTTTTGTATCGTGTGAATGACGAGGCCAATGTTGAAACTCTTAATACCCCCACAACAAAATGCTTTCTTTTACTAATATCACGCAACGGAATTGTTGATCAGGCAACTATATACTCATATGTCTGGGGTGAGAATGAGAGCATGATCACACCCAACAACCTATATCAAAATATTTCGCTCATTCGCCGCGCGCTGTCAAAGTTAAGTCCTGGTCTCAATTTAATAAAAACAATCCCCAGAATAGGTTTTTCGATTAATACCGAGATAAAAGTTGAAAAAATTTCTTCGGAGAAAGTTGAGTATGATGAGAGCCATGAGAGCCATGAAAATCCGATAGAGGTAAAAAAAGAGCCAGCTCCTTGTGTTAATGTTGCTCCAAACTACGCTGTAAAAAATAAAATGCTCCATCCTATGGTCATCATTTCATTGGCTGTCTTGACGACCATTGCCTCGGCGTTATTTGTTGCCGGTACATCACGTCAGTCTTCGTACTTTCTTAGCTATCATGCGTACATTAATAATGATGGTTGCAATATATATACCTCAGTAACGACACAAAGAGATATCAAGTTTGTTACCGATAAGTTAATCAGTAAATGTGAAAAAACGCCATGGCATTATGTTTCCTACAGCAATCTATTTTCTGACATTTCTGTTATTTCATGTACGCAGCCGCTGGGAAGGAATAAAAAAAATAATTGCAAGTCAGCTTATTTTTTCGTGGGGAGTTGATGAGTGAATAATAGACGATATTTAATGATGATATCATTTTTTGTTTTTTTACTTATGGTTGTCATCTCGGTGGGCGGGCTAAAGCGTTATCATGCCAATCACTTTAGCTGTAATGGGGTATATTCTGCATCCTACAATGACGTTGTGCTTCATGCTAATGCGCGAATGACATTTTCCGGCAGTGAGGGAACGGTTGTTCTAAGTGGAGTACTTGAAAGTGATTCAATTAAAGTCAGTAATATTGTTATTTCTGCAATGTTTGATATTAAGAAGGTTAAAGAGTCATTTGTACTGACTGCAACAAAAAATACAGTTGAACTAAGTGATGAAAAAGAAAAGATTAAAAGGATTCTGCCTGAGTTTTATTATAATAAAGGGTCGAGTGTGATTTATGATATTCTTCCTCAGGGAGATGATTACCTTTTTTTAAGAGGTGGGGTTCCGGTATTTTTCTGTAAGCGATAATATAGCCTCATTCATTTGGAATTCAGACCCTTTAAAAAATAATACGTTATGCCACCTTAAGCGTGGGTGGTCTTTTTCTGTATATGTCATTTTTTATTTAATAGTGGTGAAATGGTGTTGCTTAATGTCAAATTAGAATGTCATTGTTATTCAGTGAATGTAATTTCTATTGCATTGATCTATTTATTTAGTTGGCCAGGATGGTAGTATCTTCTAAATTGATACCGGCGCACCAAAATAGTATCCTTGCATATAATTTACCCCGCACTTATAAAGTAAATCTCTTTGGGTTTTGGTTTCAACACCCTCAGCAACGAGTATGGTATTGACCAGAGAGGATAAATAAACTAACGATTTTATCGTACTTTCATAAATCAGACTGTTACCATGAGTTAGAGACAATTCCCTGTCGAGTTTGAGCATGTAAAAACCCATTGCTTCAATGTACTTTATGGATATGGAGTTGTTGCAAAAATCATCAATTGCAATATCTATATTGTTTTCTGACAGTGATTTTATTGCATCAATCATGCTATCCGTCAGTATTGCTCCATTGCCTTCCACCAACTCCAGAACGAGTTTTATGTCTTCTCTTATCTTTTTCCTGAACGAGAGCAAATACTTCATGAAAGAGGCGGTGAATAGCCACAGGTTTAACAGACACCTCAGAGTCATTTAAAATGACTTAAAGAGAGGTGCCCATGAGCGGTAAGCGTTATCCTGAAGAGTTTAAAATTGAAGCAGTCAAACAGGTTGTTGATCGTGGTCATTCTGTTTCCAGTGTTGCAACACGTCTCGATATCACCACTCACAGTCTTTACGCCTGGATAAAGAAGTACGGTCCGGATTCTTCCACTAATAATGAACAGTTAGATGCTCAGGCCGAGATCCGCCGTCTTCAGAATGAGTTGAAGCGGGTTACTGACGAACGGGACATATTAAAAAAAGCCGCGGCGTACTTCGCAAAGCTGTCCGACTGAGGTACGCCTTTATCCGTGACAACTCCTGTTGTTGGCCAGTTCGTCTGCTCTGTCGGGTTCTGGATGTCCATCCGAGTGGATTTTATTTCTGGCTTCAGCAGCCACATTCACAGCGTCACCAGACAGACCAGATGCTGTCCGGGCAGATCAAACAGTTCTGGCTTGAGTCTGGCTGCGTTTATGGTTATCGCAAGATCCATCTCGATCTGCGTGATACCGGACAGCAGTGCGGAGTGAACCGGGTCTGGCGGCTGATGAAGCGTGCCGGAATAAAAGCTCAGGTTGGTTACCGTAGCCCACGGGCACGTAAAGGCGAAGCCAGCATCGTGACACCCAACAGGCTCCAGCGGCAGTTCAATCCGGACTCACCGGATGAGCGTTGGGTGACGGACATAACCTACATCCGAACCCACGAAGGCTGGCTGTATCTGGCCGTGGTGGTTGACCTGTTCTCCCGAAAAGTTATCGGCTGGTCAATGCAACCCCGCATGACAAAAGAGATTGTCCTGAACGCATTACTTATGGCGGTGTGGAGGCGTAGTCCTCAAAAACAGGTACTGGTTCACTCTGATCAGGGCAGTCAGTACACGAGCCATGAGTGGCAGTCGTTCCTGAAATCACACGGTCTGAAAGGCAGCATGAGTCGTCGCGGTAACTGCCATGACAACGCGGTTGCTGAAAGCTTTTTCCAGTTACTGAAACGCGAACGGATTAAGAAAAGGATCTACGGAACGAGAGGCGAAGCCAGAAGCGATATTTTTGATTACATCGAAATGTTTTACAACAGTAAGCGTCGGCATGGTTCCAGCGATCAGATGTCGCCGGCAGAATATGAAAACCACTATTATCAACGGCTCGGAAGTGTCTAGATTATCAGTGGCGATTCAAATTCATAGTACATGAAAAGTTATCTAGTAAATTCTAATTCTCTATCAATTATATCTATAACCGTTACATCTAAGCTTAACCTTCTAACATAACTGGTTTTTTTATGCGCTTAACCTGAAAGATGGAGAGTGTTGCTATAATTAATAAAACCTAAGCATAACATAATACTTGTTAAACACGATTAATCAGACAGACATCACACGCAGAAATTGGCAATAATGTATCATCAAGGATAAATTCAATTCTTTAATATTTAAATTAACTTCAACATATCAGATGTGATCTTCCAGGTTGTGTATATAAAAAGGCAGGTATCGTAAGATACCTGCCTTTTTACAACATTATGGCGCCGCGTCTATATGTTCTCGATATTGCGCCGATGTATCTTTGTTTTATGTCAATTCAGTCGTCCAGTAACAGTGTTAACACCGTTTGATTTTGTTGCCGACGGCTAACTCGCGCATCGCTTTCTGTCAGCATCGGTTGTACATCCAGCCGAGCTGTAAATGTCTTTCCTTCAGCCAATTTTCCATTCATGACTGGTGAGAACCATTCTCCTGGATACAATGCCAATGTATGCTTTCCGTTATCCTTGATAACTTCAGCAGGCGTGATCTCACTCAACGCCACTGCATTGCCATCCACCTGAGCATCAAGCAGATAAAGACGAGTAAAGCCATGTTCTCCGTAACGTAATCCCCTTTCATTCCTCTCACCTTCAACCCTTAAACGCATCTTCCTGGTGTAGGGGCAGACAACACTCACTGTCAACGAGCGTCCTCCAGGAGAGACCATTCCTCCCCCCATATCTTTCAATTGCCAGCGAGACATCACTCCATAATCGACCATTGGATTGCTGACCGTAAGACTGCAACGTGTATCCAGCGGTAATTCCTGTATTGGAATTACTTCTTGGCTTGGGGGAATAAAGGATGGAGCAGCTCTGGCACCCGTCATCCCTATCAAAAGAACAAGTAAGAACCGTCCATAAAACATATTCATCGCTTCTCCTCACCGGCAAATCGCCGTCGCGTTTTCATAAAGGCCAGCTTTGTCTGCTACCTCCGGAAGCGCTAGTTTCATCGAGCACACCGTCTCACCGGCATTTTGTACCTCCAGATTCATTCCCGGGGCAGCATCAGGCACGAATACGGTTCCATCGTCCCCAACTACTGTGACCAACCTTCCTTTAGCATTAAAAACGCTTGCGCCATATGGCAGTTCGCTTCCATCAACCATCTTTGTTTTGACCAGCACTCGTCGTGTGCGAAGCACATCGAAGTCCACCCGCCCAATGGCACCGCGGACCACCTCACTCTCTTGCCACGCATTACCGATATCGACATTTTTGGCCAGACTTCGGGTATCTACCTGAATGACTGAACGCCGATATCCAGTCAGGGTCGGTATCACTGCATATCCCCTCTGGTTGGTCCATACTGGACCTGCCGGCGTATTCAGCCGGACACCAGACTCGTGTCCCACACGTGCAATACCAAAAGTATCTGATACGGGGTAAGGTGACAGGGTGATACCATTTTCATCCATCACAACCGCACCATTGGCACCCGTTGACCAGGTTGTGTAATTGTCACTGTCACGGCTGATGCTGGTGTTCAACTGACTGACCGCCGTCACGAAATCTATGTTGCCGTTGACAGACGTAAGCTTATTCCTTACGTCACGATCGGTGGCAATACTCCAGCCCCGATCCTGGCTAGTACGGTCACTGTATCTAATACCTGTCCGGGCACTTCGTTTGGATGTATTTAGGTAGCTGTTGATATCACGCGCTTCGCCCAGCGGCATACTAAATGATACATACAGTAGGTCATCAGCCTGACCACAGAGATTACCAGTGTTGTGTTCCAGACTAACCCCGAGATAGACACGTCCAAACTGTCGACTCCAGCTACCGCGCAAATAATCGGTTTTGTTGCCGTCAAAGGTGGAGCTGCGAGCCCACGAAAGTGACAATGTCCCCAACTTCTCTGATGCCCAACTGACGCCATTACCCCATTGATATCGGTTACGGCTCTTACTGTAGGTGGTATCCTGATCAGTCCGTTGTAGAACATCAGTCAATTCGCGATAACCAGCTGTTTGCTGACGTCCGTTGATGTTGATACTCAAGTGCTCATTCAGTCTATGGCTGAGCTGGGCGGCGAGTAAGCTACCTTTATTACCGTGGTCCACATCTTCCGCCAGGGTGCTCTGCAGGCTAAGGCGAGTTGACTTAAACAACTGCGTATCCAGTCCAAGCGCTCCAACACGATAAGGAGCTGACCCCAGTAAACCTGCGTTCAGGTTAGTGAACGCCGTGAGCGGCCAGCCGGAGGATATCGTGCCAAGCATCGGCGACTTGTCAGTCTCCTGATCGACTCGCCCAATACCAAACGAAAGTCCCGGTGAGACCAGTGGCACACGCGACAGCAAAGTGGCCGCGGGTACAATGAATTTCCGTATATCACCTTTAATGCCGGTGAGTGTGACGTCCAGATCGTTATAGGTATTTATCAGGGAAAACCCTTTTAGACGAAATGGCCCAGCAGGAACTATGGTGCTGTATACAAGTACGCCAGACTGACGGACCTCAACCACAGACTGCGTCTGTGCAAGCCCCTCGACCAGCCCTATACCACTTTGACCAGATGTCAGCGCAGTCTCAGGAAATAGTTGCATACCCAATACCTGTCCAGTGCCGAACAGCGAGTTGGAGAAGTTTATCTGACCAGCCTGCAGAACCTTTTTAATACCGATGAAACTACGCTGCGCATAGCTAGACTGGTGATTAATGCGGTCTTCACCATTAAAACGGGTAAACGTCTGACGACTACGGACAATCCAGTCATCAACATTGAACCCGGCTTCAGTATTGATCTGCCCAAAGTTAAATCCCCCGGCAGATCCGGAGGAACGCGTATATTGAGCATTGTAGTTAAGCATGCCGGCAACTCCGCCGTGCTGCCAGTGACCATCCTCTTTACCCGGTACACTGAGCGCTTCTTGTGGAACAACAATAAGAACTTGACCTTCCCCAGGTTCGGAGTGTACTTCGGCTTGCGGCCAGGCTTGGCGCAGGTCAAAACAGCCAACAAAATCAGTATATCCGGAGGGAGACACCAGCCCCGCTACACGCAGAAAGTCACGGTCGGCACAAAGCGAACCAACCTCATTAAATTTCACTCGCACTCGTCCGCGGCTATTACCGTTGACGAAAAGAGCAACGGAATTTTCACCAGATAGAAAACGCGGAGCCTGACCAAAAAGATCTGCAATATCAGGGTCAATGTCTCGCGCCCTCAGTATGCTTGTATCAAAGGTAACGTTTTTAAAGAGGTGAGGATCATTTTCTGCTGCCTTAGCAGAGATAAGGCAGAGCGCTATGATTAACAGCAAAAGCCCCCGGAGGCACACACAGCACGGTTTCATCTGCAACATATTAATCTTATGAATCTTTAAGGCGTGATAGGTGCGTCATAACTGTCTACTGTGAAACCCCAAGTGGTAGCAGGTGAGATGTGTACTTTACTGGCAGTTGTCGTAGCGCCTCGAATCAGCTTCGTCTTGGGGGACAACGTCAGTTTTTCTCCTGGTAGAACATAAGGATGTGGAAGTATCCAGGCCACTTTACCTGGTAAGGTTGATACCTCTTGTCCTAGTCGTACGACGTACGCAGACGGGTTACTGACGCTCAACTCGCCTCCCTTTAGTGACCATATCAGACGCTTCCAGGGGGATTCATCACGAGCAAGGCCGGCAGGACGAATAATGACTGGCAGGTTCTGGCGCACAGTCATGCGCACCATACTCTTGTCTTTTTCCTGCGGAGGCACGCCTTCAAATACGACACGTTCGAGACGTTCTGTTTTTAACGGTTTTTTGGCAACCAACATGAAGCGGACTCTCTGAGTTTTACCGGGTTCAACGCGGGCAACAGGTGGCGTTACAATCAGCAGTTTTTCACTGTCCTGTTTGATATTCTGCAGAGTGGTCAACAGCAACATGGGGAAATTATCGGTGTTTTGCAGGTTGATCGCACCTTCGCCATCCCCTTCCTCGACAATAACCACCGACGATTCAGGCAACATGCCGGTAGCATGGGCGCTAATAGTGAAAAGCCAAAGACCGGCTGTAGTGGCCGCTAAAAAAGCTGAGAACTTCATGTGTAATATAATCCGAGTCAGAGAAACTATGGCGGACAGCAAGACTGGGTAAGAAACCCAGTCTGTATAAAACTTACAGGTAGACCAGCTCCAGAGTGCTCAGGCCGTTTAGTTTGATGGGTTTGGTGAGATCAAGAGCAGAGGTCTCTGTGATATATGCCTGCACATCGAGTTTTCCAGCTACGGTTTTTGCGGCAATAGGTTCCATGTCGGTACCATTACCCCAAGACAGAGAGTAATTTGCGGCGTTATACATCGAATAGAAGGAACCTTTATCAGTCGCCAATTCCCAGGCATCACCAGGCTTACCACGGCGAATTAATGTTGCATTCTTACCATCAACAGAGATGGAATCAGGGTCTAATCGGATGCCGTATCCTCCAATATTACGGCCATCATCTGTTTTTCCCAGACCATCGACATTTACCGATTTTACGCCCCATAACTCTCCCTTGAAAGGATTCATACCAGAAGACGTGGTTTCAGTAAAATCTGTTGAGGTATCTGGTTTTGATCCTACTGCGTGCACAGCAACCTTAGCAGGCGCATCACAGGTGATGCTGAAATCAATAGCCTTCAGCGGCAGGACAGTGTAGGTATCTTTCGAGAGTGATTGTGGTGGAATAGTGCCGTAATCAGCAGTCCCTCCTCCAGCAAGCACAGGTTTACAGGCTGTTGGTGTGATGGTGCCTACGACTTTTACATCAACGTTTTCGGCTCTGACAGCAGTAGAAATGCTCGCTATTACAGCGAGTGCACAGATTGTTTTCTTAGCTACATTCATTTTCATACATCCTTTTTATTTGGATTGATACGTAATACCGACAAATGCGGTGGTAAATGTCCTCACTGAGCATCAGTTTCAGACAATTTATTCTCTACGGAATAAAAAATTCATTGATCCCACTAAGGTTCATTTTTCTCAGTGCATTGATCTTGTGCGAACTGACTGTTTTAACTGAGATACATAGCTTTCTTGCCACTAACCAAGGTGGTATGCCATTAAGCAAATAGAGAATAATATTCGTTTCCGACAGTGTTAAATATTTTATGCCATTGAAAAAATCACGATTCATCGCCCTGGCGGTGGACGATTGAACAGGATGTATAGTGGCAAACAAATCCGGACTTATATAATTATCATTCGTAGAGCACTGTAATATTTTTTCAAAGTCACTGAGTGAGTCACTCAGTGAAAAAATAAAAAGCACCCCCATGGCACGAAGCAATTTTAAAGTTGGTTTATGTGAATCATTTACAATAACGATGACGCGTGGCTTCGAAGGAAGCAACATAAAAAAATGAATTAAAGATAATTTCTCAACTCCCCCTCTACAAAATTGAATATATACGTCATCTTCATTGTCATAACGGCGCATCATTGAATGCGGTGTTAAAGAGCTACTTTCTTCAATCGCATTCTCTATGTGTTCACCATTCCCAAGAATGGAAAATATTCCATTACTTAAAAAATTGCATTGACAAATGAGAGATATTTTTCTTTTTACTAATTTACACATCCTTCTGGCTTTTATTGATTCCAAATGTAAAAGGTAAATAAATAAGTTTTATTTAAGAAAGCCCCCCCCTCCGTAATGGCTTCATATTTTCCACAGGTAACATCAGTCCGTCAATTATCAGAAAGAAAAGAAAAAAACTCAGTATTTGTACTATTTTCAATGAGTTAATTAAAAGCAATGAGCATAAAAAAAAATGGATTTTATTCAATGCAGAATTTAATCTGCCATGTGTGATAAAAAAAATCACCATATCCGAAATATAACACCAAAAAAAACACTAAAAAACCTAATTAATTCTGAATGGTCGCTTTTATGCAGACAAAAAACCTAACAATGAGCACATTATAAAGATTGTTAATCTGATTTGAGTCGCGTTACTGACTGAAAAACATGAATAAATTTTAAGTAAAAAAATTTGACGCATTTATTATTAAATTGTCAAAAATGCAGAATAATTGCATCATCATGCACGAGTGTTAGTTTTGTGTGCCAGTAACGACGTCTGTATATCAATAAGGCATATAGGAAACCACTGCTGCTTACAAGAAGGGGGATTTTTATGGGCTTTGCCACATAACGGTGTATTTTCATTGATCCGGAACTATCCCCTAAAAATGGTGGTTCTCACCAGTATGTTATGCCCTCTAGGGCATAAAGGCGCCGGCCGGAGCTGAAGAGAACGACGTGGGTAACGGGCGCCGTGACCCGGCTACGCCGGTCACCTTGTTGACAGGTATTGCCTATCTAACCCCCCTTCCTGCTAAGCCATACCCGCTAACCGCGATGAAGAAGCCGCTGTACGCCGTCGGAGTGGTCCCGACAAGGCGTAGCCGCCGGCGGGGCGTATCTCCGCGTTAGCGCCGTCAGGCGCTTACGGGTGTGTTCACCAGACTCACCGCAACATCGCCTGCAGTCTCTCGATGTTTAGTTACAACACCCTTCTAAAAGCGATGCTGTTCCGGCCCGGAGGGCCGGGGCTGCGATGATTGAGTAGGGGCTAAAGACAGTCAGGACAGTATCTGGATGGATTAACAAGAGATCATCGACTGAAGGAGTCGAGTACGGTATTAAAAAAGCTACCGCACTCTTGATGTCTGGCTAACGGAACGGTTCACGATAGTTGCTAGAAAGAGTGAGAGATACACGGTTGTCAGCCTTTATTACAATTTCGGGATACGAAGTATCCTTTACCGATACTGGTGAAAACGATGCGGTAAAGCTAATCCAGCGCGATTTAGGTTGTGCAGTGAAATACGATTAGGAAAGAGCTAAGATCCAACAGATACGCGTACTCAGGCTGAAATACTGACCAAAAATGGTGTCTTGATGAGTGATTGCCAGCAGAGGAAATATCAATAAAAATGGCTGTCAGAAGTCGATTATTCCTGATGACGGTTGGGGCATATTCGGTATCAGAGGCCAAAATTGGAATGCAATCCAAAATAAAAATACATCCGTAAAGCACCTCCATTCAGGAGGTGCTCTACTTAAACCTTTAATCCTATCCACCGAATCCGCACTCAGGCTAACAAGAATCATTATGAGGCAATATTAAGTCTGGATATTCCAATTTGACTAATATAATCCCCATACCACTGCAACATCTCCCTACGCTGTTCAAGATACTGCGCATGGTTGTACGTGCCACGAATAGTGTTTTTATCTACATGAGCCAGCTGTAACTCGATCCATGCCGTGTTATAGCCCTGTTCATGCAGAATAGTACTCATCGTGTGCCGGAAACCGTGCCCCGTAGCCTTTCCGTGATACCCAATCCTTTTTAGTACTTGATTGATACTCGCTTCGCTCATTGGTTTGGTTATATCGTTCCGTCCAGGAAATACTAGGTTATAACGACCTGTCACAGCCTGGACTTCACGTAGTGCTGCCACAACCTGATCGGACAATGGCACCAGATGTGGACGACGCATTTTCATCCTTTCTATCGGCACTTCCCAAACCCGCTTATCAAAATCAAATTCTTTCCATTCAGCCAGGCGAAGTTCGATAGTGCGAACTCCAGTCAACATCAGAATTCGAGTCGCCAGTCGGGTTATCGGACTACCAGAATACGCGGCAAGAGCCTGCAAAAAAGCAGGGAGTTCATCAGCTAGCAGATGGGGATAATGGGTAGATTTAGGCGCAGTCAAGGCACTTGCCAGTTCAGAGGCAGGGTTAGTTTCAGCTCTGCCGGTGACTATGGCATAGCGAAATACCTGATTGCAGGCCTGGCGGATTTTACGCAGTTTATCGAGGACACCACGTTTTTCGAGCTTACGAAGCGAGTTGAGGATCTCCAGAGGCTTGATCTCTGCAATTGGGCGTTTACCGATATCCGGGAATATATCGTTTTCAAACGCTTCCATAATGTCTTCAGCGTAGCCCTTCGACCAGTTAGGGCGTTTATATTCATGCCATTCCAATGTGATCGCTTTAAAGGTGTTTTCTACATTGGCCTTTTGAGCTAGCTTTTCAGCTTTCTTCTCTTTACTCGGATCGCCACCTAAAGCGACAATTTTTCGTGCTTCTTCGCGCTTAAGCCTGGCATCTGCCAGAGAGATATCAGGATAAACTCCGATAGACAGTTTTTTCTCTTTCCCCAAAACACGATACTTAAAGCGCCAATACTTCGCACCGCTGGGCTTTACTAACAGATACAGGCCACCGCCATCGGTGAGCTTATATTCTTTTTCTTTGGGTTTTGCAGTTTCTATCTGTCGCGCATTTAGTGGCATAGGGGCCTCTAATTTCCATTGAACGAGATGAGCCCCCTCAAAGGCCCCCAGCTACCACTTGATTTGGGTGTAACTGAGTTGACCACAGTAGAGCTCAGGACAGAAAAATTCAGTAATATCAGGGAGTATAAAGGAGAAAAAGCGAATTCAGTAGAGGTGTGTTGACTTCAAAATGGTACGCCCTACAGGGTTCGAACCTGTGACCTACGGCTTAGAAGGCCGTTGCTCTATCCAGCTGAGCTAAGGGCGCACGGAGTAATGCAGAGAAACATTACGGCTTGATGCGGGGTGGATTATACGGTCAGCACCTCTTGAGTCAATGGCTTTTCAACCACCTGCGCGACAAATGAGCATAAACCCACATCAGTGCCTGACAGCGGGCCGCGCATCTGACAAAATAGCAGCAACCCCCTTCCTTTAAGTTTACAGATGGAATTCTCTCTCTGATGGCAGCAAAGATTATTGACGGTAAAACGATTGCGCAGCAGGTCCGGCTTGAAGTTGCTGAAAAAGTAAAAGCCCGAGTTGCCGCAGGAAAACGTGCCCCTGGTCTGGCCGTTGTATTGGTGGGAGCGAACCCTGCGTCCCAGATTTATGTCGCGAACAAACGCAAAGCCTGCGAAGAGGTTGGGTTTGTCTCCCGCTCTTATGATTTGCCGGAAACCACCAGCGAAGCGGAGCTTTTAGGGCTGATCGATGCGCTAAACGCGGACGCCGAGATTGACGGCATTCTGGTACAGCTGCCGCTGCCTGCCGGGATCGATAACGTCAAAGTGCTTGAGCGTATCGACCCGGACAAAGACGTGGATGGCTTCCATCCATACAACATTGGCCGCCTGTGCCAGCGTGCGCCGCGCCTGCGTCCGTGTACCCCGCGCGGTATCGTGACGCTGCTTGAGCGCTACAACATCGACACCTACGGCCTGAACGCGGTCATCATTGGTGCATCCAACATCGTGGGTCGCCCGATGAGCATGGAACTGCTGCTGGCCGGTTGCACCACGACCGTAACGCACCGTTTCACCAAAAACCTTCGCCAGCATGTTGAGAACGCCGACCTGGTGATTGTCGCCGTGGGCAAACCTGGCTTTATTCCGGGTGAATGGATTAAAGAAGGCGCTATTGTGGTGGACGTCGGCATCAACCGTCTGGAAAGCGGGAAAGTGGTCGGGGACGTAATTTATGATGAAGCAGCCGCCAAAGCCTCGTATATTACGCCGGTTCCGGGTGGCGTAGGCCCAATGACGGTTGCCACCCTAATTCAGAATACCTTGCAGGCCTGCGAGGAATATCATGATGTTGATGGAGAGTAATAATGGCGACCTTCTCATTAGGTAAACACCCTCACGTTGAACTGTGCGACTTGCTCAAGCTGGAAGGCTGGTGTGAAAGCGGCGCACAGGCAAAAGCGGTGATTGCCGAAGGCCTCGTGAAGGTGGACGGTGAAGTTGAAACCCGCAAGCGCTGCAAAATTGTGGCGGGGCAGACCGTCGTCTTTGAGAGTCTGAGCATTACCGTTCAGCCTTAATCGCGCGCGCCCTTTTCAGAACGAAAAGGGCTGGTATCAACTCTCCTTGCCGTTTGGGTGAAGGAGAGTTGCAGAGCCTTTCCCGCCTCAGAACCAAATTACCTTATCAATACCAGGCTTAAAAACCTGCGTCACTTCAAATATTCGATAACAATATGGCAACAGCGCAGAATTCAGTTGCGGGGCAAAAACCGTTTCGGCACTCTAGGTAGAACGTTCTACTAGAACGTTATACCTACCATAAAAACGCGTGAACAGACAAAACGCGGTTACTGCGTCTGCACCGGGGGAAACGTCCATGAGTCTGTTGTCCAGTGTTGTTAAATCGTTATCAAAGCTTTCCATGATTGGCCGTGCGTTAATGCTGCCTATCTCTCTGCTGCCTGCCGCAGGTTTACTGCTGGCGTTCGGCGATAAGTTTCACTTACCGCTGATGATGAACGCGGGCGGGGTTATCTTCGATAACCTGCCAATGCTGTTTGCCATCGGTTCTGCCGTGGGTCTTGCTGCAGAATCGGGTATTGCCGCGCTGTCGGCGGCGGTGTCGGTGTTTATCATCAACATTACCATTGGCACCGTCATGCACATCACGCCGGAAATGGCCTCTGCGGGCGGGAAATATGCCATGGTGGTCGGCATCCCGACGCTGCAAATGGGCGTTTTTGGCGGGCTAATCTCCGGTATCCTGGCGGCGTGGTGCTACAACAAATTCCACACCATGCAATTGCCGGAATTCCTCGGCTTCTTCTCCGGCAAACGTTTTGTCGCCATCGCGACGGCGTTTCTCTCCTTCCTGTTGGGGATGGTGCTGCCGTGGGTGTGGTCGTACATTCAGTCCGGCATTGATGCGCTGTCGGTGGTGGTGAACGGGGATAATCAGGCCGCATCAACCTTTATCTTCGGGCTGGTTGAGCGCGCATTAATCCCGCTGGGCCTGCACCATATCTGGTATCCGTCCTTCTGGTACTCCTTCGGGGAATACACCACCCATACAGGGCAGGTGATTCATGGCGACCAGACGATTTGGTTCAAAATGCTGGAAGAGGGCGTGAAGTTCTTCAGCAGCGACAGCTACCAGAATGCTGGTAAATTCATGCAGGGCGAGTTCCCGCTGATGCTGTTCGCGCTGCCTGCGGCCTGTCTGGCGATGTACCATGAAGCCAACACCAAGAATAAGAAAATTGCCTCCGGTATTCTCTTCTCCGCGGCGCTGACCTGCTTCCTCACCGGGATCACCGAGCCAGTTGAGTTCACCTTCATCTTCGTGGCTCCGATTCTGTATGTGTTCAACGCGGTGATGGCCGGTCTGTCTTATATGTGCATGTACCTGCTGCATGCCCATATCGCCAAATCGTTCTCCGCCGGGATGATCGACTACATCTCCTTCGGGATCCTGCCGTCGTTCAACGGCTACCAGACTAACTTCCTGATGGCGGTGGTTGTGGGCGTGCCGATGGCGCTGATTTACTACTTCACTTTCCGCTTCGTGATTCGCCGTTTCGACGTGAAAACGCCGGGCCGTACCGAAGTCACCGCTAACGCGGGAGACAAAACCGACACCGAACTGGCGGGCGATATCATCGGCCTGCTGGGCGGGGCACCAAACATCAACTCCGTGGGGTCCTGCATCACCCGCCTGCGTCTGGAAGTGGACGACAGTTCGATGGTCGACAAAGACGGCCTGAACAGCCTGGGCGCTCGTGGCGTGGTATTCGTCGGCGATTCGGGTATCCAGGTCATATTTGGTGCCAGAGCGCAATTTATTGCACAGACAATGTCGACGATGATCGGTAAATAATGTAATACCTTTCAGCCTCCTGTATGTTTCAGGGGGCTGAAATTTATGGATGTGTGGTTACAGGGGTGGAATGAAAAAGGTCAACATCATTGATGTCGCTGAGCTGGCGGGCGTATCGGTTTCGACGGTTTCGCTGGTGCTTCGCCAGAAGGGCAAGATCTCAGAGGCGACCATTGATAAGGTCAATGCCGCTATCAAGGAACTGGGCTACGTGCATAACGTTGCCGCCGCCAACCTTCGTTCCAGCACCTCTAACCTGATCGGCCTGATTATTCGTGACTTTAACAACTCTTTCTCCGTCAACGTCACCGCGAGCGTTGTTCAGCAGCTCGAAAAACAAGGCTACATGGTGTTTCTTGGCCAGCCACGCGACGGAGAGCAACAGCTGCGCAACTGCCTGACCTCGTTTAGCCAGCAGGGCGTTGCCGGGGTCATTTATCTGGCCGCCGACTGCCACTCCGCGGCGGTTCCCCAGGCCATTACCGACTGCCCGCTGCCCACGGTGGTTATCTCTGAATCAACCATTACCAGCACCCGCGATGTGATTGGGCGGGATAATCGTCAGGCCGGTAACCAGGCCACGCGTTTTCTCATTGAGCGCGGCCACCGCAATATTGCCTGGCTGGGAGGCACAAAAAGCTGTCTGATCCGCGCCGAGCGGCTGTCTGGCTACCGCAGCGCCCTGCAGCAGTACGGCTTGCCGTTCAGAGAAGAGTGGGCGCCGGAATGTGCAGACGACACATCGGCTTCGGCTTTTGCCACGCGCCTGATGCTGGAAAAGAGCAACCAAATTACCGCCATGCTGTGTCATTCTCCGGCGGCGATCATCGGCGCCATCACCGGTATTCAGCAAGTGGGTCGTACCGTTGGGAAAGACGTTTTCTTAACGCAGCAGGTCTCGCTGATTGGTTTTGAGGATATGATGTACATTAATCTGACCTCGCCGAGCTTTACCTATGTTTCTGCCTCCAGTGAAGAGACCGGGCGACAAGCCGCCGCATTAATTGTCAGCAAAATCAAACAGCCGGAACTTCCTGCCCAGAGAATTATCATTTCTGGTGAACTGGTGCCGCGCGAATCTGCATAACGGGAAGTATATTCCCCGTCCGTTATTATTATGCTATTAATCCCTTCCACCCACATTAATGGCATATTATTAACGCATTATTTTCATTTTTATTTCAATTAGCCATGAAATCAGCCTGAGATTGCAAACCGCATATGTTCTGGTCAGAATAGCCACTTCTCATTCAGAGTTTTCTCTTAAATATGCTCAAGCGAATTTTTCTCTCTCTATTATTAATGCTGGGTTTTTATACCGGAAACGCGCTGGCGGTTGATTGCCAGCGAGCGGCCAGGCCGCTGGAAAACACCATCTGCAATAACGACACTCTGCACTGGCTGGACAGCACGATGAGCGCCATTTATCGCTCTATGCTGGTGAAGGGTAATGGCGCGCAGGTGCATAAAGACTATCTGGAGTGGGAAAAATCGCTTGAAAGCTGTACCTCCGACGGCTGTATTGAACGAGCCTACTATGAAGGCATCAGCCGAATTTCCGGGGTGAAAGAGGACTTTGACTGGCAGGGGAAATGGTGGAACATCACGGCAGCTAATCGAAGCGGGGGCAATTTAACCTTTAGCCGTAATGCAGAATGGTCATTAACCCTTGATATCAGAGCCTGGGCTGGCATAAACCATGACGACTTCACAGCAGAGGCCCAGAAAATATACGGCATGGTGATTGTGGAGAAAGTACAAAGCACCAGTAACTGTAAACTGCTGCTTATTCCGAGGCCGAATGGCTCAATCCAGGTGCACAGTAATGGCGAATGGGGCTGTAAATTGTCGATGCCGGTGGGGGTATTTGTTGACGGACGCTATGTGAAAAGCGTCAAGGACCCACGTCCGAAAGCCACGTTGCTGTCCATTGGTATATTCCCGGATGTTGAAACCGACAATCGCTTCAGAGAGATGGTGGGCAATGACTATCAGAGTTTTGTGGATTCCGCAAATGTCTATATCTATCAGGATGATATAGATAATATTGGCGCGAAGGTGATTGCCATGTGGGTCCGTGGTGAAGCAAATCGCCATACGGCAATTATCATGTACACCCCGGAAGGTAAAATGTGGGCGGCGCGAACGTCGCCGGGTAAAAAAGGCAGGCAGGAAGCCAGGTTTTACCGCTCGAAGATCATTGAGGCAGACCCGCTGCCGCGCACAATCCAGGGCTGGAAGCTGCGATTTTTAGATAAGTAGCTTTGCTCAAGCCGCCACTTCTTTCAAACTTAACGTCGCTTCAGATCGTTACCTTCACCCTCTCCCTCTCCCTCTCCCTCTCCCTGGAAGGGAAAGGGGATAAGAAATGTATCCCTTAGCTTTTGTTTCGCCCTTCTCCCCATGGTGAGAGGGCAGGGGTGAGGGGGAAATCACGCCAATGTCCCGACAATCTTCAAATCACTGTCGTCCGGCACCTCGTTATAAGACAACACATGCAGCCCGGTGCTAAACAGGCGGCCATACCGCGCCAGAATCGGGCGAAGCTGTGGGGTAACCAGCAGCAAAGGCGGCAGGCTTTTCGCCTTCATCTGCTCGTAAATCATCGGCATGGTATTTTGCAGCTGCGACAGAATATTGGGGTCAACCGGGAAGCTGTCCAGTGCCACTTTCCCGGCCTGTTGGGCCTGATTCAGGGCGTTCAGCAGCAGGTTTTCCAGCTCGTTATCAATGGTGTAGGCGGCAAGCTGACTGCGGTCACCGTTAATGTTATGCAAAATAGCGCGCCGCAGGGCGTAACGCACATCGGCACACAGCAACTGCGGATCTTTGGTCACCGCGGCGCTTTCCAGCAGCGTGGCGGCAATGGTGACAATGTCTTTCAGCGACACCTGTTCCAGCAGAAGCTGCCGGTACACTTTCAGCAACTGGCTGAAATTCAGCGCAGCATTTAAGTCTTCCGCAAGCTTGGGCGCCTGCAGCGCCAGGCGCGCATGGAGATGCGTGATATCGTCATAATTAAACAGATCGGGCAAATGCTGGCGCGCCACTTTGTTGACGTGCGTGGCCACCACGCTGGCGCAATCCACCACCTGATAGCCAAGATTTAACGCCCGCGTTTTTTGGTCGGGATCAATCCAGACGATAGCCATGCCGTAAGCCGGATCGGTATCCAGCACGCCGTCAATCTCGCCGTACAGTTCGCTGCCGGGGATCGCCATCAGCTTTTCCGAGTTCACTTCCCCCAGCGCCACCCGAATACCATTGATGTGGATGGCGTACTGGGCGGGTTTGAGGCGGAAGTTCTCACGGATGCGGATCTCTGGCAACAGCACGCCGCAGGTCTCAGAGATAACCTGTCGCGCCCCGCGAATACGCTGCGAAAGCGGGCTGCCTTTGGCGGTATCCACCAGCGAAACCAGCTTGTAGCCAAGGTTCAGACCAATCGGCTCGACCAGCGGAATGCTGTCCCAACTGACGGTAGGTTCCGTGTCGGGGCTGAGCACCTCCTGAATCGCCAGAATGTCATCATCCTGCTGCTGCGCAGGCTGTACCACTTTGCTCTGCCGCCAGGCGGCAAACAGCAGCAGGGCGGTAAAGCTCAGGAAGGCGATATGCGGCATACCCGGCACGATGGCCAGAATAAACATCACGAACGCGGCGGTATAAAGTACGTTCGGGCGGGCGAGCAATTGCGTTTTAATTTCGTGGCTAACGTCGCCGCCGTCGCTTACTCGGGTCACGATAATAGCTGCCGCAGTCGCCAGCAGCAGGGATGGGATCTGCGCGACCAGGCCATCCCCAATCGTCAGCAACACGTACTGCTGGAAGGCGTGGCTGGCATCAAGATCGTATTTAAAAATACCAATACAAATCCCGCCGATCACGTTGATGATAAGCACCATGATCCCGGCAATGGCGTCGCCGCGCACGAACTTTGAGGCCCCGTCCATCGCGCCGTAGAAATCGGCTTCGTTGGCAACGTCTTTACGCCGTGTTTTGGCCTGTTGTTGATTGATTAATCCGGCATTCAGGTCGGCATCGATCGCCATCTGTTTGCCGGGCAGGGCGTCAAGCGTAAAGCGGGCGGACACTTCAGAAATACGCTCTGCGCCTTTGGTGACCACCACGAAATTAATTATGGGGGCGGTCACCGAAGAAGAGCGGAAAGAGATTGTCTCTTTGCTTAACAGCGACTCGCTGTTTGACGGCATGTCCGGGGTGCCGATTACCCAGCCAAACGGCTCCGGAGGCAGCGTTACTGTTCTGGCCGGGAAGCCAAAGCCGGATGATGCCAGCCAGGATATTCAGCAGGATGTTGCTGCGCTACAGGCATTGACCAATGCGGCAAGCCAGGGGGAAAGCCTGGAAGACGTGAACCGCCGCTCAGAGCAGGAAATTGAAGATTTGGCCCGGGTGATCATGAAGATCACTTCAGCCTATGAGGCGCAGTCTAATCTGCAAATCGAGATCGTGCCGCAGGGGCTGCGTATTCTGGTGCAGGATGATCAAAAACGAGAAATGTTCCAGCGCAGCAGCGCCATTCTGACTCCCTTTTTTAACCGCCTACTGACGGAGTTTGCTACGGCGCTGAACGCCATTGATAACAAAATTATTATTACCGGACACACCGATGCGACGCGTTTTCGTGACCAGGAGCTTTACAACAACTGGAACCTTTCCGGCGAGCGTGCCATGCAGGCGCGCAAAGCGCTGGCGAAGGGCGGGCTGGATACCGGAAAAGTGCTGCAGGTTAGCGGGATGGCTGACCAGATGCTGCTCGATCCTGAACATCCGCTCAGTTCGGCCAATCGCCGTATTGAGATCATGGTGTTGACCCATTCTGCTAGCGCTTCGCTGTATCAATTCTTTGGTCAGCATGGCGAAAAAGTGCTTAAGCCGCTGGCCGATCGCGTGGCGCAGCAGCCCTCGGCGGCACGCTAATTTTTCAGGTATTTGTGTTGCTTATGTCTATTTCCACCTCAATTGTCTCCACTTTTCCGCCTGCGTCCGAACTCTCCCGGCGTAGAGCGGGATTTTTTTTTCTGCTGCTATTCGTCCTGTTTTCGTCCCAGGCCTGGGCTTCACCCGCGAAAAAGTCTAAAGCCAGCGTGAAGCACACACAGATCGCTCAGCCGCAGAGTAAAGAAGCCCGTGAACGGATGAAAAATCGTGCAAGGCTGCTTACCAGTGCCAAAAAACGCCTTGCAGTTGTCCCGCCTACGCCCGAACAGAAAAAGCGTCAGGCTGCTGAAAAACTGGTCGCTCGTGCCCTGAACCGTGAACAGCTTGCCATGCACACTCGCTGGCGTCCTGGGCTGATGGGGGGCTCAGAAGGTCTGTGGCCGTTGGCGACCGAAGCGCTTATGGCTGAGATGGTTAGCCCGCGTGTGGAAGCCACTCTCCACAAAGTGATAGCGCGGCTCAAGCAACAGTTGGGCAAACCCTATGTCTGGGGTGGACAGACGCCCGAGCAGGGTTTCGACTGCAGCGGGCTAATCTATTACGCCTATAACAAGCTGCTTAGCCAAAAGCTGCCGCGTACCGCCAACGGGATGTTCCAGGATCAAAGATTAAAGCGCGTCAGCAAGCCCCAGCTTCAGCGTGGCGATCTGGTTTTTTTCAGTATCAAAAGCCAGGATCGCGCCGATCACGTCGGGGTTTATTTAGGAGAAGGGCAGTTTATCGAGGCGCCCAGAACCGGGCTGAATATCCGCATCAGCCAACTGGCAGACAATTACTGGCAGGATCATTACCTGGGGGCGAAACGTATTTTGACCGAGGAGGCGATTCTGTGAGGGGAAAACAATAGGGCGGAACAGGACGCAATCTTTACCCTCTCCCTTTTAGGGTGAGGGTAAGAAGCAATCCCTCTCGAAAGAGAGACCGCCGCCCCGAATTGAATTAGCGGTGAAATTCACCGGCAGATTCCGGCTGGTAGTGCAAAGCGAGCACTTCAAGGTGGGTCTGACTGCCGTTTGGCAACGTCCAGTTGATACTATCGCCAACCCGCAGGCCAAGCAGTGCGGCACCGACCGGAGCCATGACAGAAAGCTGGTTATCGCTGTCGGTCAGGTTCGCCGGGTAAACCAGCGTGCGTACGTGGACTTCCTGAGTGCTTAAATCGCGAAATTCTACGCGGCTGTTCATGGAAACCACATCCGACGGCATCTTCTCCGGGCTGCACATCTCCGCGCGATCCAGTTCGGCGTTGAGCGCCTCTGCCACCGGGGCTTTGGCGTACTGCGGCTGTTCCAGCAGGCGGTCAAGGCGTTCGGCGTCTAGTTCGTTAATGATGATGGCAGGTCTGGACATAGTTCTCTCCGTGTAAAAAAGCAGGGCACTCATGTGCTGAAATCGTACAAAGAAAAACCCCCACCGAAACCGGCGAGGGTTGTTCACGTAGGAACGATGATACTGAGCTTAGCCCGGAGTTGAAAGCGAGATCAGTCACATTTTGACTTCCCCCGAGTCCCTTACAGAATCACGCTCCCCAGCGCCGCCAGCAGGAAGGCGATGGTGCCGATCAGCGTTTCCATCACGGTCCAGGTTTTCAGCGTCGTTTTCTCATCCATTTCCAGGAAACGCCCCACCAGCCAGAAGCCGGAGTCGTTCACGTGAGACAGGACGGTAGCGCCACCGGCAATCGCGATAACGATAAAGCACAGGTCAAACTGGCTCAGGCCCGTGGTGGCTTCGACCATCGGTGAGACCAGCGCGGCGGTAGTGGTCAGGGCAACGGTGGCTGACCCTTGAGCAACGCGAAGCGCGGTCGAGATAACAAAGGCAGCAACGATAACCGGCATGCCGGTGTCTGAGAGTACGCCAGCCAGCGCGTCACCAATGCCGCTTGCGCGTAGCACGCCGCCGAACATACCGCCTGCGCCGGTCACCAGGATAATGCCGCAAATCGGGCCGAGTGCGCCGTCACATACCTTTTCAAGATGCTGGCGGCTATGTTTGCCGCTGAAGACCATCAGGGCAAAAAAGACGGTAATCAGCAGCGCAATGGGCGTTTTGCCCAGCATGCGCAAGAAGTTCACCAGCGTATTGTCGGCGCTGACCCAGCCGAGCACAGTGGCGGTGTTGAGGCCGGTATCGAGGAAGATCAGCACCAGCGGCATCAGTAAAATTGTCATGACCATGCCGAATGACGGTGGCTGGTGATTCTGGTCCACTTCGACTTTACCGAGGAAAGAACTCGGCAGAGGAATATCGAATTTCTTCCCGGCATACAGCCCGAAGAGATAGGCCCCGATATACCAGGTCGGGATGGCGATAATCAATCCCACCACAACCAGCAGGCCGATGTTCGCCCCCAGCAGTTCGCTGGCGGCCACCGGGCCTGGATGCGGCGGCAGAAGCGCGTGCATCACCGCAAAAGCACCGGCCGCCGGGAGCGCATATTTCAGCGTTGAGCCGCCGAATTGCTTGGCGACGCTGAAGATGATCGGCAGCATCACCACCAGACCCGCGTCAAAGAAGATCGGGAAGCCAAAAAGCAGTGACGCGACGCCAAGGGCAAAAGGTGCCCGGTGAGCGCCAAAGGTCCCAACCAGGGTGTCCGCCAGCACTTTTGCGCCGCCGGAAATTTCCAACAGGCGGCCAATCATGGCGCCGAGCCCAACTAATAAAGCGACGCCTGCCAGGGTGCTGCCAAAGCCGCCCAGGATCGTGGGTACAATTTTGTCGAACGGCACGCCTGTGACGAGTGCCACAATGACGCTGACCAGGGTCAGCGCCAGGAAGGCATGTACGCGAAAGCGCATGATCAATACGAGCAGGAGCACGACGGAACAGGCGGCAATACCCAGCAGGCTTCCTGCGCCTAAACTTGTTGTTATTTCGGTCATTTTAATTCCCCAGTGGCAAATTCTCAGATGAATGCACCAAAAGCGTGTTATTGGGTGATGCTGATACCGGTAACATGATATCGGTAACATCCGGTTGCCTGTAAATGAACTCTGTAATGTTTGTTAACATTTTGGGACGAAGTTCAAACAATCAAAATAATCAGTGCGAAAGGTGAGCGGGGGAATTGTTTGGCTGGGAAAAATCTGACACGCGCCTGACTAATATCGTCAGGAAACGGTATTCAGCGGGGCCGCCGCGCTGCACGGGGCCCGACTGTTTTTAACGAGCGTGATGTTCCGCTATCGGCAACAAGAGCTCTTTGAGAATGTCATAGCGCTGCTGCGGCGAGAGCCAGATAAACCCCAGCAGTTTTTGCTGGCTACCTTCACGCTCGAACTGCGCCCTCAGCTGCAGTAAATACCGTTTTGTTCTGTTCATGGTCACCTCCAGGTTCGTTACCTGAAGGCTATAACCAAAAAACCGGAACAAATAGTGATGCGATTAATTTTTGACTTCAGTATTTATTCTGTCAGTAGCCAACTGCGTCCAGACGGAAGCTCTTCCCGCAGTTGCCGGGGTGTTTTTGCGGGGCAAAGGAGGCGGTTTGCAGCGGTTGGTTAATCTTGTCTGCCAGCAGGGAGATCTGCATTTCCGTGAGGTAGGCGGGATTACCGTCACAGGTTAGCTTGATGGCATCTACTGCATCGCTGCCCCAGGTTTGCTTCACGGCTTGGTTAAACGCCTTACGCGTCACCACCTGGCCGTAGTTCTGTGCCAGGAACTGGCCAAAAGCGCTGTGTTTCACTTCTCCATTCAGGCGCACCATCGTGCCGAAGTAATCGTCGGGGTTAAAGCCAAAGCAAACGCCGTGCTTGGCGTATTCGTAGCGCTCCAGGCAGGATTGCCCCCCGGCGCCGGGCATCACGCCCGCAAGCTTTGAGGCCATTTCAACGGAAAGCCCGGTATCCGGCGCGGCGCATTTATTTGAGGCCCTGGCTTCGGCCATATTCGGCACCGGGCGAGTGGCGCAGCCGTAGCGCATCCAGCGTTTTTCATCGACGCCGCGTGAGGCGACAGATTTTGGTAGACCGGGCCAGAGGCCGTGAACGGTCAGGAAGGCACTTTTATCCGCCTGTTCCTGCTGGGCTTTACACTCTGCGGGTTCGTTGCGATTGCGGTCGTGCATGCTCTGACAGAAGCCGGTTTGCCAGGAGAGCGCCAGCACGTAGCGATCAAAATCCCCGTACTGGCTGGGCTGCAGGGCGTCGGCAAACGCAAGTGGACTAAGTAAAAGCGGCGTGCAAAGCAGTAAATGTCGCGGTGTGAAATTCATCATTATTCTCTTATCTGTCCTGGAGGCGGGCTTATTATAGGCATAAAAAAAGCGCCTGATGCAGGCGCTTGAAACGATGATGACTGCGGGTTAGTGAACGATCGCTGCAGCAGGAACCAGAATCTCCGTGGCGATAATCACCACCATAAGACCGACGGCGACCGGCACAGAGGTACGCTTCACCACTTCGAAAGGTGAGATTTTTGCCATCCCGGCAACGGCCACCACCACGCCGGAAACCGGAGAAATGGTGCGGCCCAGGTTGGAAGCCTGCAACATTGGAATGGTCAGGTATGCCGGGTTAATCCCGGAAGAGTGAGCCAGTTTCGGGATCATTTCGACGAAGGCATAGAACGGTGCGTTACCGGAGCCGGTGGTCATGGCCGCCAGCATGGTCAGCACCACCAGCACCAGCATCAGAATAATGCTTGCGGAACCAAACGAGGTGGCAATGGAAATCAGGCTTTGAATAAAGCCGATGGTGCTTAAGCCCTGGGCAAAAACGCCGGCGGCAACCAGCAGCATCACCACGTTGGCAAAGGCGTCCGCCATGCCGCGATAGCAAACTTCCATCCCGGAGAAGACGTGCTGCGTATTGAAGCTGCGGAAAAACTCAATCAGCGCGGCAATCAGAATACATATCACCAGGATAGTAATGATATGCAGCTGCGGGCCCCATTTGCCGTCAAAAATCAGTACCCCGACAATCGGCGTAAACGGCAGGATGGCGTAGAAAGCGGGCGCGGAAGTCTGAATTTCACTCACGTCCAGCATTTCGTGGTTGATGTGCTCTTTCTTATCGAGATAGCGCTGCCAGAAGAAATGCGCGATTGCCATGCTGATGATGGCGGCGATGGAGATAGGAATGGTCGTTTTAAAGGCAAAGTCGACCAGCGACATTTCAGAAGCCTGAGCGGCCAGCACCACGTCTCCGGAAGTTGGAGCCAGAATAATCGCCGCCGGGGAAGCGCAAATGGCTGCGGCAGCACCGCGGCTGATACCGACATTGACCATGACCGGGAACAGCGTAGCCATTAACAGCACCCCAAGCCCGGTTGCGGAAGAGACCGCCAGCGACATCAGGCAGGCGACGAAGTAGGCGGCAATCATCAGTAAGTAAGGCGAGTTGATGAATTTCAGCGGCTTAGAGGCCAGCTTGACCACCACATCGTTGGCGCCGATATGGGTCATGTAGGCGGCAAACCCGCAGAGCATCATGATCATCATGCCAAGATCGCCGCCGCGGCTCATCAGCAGGATTTTGACGTATTCAAAGATGTCCGTGGCGGTGTAGCCGGTGCTTTCCGCGCTAGCGGGCAACACTTTATGCCCCATTAACGCGCTGACGATAAGTAACAATAATCCGCCGACGAACAGCACGCCGGTGGCGGAATAGCCTTTGATGATGTAGCGGGCAACGCCCACAATCACCACGACCCCGATAATAAGTTCCAGAATGGTAAGCATGATATCCCCTGATACGCTAAGGCGCTCTTCGGCGTCCTTACGCTTGCGGCTATAAGTGATTTTCTCTCAGAAATTAAAATAGTGATTTTTTACAGGCGACTGTAAAGGGCTAAGAATTTGCCTCAGAACCCGTTTGGAGTTTCTGATAAGCATCAACTTTCGTTGCAACGGATCAACTTTAGGCAAAGCTTTTGTTGGCTGCATTACGTTTATCGACGTGGCCGATAAAAAATAAGGCATAAAAATTGTGCGAGTTTTGGCGGTATAACCGACGATCGGTTATGTAAAAACAATGATTGTTTTGCCTGATTGTTAACGAATGGCTTTTTCGTAAAGCAGTTAAAAAAAACTTTAAAACGCAACAGGCTGCCGCCTATACTGCCGATCTCTTTTATGCGGGGTTTTTATGCTGCACACCTCCCTCTGGTCGACAAGCCACTGGCGCTTTATCAGGAAGCATCTTTTGATGCTGCTGTTGGCGTTGGGCTGGTTTTTTGTCAACAGTCAGGTGGCGATAGCGTCCTACGATTGCCCGGTTGATATGACCGCTGGCCCCATGGCAGCCCCGCATTCCGACACCATGCAGATGCCTGACAAGGCGATGCAGGTGAAACTCAGTAACCCGCTGTGTGAAAAACACTGCGTGCCTGACGTAATGCAAAAAGACAACGGGCACAGCTCGCTGGTGGCGTTACCGGTGGCAGATACCCTTGCGCTGGTTGAGCCTCAGTGTTCAACGGTCGTTGAATCCGCCCCTTATGTTACCCCTCCCGCAACAGGACCTCCGGCAACCATTCGTTTTTGCCGCTTTAGAGAATAACTCCAGCACCGTCAATGTTTTGGGGCTTTGCCCATTCCCTTTTTGACTGTGTTTTGGAGATAAATCATGTTTAACGCTATTCGTTCTGCTGCGGCCGGTGCGCTGCTTGTTGTTGCCGCTTTCCCTGCTTTTTCCGCTGAAACTTCCCACGATATGTCCTCTATGAAGGGGATGTCTGACATGCCTGGCATGACGATGTCTTCTGATGTGACTTCGGCGACCAAGGTCTACAAAACCGAAGGCGTAGTGAAGACCCTCACCGCCGATAGCGTGTCTATTGCCCATCATCCTGTCGCCGAGCTTGGCTGGCCAGCCATGACAATGACGTTCGCTTTGCCGAAAGACGGTTCGCTGCCGGCGTTTAAGGTGGGGGAGAAAATTGCCTTCTCTTTCACTCAGCATGCGGCCGGGTATCAGCTGGCTTCCGCAACCCCGCTTAACTAACCGAGGTTGCTATGAAACAACACACCCTGAGCCTCTGGCTTGGTGGAGTGCTGTTGGCTACGTCTGTCTCCGCCGCTCAGGCGGCGGAGCTCAGCCTGCAACAGACTCTGCTGGCCGCCGAGCACTATTCTGCGGCGCTGTCCGCCAACCGTAATCAGAGCGATGCGCTGAACGCCATGGCTGACTCTGCCCGGCAATTGCCCGATCCAAAGCTGAAATTTGGTATCGAAAACGTGCCGGTGGGGGGGAGTAATAACCATCGCTTTAGCCGTGAAGGCATGACCATGCAGCGTATCGGCATCATGCAGGACTACGTCAGCGAAGATAAACGTGACCGTAAAGCGGACACTATTCTGGCGCAGTCGGCCAGCAGCCAGGCCAAAGCGGAGGTGATTCGCGCCAACCTTCAGCGCGATACCGCGCAGGCGTGGCTGGATCTTGCTTTATCTGAGCGAGTGCTGACGGCTGCCCGTAAGCTGGTAAGCGAAACCGAGCGGCAGATTGGCGTCCAGAAAGCCACCGTGGCCAGCGGCAGCTCGCCCGCTTCCGGCGTGGTAGATATCCGTATGACACTGCTCGCCATGCAGGACAAAGTCACGCTTGCCGAGCGGGATGTCACCCTGGCGCAGACCCGGCTTCTGCAACTGACCGGGCAGACGGTCGATAGCGTGGTGGGGACATTGCCCCGCTACCAGCGGTTACCGGCCGATCCGGCAGTGCTTGAAGAAGGTGTGATGCAGCACCCGGAGGTGATTGAAGCCGCCCGTGAAGCCGACGTTGCTCGTGCGAAATCAGCCCAGTCCGCCGTAGCCGCTAAACCTGATGTTGGGATTGAGGTGTATTACGGACGCCGCGCTGAGGGTTATGACGATATGGCGGGCGTGATGTTCACCGTCGATCTGCCTCTGTTTAAACCTCAGAGGCAGGATAAAGATTATTCCGCCGATGTTTCCCGGGCGATGGAAGCGAACGATCAGCTGGCGCTGGCTCGCCGGGAGCGTATTGCGCTGGTTCACTCGCTGGTGGCGAATTACCAGGCTGCGCAAAGCGTCTGGCAGCGGCAGCAGGATCAGGCTTTACCGCTTCAGCGCCAGCGCCTGTCTCTGCTGGAGTCACAGTACCGCGCCGGACAATCCTCTCTGACTGAGCTGCTGGGCGCTCGCCGGGATCTTCTGGACACCGAGCTGACCGCCAGCAGTGCGGAAAAAGCCGTGGCCACCAACTGGGCAGCGATCCGCTACCTTACGCCTCAGGATATTAACTAATGAAAAAATCACTCACTTTTTCCCTGTTGGCAGGGGCGGTTGTTGCCGCGCTGGCCGCGGGGTATTACGCCGGGAAGCAGCAAAGCTTTCACCAACATGCCGAAGCTCAGCCCCAGCAGGAAAGCGGCCGCAAAGTGCTTTATTGGTACGATCCTATGGTGCCCGATCAGCGGTTCGACAAGCCGGGGAAATCGCCGTTTATGGATATGGCGCTGGTCCCACGCTATGCCGATGAAGTGGCCAACGATGGCGGCGTGACGGTCAGCAACCGCCAGCAGCAAAACCTGGGCATTAAGACTGCCGCCGTTGAGCGAAAGGCTCTGAGCGTGCCATTCGCTGCTTTTGCCACCGTAACGCTGGACGAACGCAGCGTACAAATCATCCCGGCCAGCGCTAACGGCATTGTGGAAACGCTGTATGTCAAAGCCCCTCAGCAGTACGTGAAAGCCGGGGAACCGTTGGCGCAGCTGTGGTTCCCGGAATGGACCGCCGCACAGCAGGAGTTTCTGGCGGTGCGCAAGCTGGGAGACAGCGCTTTAACCGCGGCGGCCAGAGAGCGGCTGCAGCTGCAGTTTATGCCCACGGAAGTGATTCGCCAGGTTGAGCGCAGCGGCAAGCCGCAAACCCGCGTTACCGTTCGCGCAAAGCTTGCCGGGTATGTAAATAAACTGGAGGCGCGGGAAGGGCAGCAGGTGACCGCGAATACTCCGCTGTTCGAAGTGGCAAGCCTTGATTCCGTCTGGATTGTGGCGGATTACCCGCAGTCTCAGGCTCAGGCATTGCAGCCGGGAAGCGAGATTGTGGCGACCGCCGACAGCTGGCCTGGGGAGGTATTCCACGGGCGAGTAAGCGAACTGTTACCGAATCTCGAAACCACCACCCGCACGCTGAAGGCGCGCATTGTGCTGGATAATCCGCAAATGAAGCTCAAGCCCGGCATGTACCTCAGTGTGCAACTGGCAAATCAGCAGCCCCGCGCCGCGGTTCTGGCTGTGCCGGAGGAGTCGCTGATTGAAACCGGAAGCCAAAGCCGCGTGCTGGTTGCCGAAGACGGCGGCCATTTCCGCCCGGTGAACGTGGTGCCGGGCATCAGCGACAAGGGCTGGGTGGAGATTCTTTCCGGGCTGAATGAGGGAGAGAAAGTGGTCACTTCCGGGCAGTTCCTTATCGACTCAGAAGCGAGCCTGCGCAGTGCGTTGCCTGAAACAGACGCTCAGCCAAAAGCATCGCCTGCAGCAACAACCTACGACGGCGAAGGCGTGGTCAAAGCGGTGAGCGCGGACGCTATTACTATTGCCCATCATCCTATCCCCGCGTTGAACTGGGGCGCTATGGTGATGCCTTTTGCGCTGACATCGCCGACCAGCCTGAAACCGGGTGATGCAGTCATGTTCAGCTTTACAATGGACGATGAAAAAGGGGCAGTTATTACTCACCTGATGCCGATGGCGGGGGCGCACAAATGATTGCCGCCGTTATTCGCTGGTCGCTTAAAAATCGTCTGCTGGTGGTGCTGGCCGCTATCATTATGGCGGCGTGGGGGCTTTGGTCACTGCAGAGAGCGCCGCTGGATGCGCTGCCGGATCTCTCCGACGTGCAGGTGATTGTGCGGGTCAGCTATCCGGGTAAAGCACCGCAAATCGTGGAAGACCAGGTCACCTATCCGCTGACCAACACCATGCTGTCAGTTCCGGGAGCCAAAACGGTGCGTGGCTTCTCCATGTTTGGCGATTCTTATGTCTACATTCTGTTCGATGATGGGACCGATCCTTACTGGGCCCGTTCCAGGGTACTTGAATACCTGAGCCAGGTGCAGTCTCAGCTGCCGCCGGAGGCTAAAGCCTCGCTGGGGCCAGATGCTACCGGGGTTGGCTGGGTATACGAATATGCATTGGTGGACAGAACCGGCAAGCACAGCCTGGCGGATCTGCGAGCTCTTCAGGACTGGACGCTGAAGTTTGAGTTGAAAACCGTGCCCAACGTCTCTGAGGTGGCAAGTGTCGGTGGCATGGTGCGTCAGTACCAGATTGTGCTCGTTCCGGAGCGTATGAAGGCGCTGAATATTACCCATGAGCAGATCATTAACGCGGTGAAAAGCGCCAACCAGGAAGGAGGCGGTTCGGTGATCGAGATGGGCGAAGCCGAGTATATGGTGCGGACCTCTGGCTATCTCAAAAATCTGGATGACTTCAAGCAGGTTGTTATCACCAGCCGGGACGGGGTGCCGGTGCTGCTTTCCGATGTCGCTTCCGTGAGGCTTGGGCCTGAAATTCGTCGGGGCGTGGCGGAGTTTAACGGTGAAGGCGAAGTCGCGGGTGGCATTATCGTGATGCGCTACGGCAAAAACGCCCTTGAAACGATTAACGCGGTAAAAGCAAAGCTGGCTCAGCTGCAGAAGAGTTTGCCCGCCGGCGTTGAAATTGTGCCGGTGTACGACCGCTCGCACCTGATTGAAAACGCGATTGAAACGCTCTCCCACAAGCTGCTGGAAGAGTTTATCGTGGTCGCCATTATTTGTTCGCTGTTCCTGTTCCACTTCCGCTCTGCGCTGGTGGCGATTATTACTTTGCCGCTGGGGATTTTAGGGGCGTTTATCGTCATGCACTACCAAGGCGTGAACGCCAATATCATGTCGCTGGGCGGGATAGCCATTGCCATTGGCGCGATGGTCGACGCGGCGATAGTGATGATTGAAAACATGCACAAAGTGCTTGAGCAGTGGCGGCACGATCATCCGGGAGATCGGCCGCGCAGCGAAGATTACTGGCAAATTTCCCAGCAGGCGGCGGTAGAAGTGGGGCCGGCATTATTTTGCAGCCTGCTGATTATTACCCTGTCGTTTATCCCGGTGTTCTCTCTTGAAGCGCAGGAGGGAAGGATGTTTTCGCCGCTGGCCTTCACCAAGACTTATTCTATGGCAGTGGCCGCGGGACTGGGGATTACGCTGGTGCCGGTGCTGATGGGCTGGTTTATTCGCGGCAAGATCCCCGATGAAAAGGCCAACCCGATTAACCGCTGGCTGATTGCGGCCTACGAGCCTGTACTGGAAAAGGTGCTCGACAGGCCGAAAACCACGCTTGCGGTAGCCGGTGTGTTGCTGGTCGCCACGCTTTGGCCGCTGAGCAAACTGGGCAGCGAATTTATGCCGCCGCTGGATGAGGGGGATTTACTGTATATGCCTTCCACGTTGCCAGGTATTTCGGCGCGTGAGGCAGGACGATTGCTGCAGCAGACCGATCGCCTGATCAAAACGGTGCCGGAAGTTGAAACCGTTTTTGGCAAAGCGGGACGCGCCGAAACGGCCACCGACCCTGCGCCGCTAACAATGATTGAAACCACCATTCGCTTTAAGCCACGCGACCAGTGGCGGCCGGGAATGACGATGGACAAGCTGGTGAATGAGCTGGACAGCGTGGTGAAGGTGCCGGGCATTGCCAACGTGTGGGTGCCGCCTATTCGTAACCGACTGGACATGCTGGCCACCGGGATTAAAAGTCCGGTAGGGATAAAGGTGAACGGCAATAATATTGCCGCTATTGAGTCGGTTGCCGAGCAGATTGAACATGTGGTCAAGCAGGTGCCGGGTGTGACGTCCGCGTTGGCTGAGCGTCTGGGCGGCGGGCGCTATGTGGACATTGACATCGACAGGCGTAAAGCGGCGCGCTATGGCGTTTCAGTTAAAGAACTGCAGTCGCTGGTTGCGACGGTTATCGGGGGGGAAAACATTGGTGAAACTATCGAAGGGCGTGAGCGTTTCCCAATAAATGTGCGCTACCCGCGTGAACTGCGCAATAACCTGCAGAAACTGCGCGATTTACCGGTTATTACCTCCAACGGCAGCCAGGTAGCGCTTTCTGAGCTGGCAAATATTGCGATTACAGAAGGGCCACCGATGCTGAAAAGCGAAAATGCGCGTCTTTCAAACTGGATCTATGTCGATCTGCGTGGCCGTGATTTGAAGTCCGCCGTGGAGGATATGCAGCGTGCGGTGGCCGAGCAGGTGAAATTGCCTGAGGGCGTCTCTCTTTCATGGTCGGGGCAGTTTGAATACCTGGAACGTGCGACGGCGAAATTAAAAGTTGTTCTGCCTTTTACCTTGTTAATCATATTTGTACTGTTATATCTCACCTTCTCGCGAGTGAAAGATGCGCTATTAATTATGGGGACTTTACCGTTCTCGCTAATTGGCGGCGTGTGGCTGCTTTACCTGTTGGGATATAACCTGTCGGTGGCCGGTGCCGTAGGCTTTATTGCCCTGGCGGGGGTTGCCGCTGAATTTGGCGTGATCATGGTGCTTTATTTAAACCAGGCACTGACTAAGCATCAAAAAGCCGATGAGGTACAGGATGACGGTATGCTGCGGCGTGCCATTCACGAAGGGGCTGTCCTGCGCGTCAGGCCGAAGGTGATGACGGTGGCCACTATTATGGCAGGTTTACTGCCGATTATGTGGGGGAACGGGACCGGATCGGAAGTGATGCGACGTATTGCCGCCCCGATGATTGGGGGGATGGTGACGGCGCCATTGCTGTCGATGCTGGTTATCCCTGCGGTATATATGCTGATTAAAAAACGGAAATAAGTATTGTTCGCCGGAGCGGATATAGTTATGCGCTCCGGCTTGCAACTTTATTCAACGTTGTCTGACCTCTGTTTGGGAATTCAGCGTATTGACAACAGGCAGTGGACAATTTTCTTTACGAGTCATGTGCTGATTTAGCTTTTATTGAGATATAATTCAGTAAGGTACCTGTCGAATTTTAATATGGTAATAAAGACGTGACTTACGCAAATAAACTGTTCTCAATTTTGATTTTTGTTTGCACGCTTGGGTTGAGCGCTTCTGCGGCTGCGGAAGGCGGCTTTTTCAGCAATGCATGGGAAACTTTCTCGGGCCAGGTGTCTAAAACCTGGAATGAGCCAGAACACTACGATCTTTACGTGCCGGCGATTACCTGGCACGCCCGCTTTGCCTATGACAAAGAAAAAACGGATCGCTACAACGAGCGGCCGTGGGGTGCAGGTTTTGGCCAGTCCCGCTGGGATGAAAATGGTAACTGGAACGGCATCTATTTGATGGCGTTCAAGGACTCCTTCAATAAGTGGGAGCCAATCGGCGGCTATGGTTGGGAGAAAACCTGGCGCCCGCTGAGCGATGATAATTTCCATTTAGGGTTGGGGTACACCGTCGGGGTTACTGCTCGCGACAACTGGAAATACATCCCAATCCCGGTTGTGCTGCCGCTGGCGTCTATTGGCTACGGCCCGGCAACCTTTCAGATGACCTACATTCCAGGCACCTATAACAACGGTAACGTCTACTTCGCGTGGATGCGTTTCCAGTTCTGATTTTGTCGGCCTGAAGCCGGTGAAAACTGAGGGTTTTTATACCCCTTAAAAAACAAGGTGTAATGCGCAAGCTAGTAAAAAGTTAGCGACTTTTATCACTTTTTAGCAATTCTGGACTGGACAAAAGCCACCACAATTGTTGTACTGATGCCCGACACAGCATTTGTGTCGTTTTTTCATGTAAAGGTAATTTTGATGTCTAAGATTAAAGGTAACGTTAAGTGGTTTAATGAATCCAAAGGCTTCGGCTTCATTACTCCGGAAGATGGCAGCAAAGACGTGTTCGTACACTTCTCTGCAATCCAGAGCAATGGTTTCAAAACCCTGGCTGAAGGCCAGCGCGTTGAGTTTGAAATCACTAACGGTGCCAAAGGCCCTTCTGCTGCAAACGTAATGCCTATCTAAGTCATTACCAGTAGAATATAAAAACCCGCCAAGGCGGGTTTTTTTTTGCCTGCGATTTTAGGCAAACAGATAGGTTTTCAAAAACAGCCCAACGATAACGACGCTTATCAGCACGCTCGCCCAGCCGGTTATTTGCTCTTTCATTGCCGCTCCCCAAAGATATGGCTGGGATAGTGGCAGAGAAAAATTAAGCTAACATTAACGCCTCAGGGCTTATTGGGTCACGAAGAGAGAAACCAGCCAAAATGCGAGCGCGGTCATGATAAACGAGCCGGCCAGGTTGAGCAGGACGTTCATGCTGGCCCACATCAATCGCCCATCCTGTAGCAGCAAAACCACTTCCGCAGAAAACGTCGAAAACGTGGTCAGGCCGCCGCAGAAACCGGTGGTTATCAGCAGCTTCCACATCGGATCAACGTTGCTGAAGCGGCTGAACAACGCCAGCCCAAGGCCGATGATAAACGCCCCGGTCAGGTTAGCGATTAGCGTCCCGATGGGGATCCCCATATGCAGGGGATTGAACTTCATACTAAGAAACCAGCGTGCTACGCTGCCCATCCCACCGCCGATAAAGACGGCGAATAGCATCTGAATCACGGTTAATCCTTATTAAACATCAACAATGGGAAAGTGTAGCGTTCAGGTCGGGAGATTTATACCCAATGTGCTGTAATTAATCCTTTGAACGGCGAGGCGAATATGAAGGTGGCGGTCGGGCAGTTTGTGGTGGGGCAAGTCTGGCAGGAAAATGCGACGACCTGCGTCAGTCTTATGGCGCAAGCGGCGGCCAAAGAGGCCGATTTGTTAGTTTTACCCGAAGCGGTGCTAGCCCGGAGTGATACCGACCCGGATATGTCAGTCAAGTCCGCGCAGAAGCTGGATGACGGCTATGTACAACAGCTGCGGGCTGAAAGCCGGAAGAACGAGATGACAACGGTGCTAACGCTGCATGTCCCTACCCGTGATGGACGGGCGGCAAACACTTTGCTGGCCATTCGTGGCGGTGAGATTGTGGCGAGCTACCAGAAGGTTCATCTGTATGACGCTTTCAGCGTGCAGGAATCTAAGCTGGTGGATGCCGGAGCAAGCCTGGCCCCCTTGATTAAGGTTGCCGGCATGAACGTCGGGCTGATGACCTGCTACGATCTTCGTTTTCCTGACATGGCGTTGAGCCTGGCGCTTAGCGGAGCAGACGTGCTGGTTCTGCCGGCAGCGTGGCTAAAAGGCCCGCATAAAGAGGCTCACTGGGCTACACTGCTCGCCGCTCGCGCACTGGATTCAACCTGCTACATGGTTGCTTCCGGTGAGTGCGGCAATAAAAATATCGGCCAGAGCCGAATCATTGACCCGCTGGGCGTGACCGTTTCGGCAGCAGCCGAGGTGCCTGCGCTGATTTTTGCCGAGATTACAGCAGAGCGAGTGCTGGACGTAAGGCAAATGCTGCCGGTGCTGCGTAACCGTCGGTTTGCGCCACCGCAAATATTATGATGTTTTTTTAATCAAATCTTGATTCACCTTGTTACAGATTGCTATTGTGTCGCGCGGACAAATGTCCGTTAATGCAATCAGGTCTTTTATTCGCCGTTGCCACGGCACGCATCACAAAAGAAGGTAGGTATGGGAGAGATTAGTATTACTAAGCTGCTGGTTGTCGGCGCGCTGATCGTATTGCTGTTTGGTACCAAGAAGCTGCGCACGCTGGGCGGCGATCTCGGTTCTGCCATCAAAGGCTTTAAGAAAGCGATGGCTGAAGACGACAATGGCAAAAAGCCCGATACCGAAGCTGAAGCCGCTGCAGAGCAACGCATCGTTCATAAAGACTGAACGACGACGGCAAAATAAAAAACCGGCTCAGAATGGCCGGTTTTTTTATGAATGTCAGTTTATAAGTAACAAGATGTAACCAATGTTACTTCACTTCCATCCCTTTTGCCTGCAGGTCCGCATGGTAAGAGGAGCGAACAAACGGGCCACAGGCGGCGTGGGTGAAGCCCATTGCCAGCGCTTCGGCTTTCATCTCTTCAAACTCATCCGGGCTAACGTAACGCTGTACCGGCAAGTGGTGACGACTTGGCTGGAGATACTGGCCCAGCGTCAGCATGGTCACGCCGTGACGACGCAGGTCGCGCATCACTTCGATGATCTCTTCGTTTGTTTCACCCAGGCCCACCATCAGGCCGGACTTGGTTGGAATATTCGGATGAGCTTCTTTAAAGCGCTCAAGCAGCTTCAGAGACCAGTTGTAGTCAGCACCTGGGCGGACGTTGCGGTAGACACGCGGTACGTTTTCCAGGTTGTGGTTGAACACGTCCGGCGGCGTTGCGGTCAGAATATCCAGCGCACGGTCCATACGCCCACGGAAGTCAGGCACCAGCGTCTCGATTTTGATGGTCGGGTTCTTTTCGCGAATAGCGCGGATGCAGTCAGCAAAGTGCTGGGCACCGCCGTCGCGAAGATCGTCCCGGTCAACGGAGGTAATTACGACGTAACGCAGACCCATATCGGCGATGGTCTGTGCCAGTTTTTCGGGCTCGTTAGCATCTGGCGCAACAGGGCGACCGTGTGCGACGTCGCAGAATGGGCAGCGGCGGGTACAAATGGCGCCCAGAATCATGAAGGTCGCGGTGCCGTGGTTAAAACATTCAGCGAGGTTAGGGCAGGAAGCTTCTTCGCAAACGGAGTGCAGACCATTTTTGCGCATCGCCGCTTTAATGCCCTGGATACGGGTTGAGTCAGACGGAAGTTTGATTTTCATCCATTCTGGTTTTCTCAACAGCTCCTGGCGCTCTGTCGCCACGTTTTTAACCGGGATCAGAGCCATTTTATCGGCGTCGCGGTATTTAACGCCGCGTTCCATCACAATGGGTTTGCTCATAGGGTGCGTGTTCCAGTTGCGGATAATGAAGTCAGGCTAATTCAAGCTAAGTTAGGATCTATCAACTATTTTTGAATTAATGGCCGGAAGTATATCATCACGGCCAGGGAGAATCAGTATACCCCAACGTGAAATGGAGAAAGAATTGTAAATGGGTTGTTGTTTTGTGCTAAATACGAGGTTAACGGGCATGGTGTTCACCTCTGAAACGTCCGGCAAGAGGTGAAAACCACTGAGGATCAGGCGAACTCGGTGTGAATGGCTTTGATTATCTCCTGCAGAACCGTGTCCCGGATGCTTAGCTTGTTAAAATGCATGCTGGTTTCCATTGTTTTATCAGCAAACAGATCGCAGTCAACGGCTCGCAGGTTCCAGGTCTCTTTGAACATTTCGTACAGCCGCCAGGGCATAAAGCCCAGCAAATCGCTGCTGCCAAGTAATGAAGACAGGGTGACATAGTTGTAGCTGCTAAACGCTATTTGCCTGTTGGGCAGCCGCTCGCTGATCTCCTGGCGTAGGTCGCGCAGTAAATCATCCTGCATGATCAGGAAGGTGTGCTCCATATTTTGCAGATCTTCACGAGTGAGCCGCTGTTCAAGACAGGGATGACCTTCCCGGCAGACCACGGCGATACTTTCCTGATACAGCGGCACGCTGGTGATGGTGCGTGCATAGTGGCGACTGGTGTCAATAATCAAATCGGTTTGAAACTGGCTGAGCTGGGACTCACCATCGTTAATGGGCACATTGCGAATAAGCAGATTTGGATTAACCTTGCGGATCGCCGAATAGACTTTAGGGATAACTAAAGCCCCAATAGACGGCTGCGTGGCAATGGTGATGGTGCGCTGCTGGTCATTGCTGTTGTTGAAATCCAGCGCGCCGAGAATGGATTCCAGGCCCTGGCTGATATATTCGTGCAGGTGTGCCGCATACGCCGTCGGCGTGACGCCCTGGCCTTTGCGAATGAATAAAGGATCGGGAAAAATATAGCGCAACTTTTGGATAGACTGGCTGATAGCCGAGGGCGTGAGATTTAGCACTCTGGCTGCATTGACGATGCCTTTATGAATGTAGACAGCTTCAAAAATGGTCAGCAAGTTTAAATCTATGTTGCGTAATGTCTTGAATACGGGATAGTTGTTTTCACCATCGCGATCCACGATTTTTTTCTCAGACAGTGGGTTTTGCCCCATGTCAGGTCTCCGCTAAAAAATAAAGAATATTATATTTATAGATACAAATAGACCGTTTGGGGGAATTAGCATAGTTATTTTGCCAACCCAAGCACGAATGAGAAAAATTAAGCCGCACAAGCCATTCCCGGCTGTCATATTATTTAAATAATGACGTTGCTGAATTATCCAATTAGTGATTATAACCGAAGGGCGAAAAAGTGATAAAAAAACAATATCAGGCCTGCGGGGGCAGGCCTGACGTTTACTCCACTTCGCGGTATTCGTATGGCGGATAGTTTAGCAGGGAGATAAAGTTTTCTACCAGCCGGGGCTGGATATCCGCTACGGTGATGCCTTCTGCAAAATGGCTGACCTGGGTCATCTCCAGCCCGGCGTAGCCGCAGGGGTTAATCCGCAGGAAAGGGGATAAATCCATGTTGATGTTTAACGCCAGACCGTGGAAGGAACATCCCCTACGAATACGAAGCCCCAGAGAGCAAATTTTGCGTCCGTCGACATAAACGCCCGGTGCGTCGGCGCGGGGATAAGCCTCAATATCATATTCTGCCAGCGTGTTAACCACGGTCTGTTCCAGCATGGTGACCAGTTCCCGTACACCCAGCTTGCGTCGTTTTAAGTTCAGCAGGAAATACATAACCTGCTGGCCTGGGCCGTGAAAGGTCACCTGGCCGCCGCGATCGCTTTGCACAACGGGAATATCGCCCGGCATCAGGACGTGCTCGGCTTTACCGGCCTGGCCCTGGGTGAAAACCTGAGGATGCTCAACCAGCCAGATCTCGTCGGCCGTCGTCTCATCGCGGGTGTCGGTAAAGTCATGCATTGCCTGCGAGACAGGTTCATAAGGCTGCAGGCCAAGGGTGCGGATCAGGATAGTGTCTTGAGACAAAACAGCGTCTCCGGGAGAAAAGGGTGGCGGGAAGTATATCACAGCTAAAACCCGGCCTGAGCCGGGTTATCAGATTACAGCACCATACGAACGATTTCGATGTTGCCTAATTCTTCATACAGGGTTTCAACCTGCTCAATGTGGGTGGCATTGATGGTAATAGAAACTGAGTGGTAGTTCCCTTTGCTGCTTGGTTTAACCTGCGGCGTGTAGTCGCCAGGGGCGTGGCGCTGCACCACCTCAACGACCAGATCAACCAGCTCCGGTTTCGCCAGGCCCATTACTTTGTAAGTAAAAGAGGTGGGGAATTCGAGCAGTTCGTTCAGTTTGGTTTTCATGGTAGCTCCAGCGTTACGGCAATAAAAATAATAACTCCCGCCGGCGGGCGGGAGTTGCTTTGATGCTAAGTATATGGGGTCAGGTTCGACACTTTCAAGTGTTCAATAATTAACCGAACCAGTGGTGGAACATCAGCTTGATGTAATCAATGATTCGGCTGAAGAAATTCCCTTCAGGCATCTCCTGCAGCACAACTAACGGACGCTGCTCTATGGTTTTACCGTCCAACTGGAAGTTGATGGTGCCCACAACCTGGTTTTTCTGCAGCGGGGCATGCAGTTCAGTCGTGGTCAGCACATAGCTGGCTTTCAGATCTTTCATGCGGCCGCGAGGAATGGTCAGGTAAACGTCTTTATCCACGCCGAGAGAAACACGGTCGTTATCGCCAAACCAGGCTGGCTCAGAAGCAAACTCTTTGCCGGCTTTCAGCGGAGAAACCGTTTCAAAGAAGCGGAAGCCCCAGGTCAGCAGCTTTTTGCTTTCTGTTTCACGGCCTTTGTAAGTGTGCCCGCCAAGAACCGCAGAGATCAGGCGCATCTGGCCTTCGGTAGCGGAAGCCACGAGGTTATAGCCTGCGGCATCGGTGTGGCCCGTTTTAATGCCGTCAACGTTGAGGCTGGTATCCCACAGCAGACCGTTACGGTTGGTCTGACGAATGTTGTTGAAGGTGAACTCTTTTTCTTTGTAGATAGCGTATTCGTTCGGCACATCGCGGATCAGCGCCTGGCCGATCAGCGCCATATCACGCGCGGAGCTGTACTGACCTTCAGCGTCCAGGCCGTGCACGGTCTGGAAGTGGGTGTTTTTCAGGCCCAAGGCAGAAACGTAGCCGTTCATCAGGCTTACGAAAGCATCCTGGCTGCCGGCGACGAAGTCGGCCATCGCCACACAGGCGTCGTTGCCTGACTGCAGGTTAATACCGCGAACCAGTTTGTTGACCGGTACCTGCATACCCGGCTGCAGGAACATCAGCGAGGAGCCTTTAAACACCGGGTTACCGGTGGCCCAGGCATCTTTGCCGATGGTGACCATCGCATTGTCGTCGAATTTACCGGCTTTCATCGCCTGGCCAATGACATAGCTGGTCATCATCTTGGTGAGGCTGGCCGGGTCGCGGCGTGCGTCAGCATTTGATTCGGCCAGCACTTTGCCTGAGTTGTAGTCAATCAGGATATACGCTTCTGCATCAATCTGCGGGACGCCCGGGATCATAGTTTTAATGTTGAGGTCGTCAGCTTGAGCAGAGGCCATAGCCGCAAGAGCGAAAGCAGAGGTGAGCGCCAGGCGCTTAACAAAACGTGCAGAAGGAGCTGTATTCATGATGGAACTACGACGTCCGTGATGGAATTAAAAAAAGTGCCTTACTATAGCAAAAGCATTTTTGACTGGCATCTGACTTTGCGCGTGAGTTTGTTAATGGTCTTTACACAAATTTACGGGCAAGAAACAGGCCAGTCATAGCTTTACATAGCGGGAGCGTTGGTCACAAATGACTGCTGTTGCGCTTCCGACATCAGGCGCTGCTGCAGGGCGGTGGCTTCCGTACGGCTGCTGAACGGGCCAAGCTGAACGCGATACACGGTGCCGTTATGAGAAACTGCGCCCGGCACGCCAAACTGCTGGCTTAACTTCTGCTGCCACTGGCTGGCGCGTGCGCCGTCGCTCACGGCACCGACCTGAACAACGTAACGGCCGCTGCTGGCGGGTACGCTTGCTGCAGCTACACTGCGCTGAACGTGACCTTGAGTTGAACCCGGTGCGGTGACTGGCGCAGAAACGGCAGGCGCTGGCTGCTCAACGATCGGCGCTGGCTGTGGGGCGACTGGCGGAGTAGGTGCCACGGCTGGTGTCGCTGTTGCTGCGACAGGTTGCTGCGTCGCGGGGTCTGCTGCAGCCGTTGCCGGAGCATCAGGTGTTTCTATCACCCCTGCCGCAAGTGGCGTAGGAGCACCGAGAAAACCGCTGCTCTGAACAGGTGCGCCGGTGGTGTCCGCGCTTTGCAGCGTCGAGTTGCTGATGGCGCGCACATCGCCCTGTGGTGCCGCTGGCTGAGCAGGGGAGGAGGCGCTTCCCATACCGCCGCTAAGATCCGGACGGGCCGGCAGCGCATAGGTCTGTTTGGCGATAGTCGTACAGGCCGTACCTGGACCGGACATGGTGCCATCCTGTGCAACGATAATAGGGTCAATACGGACTTTGGTATTGTTTGAGGTGTTCAGCCTGTCTGCTGCCGCGCGAGACAGCGAGATCACCCGATCGTTGCCGTAAGGGCCGCGATCGTTGATGCGAACCACAATCATGCGACCATTCGCGAGGTTAGTGATTCGCGCATAGCTTGGAATAGGCAGCGTCGGGTGTGCTGCGGTCAGCGCATTAGCATCAAACGCTTCGCCAGAGGCGGTCAGGTTGCTGCCTGGTTCGGCATCGTAGATAGCCGCGAAGCCTGCCTGGCTGAAGTTTGCTGGATTCTGAACAATTTTGTAGTTTTTGCCGTTGTTCTGATAATCCTGGTTAACTGACGGATTCAGCGGCTCGTAACGTGGCTCGGCGCCGCTGATTTCCACGACTGGACCGTTGCACACGGCCGGCTGTGGCGCCTGATTAACCGGCTGCTGACTCTCATCATTTGACGAACATGCTGCCAGTAACGCTGCTGCGATGCAGACGCCAGCCCACCGTTTTTGCTTACCCATTGCGCACCTCATCCAGTTACACGCTTTTTGATAACATTTTTCTGTGAGTATGTATCGACATGACGATACCAAACCCGGCCATCAGCACGATTAGCGCCGACCCCCCGTAGCTGACGAGCGGCAGCGGTACGCCGACCACCGGTAAGATACCACTAACCATGCCAATATTTACAAATACATAGACGAACAGGATCAGCATCAGCCCGCCGGCCATTACGCGGCCAAAGGTGGTCTGTGCTCGAGCGGCAATAAACAGGCCGCGCATGATCAGCAGCAGATAGAGCGCCAGCAGCACCAGAATGCCCACTAAGCCTAGCTCTTCCGCAAGCACCGCGAAGATAAAGTCCGTATGACGTTCGGGCAAGAACTCTAGCTGCGACTGCGTGCCGTGCAGCCAGCCCTTGCCGCGCAGGCCCCCGGAGCCGATGGCGATTTTGGACTGAATTATATGATAGCCCGCGCCGAGCGGATCGCTTTCTGGATCTAACAGCATCATCACGCGCGCGCGCTGGTAGTCATGCATCAGGAAAAACCACAGGATCGGCACGAAGGCGGCTACCAGCAGAACGGCAACCAGAATAAGTCGCCAGCTCATGCCGGAAAGGAACAGCACAAACAGGCCCGATGCGGCGACCAGAATGGAGGTGCCCAGGTCCGGCTGGGCGGCGACCAGCAGGGTCGGCATGAAGATCAGGACGAGCGCAATGCCGGTGTTTTTCAGCGTGGGCGGGCAAACGTCGCGGTTAATAAAGCGGGCAACCATTAGCGGAACGGCTATCTTGGCGATTTCCGAAGGCTGGAAACGCACGAAGCCCAGATCGAGCCAGCGCTGGGCCCCTTTTGAAATGGCCCCGAAGGCATCAACCGCCACCAGCAGAATAATACAGAAGATATAGAGATAGGGCGCCCAGCCTTCGTAGACGCGAGGCGGAATTTGCGCCATGACGACCATAATCACCAGCCCCATCAGGATCTGGCCGATTTTACGCTCCATCATGCCCATATCCTGGCCGCTGGCGCTCCATACCACCAGGGCGCTGAACACCAGCAGCGCGAGGATGGTCACCAGGAAGGTCGGGTCGAGGTGAACCTTATCCCAAATTGTTTTTTTATTAGGATTGTCAGTCATGCTTATTGATCCTCTGCGGCCGAAGCGGCCGGTGCTTCCGACGGCAGTACCGTGTTGTTATCCCCTAACATGACGTGGTCGAGGATCTGACGCATGATGGTCCCGACGGCCGGGCCTGCGCCGCCGTTCTCCAGAATCATGGTCACGGCGTACTGTGGGTTGTCATACGGCGCAAATGCTGTCATCAGCTTGTGGTCACGTAGGCGTTCGGCAATTTTATGCGCGTTATACGTTTCGTTGGCTTTCAGGCCAAAGACCTGCGCAGTACCTGATTTTGCTGCCACTTTATAAGGCGCATTCGCGAAGTATTTATGCGCAGTACCGTTAGGCCTGTTGGCTACGCCATACATCCCGTCTTTGGCTATTTCCCAATAGCCAGAGTGGATGTCGCCCACCGGCGCTTCAGTCGGCTGCTGCCAGGGCACCTGTTTACCGTTTTCGGTGGTGCTCATCAGCAGGTGCGGAACGCGAACGATACCGTCGTTGATCAGGATCATCATCGCCTTGCTCATCTGGATTGGCGTGGCCGTCCAGTACCCCTGGCCGATACCGACCGGAATGGTGTCACCCTGATACCACGGTTTTTTAAAGCGCTTCAGCTTCCACTCGCGCGTCGGCATGTTGCCCGCGCGCTCTTCTGAAAGGTCGATGCCCGTCAGGTGACCGTAGCCAAACTTACTCATCCATTCGCCAATGCGGTCGATCCCCATGTCATAGGCGACCTGGTAGAAGAAGGTATCCGCCGATTCTTCCAGGGATTTTGTGACGTTCAGGCGGCCGTGGCCCCACTTTTTCCAGTCGCGGTAGCGTTTTTCCGAGCCGGGCAGTTGCCACCAGCCGGGGTCAAACAGCGAGGTGTTGCGGGTGATCACTCCGGCGCTCAATGCAGAAACTGCCATATAAGGCTTCACGGTAGAGGCCGGTGGATACACGCCCTGAGTCGCGCGGTTAATTAACGGCGTGTTCGGGTCGTTTAGCAGGCCCGAGTAGTCTTTGCTGGAGATACCGTCGACGAACAGGTTCGGGTTATAGCTTGGCATAGAAACCAGCGCCAGAATGCCGCCCGTACGTGGATCTGTAACGACCACTGCGGCACGACTCCCTGCGAGAAGAGTTTCGATGTAGGTTTGCAGCTTCAGATCTAGGGTCAGATAAATGTCATGCCCTGCCTGAGGCGGCACTTCTTTAAGCTGGCGGATGACGCGGCCACGGTTGTTAACCTCAACCTCTTCGTAGCCCGTTTGCCCGTGCAGGACATCTTCGTAATAGCGCTCGATACCGAGCTTGCCGATGTCGTGGGTCGAGGCGTAGTTGGCCAGCTTGCCTTCTTTATCCAGGCGCTCAACGTCTTTGTCGTTGATTTTAGAAACGTAGCCAATGACGTGGGTTAGCGCGGAGCCATAAGGATAGAAGCGGCGTTTGTAGCCTTTCACTTCCACACCCGGGAAGCGGTACTGGTTTACGGCAAAGCGGGCAACCTGAACTTCCGTCAGGTTAGTTTTGACCGCAATGGAGGTGAAGCGGTGCGAGCGGGCACGCTCTTTCTTGAAATTCGCGATATCGTCATCGGTCAGGTCAACCACCGGGCGCAGCGCCTCCAGCGTATCCTGAACGCTATCAACTTTCTCCGGCATCATCTCGATTTGATAGATGGTGCGGTTCAGCGCCAGCGGGGTACCGTTACGATCGTAAATAATGCCGCGGCTGGGCGGGATAGGCACCAGCTTGATGCGGTTTTCATTGGACCGCGTCTGATAGTCGTTAAAGCGAACGATTTGCAGATTATAAAGGTTGGCGATCAGCACGCCGGTAAGCAGCAAAATGCCGATAAAAGCGACCAGCGCCCGGCGCACAAAGAGCGCAGACTCAGCAGTATAGTCGCGAAAAGAATTCTGTAATTTCATTCGCTGCTTCGTATTACCCGCTCAGGTTTACTCACGATGGTAAGGGTGGTTGGTGGTAATGCTCCACGCCCGATAGAGACTTTCCGCCACCAGCACTCTGACCAGCGGATGGGGCATGGTTAGCGTGGAGAGCGACCAGCTTTGCTCGGCAGCGGCCTTACAGGCTGGTGCTAATCCTTCGGGGCCACCGATTAACAGGCTGACATCTCGGCCATCCTGCTTCCAGCGCTCGAGCTGCGTGGCAAGCTGGGGGGTATCCCACGGTTGACCGGGAATATCCAGCGTCACGATTCGATTACCTTTGCCCGCGGCGGCCAGCATCATTTCACCCTCTTTTTCAAGGATACGTTTGATATCGGCATTTTTACCGCGTTTTCCAGCCGGAATTTCTACCAGCTCAAAAGGCATATCTTTCGGGAAGCGACGCAGGTACTCTGTAAAGCCTGTCTGCACCCAGTCAGGCATTTTGGTTCCAACGGCCACCAGTTGCAGCTTCACCCGTTAGCTCCAGAGTTTTTCCAGTTCGTACAGCTGGCGGCTCTCTTCCTGCATTACGTGAACGATAATTTCGCCCAGATCGACAACAACCCAGTCGGAAGCGTTGATGCCTTTCACGCCCATCGGCGACAGGCCAACTTCGCGGGAGGACTGCACAACGTGTTCAGCAATTGACATGACGTGGCGGTTAGATGTCCCGGTGCAGATAACCATGCAATCGGTGATGCTGGATTTGCCTTTAACATCAATTGCGATGATGTCCTGGGCTTTGAGGTCGTCGATTTTATCGACAATGAAATCCTGAAGTGCTTTACCCTGCAAGTGTTCCCCCTGAGAGAATGAGAGTGTTTGGTTTAGCCCGTAATAACCCTGGACCAGCAGGGCAGGCGGCTTTGGCTGAAAAATTGGCCGGCCAGCGCGAATCGCGGGCTATCATCCCATTGCGCGCCGGAGTTTGCATTGCCATTTTTGTAAAACTATTTCAGAAAAGCCGGATTACGGGCAGGAAATTATGGCAGCGGAGCATAACAGCCTGAGAAGTGGTGTCAATGGCTGGCTTTCCCGGTAAATCATAATAGCGTAATCCAGTGCGCTTCACCGTTCTCCTCCCGTAATTTAGACGAGCCCAACGCTTAGCGATAAAGCCCGTGCTGGAGAATAAAAGCCAGTACATCAGGCGGGAGCAGATCGTCGCAAGGCTGATTGCTCTCAAGCCGATGGCGAATGGTGGTTGCGGAGATATCGTAGAGCGGCGTTGGGGCTAGAAAGACTTTCCCGGCGGGCTGCTGGTGCAGTGTTAAGACAGAATCAGTGACGTTTTGCGCGAGCCACGTTTGCTGTTCGGGCGTTTCCATGGTTAGCGGATAGCCGGGCCGCTGGGTGACCAACAGGTGACACAGCGTGAGCAGCGTTTCCCAGCGGTGCCAGCGGTGCAGACTGAGCAATGAGTCCTGGCCAATAATAAATGCCAGCGGCTGTTTTGGCCCCAGCTCGGCGCGAAGCTGCTCCAGCGTTTCCACGGTCCATGACGGTGTCGACCGGGTCAGCTCCCGGTCATCCAGCGTGAAAAGCGGGTTGCCTGCTATTGCTAGCTCAATCATCTCTTTGCGCTGCGCGCTGCTCGCTTCCGGCTGTGGGCGATGCGGCGGCACATTATTGGGCATGATGGTGACGCTTCTGAGTTTCACCAGCCGGGCCAGCGCTTCAACGGATTTCAAATGACCATAATGGATAGGATCAAAGGTGCCGCCGTACAGCGCTAACAAAGAGGAATCAGGCATCAATGAAGATTTCCGGTAAGGCTTTATGGCAGATCAGCAGAGAAAGGCCTTCGAGTTCGTCCCAGACTGACTGCCCGTAGTCCTGCTTCAGCGTCAGTTCGATACGCGTCAGTAAACGAACGGCCTGATAAAGCTGTTCCGAAGAAACACGATTGAGCGCTTCAGTCACCAACTGGCGGCGGTTTTGCCACACGCGTTGCTGATCGAACAGCGTCCGTAAGGGCGTCGTTGCTGACTGACGTTTGAGATTGACCAGTTGCAGCAGTTCCCGCTGCAGGGTTCGCAGCAGAATGACCGGCTCGCTGGCTTCCAGACGAAGCTGCTGCAATATATGCAGCGCTCGTTTGCTCTTTCCGGCGAGCAGCGCATCTACCCAGTGAAAAGGCGTGAAATGGGCTGCATCGTTTACGGCTTGCTCAACGCGCGGTAGCGTCAATTTACCGTCTGTCCAGATGAGCGACAGCCTCTCTAATGCCTGAGAAAGCGCCAGCAAATTGCCCTCATAGCAGTAGCAGAGCAGCTGATTGGCAGCCTCGTCCAGCGTCAGATTCATCTGTTTTGCGCGCTGAGATACCCAGCGGGGCAGATTGGCCTGTTCTGGCGTCTGGCAGGTCACCAACACGGAGCGGTTTGCCAGCTGGGTGAACCAGGCGGCATTTTCCTGCGCTTTCGTCAGTTTGTTGCCGCGAACCAGTAACAGAATATCGTCGTGAAGCAGGCTAACCAGTGTTTCTAGCTGAGCGTTAATGGCGGCGTTGGGACCGTTTTCCGGCAGCAGTAAGAGCAGCGTCTGGCGGCTGGCAAACAGACTCAGAGCCTGGCAAATCGAAAACAGCGCCTGCCAGTCCGTGGTGGCTTCTATCTGAACGGTGTGATGTTCTTCAAAGCCGTTTTGCTGGGCGTGTTTGCGCACCGCATCCTGGCTTTCCTGTAATAAGAGAGGGTCGTTACCTAACAGCAGATACGCCGCGCGCAGCCCTTCATTGAGCTGCGCGTGGAGTTGTTCTGGGTACACTCGGATCATTTGCTAACAGAGGTTGCCGGCAGAGTGGTGGACACCCGGCCTGCAGGTTCGGCTGGTTTCACTGCGCTAACGGGCTTTTCCTCGTCTTTTGTTGCTGCAAGGTCAGCCGCGTGAACTGCCATCAGTTTGCGGACCAGCTGTTGGGCAACACTGGTGTACATCTCTTTGATGATCAGATCCTGCTCTGCGTCTTTTGCCAGGGCGGTCAGTGGGTTATCAAAGAATGAACGGTATGTCTTCGCACTGATTGGATAAATATCGTGACCCGGGATCAGGACCTGAGCATTGACGGTCATTACCATCTGGTATTCCGCCGTCTGGCCGTTCTGGAACACTGAAGCCGTGTCCTGACCAAGACCGAAGCCACCCACGCGCAGGGATGGAATATCCTTGCGTACGCCAGTGCCGGTATCGTCAACAATCGTTACGCCGTTTAAGCGCAGCTGTTTACGAATTTCACGCGTTAGCGGGCCGTTAGGATCGCCAGAGTTGAGGATCAGCGTCTTCATCTCTGAAGGGACCTGCGTGTTACCACGCAGGTGAAAACCACATCCAGCGGTGACCAGCACCGCCAGGGTTACTAACAGGGTGATAAAGGGATGTCGCACGCTTCCTCCTGCGCTTAGCCCACAACCAGGTTGAGCAGTTTACCCGGAACGTAAATCACTTTACGTACGGTTACACCCTCAAGATATTTCGCGACCAGATGTTCCTGACCGGCGCGCTCGCGCACTTGTTCTTCAGTAGCATCGGCAGGCACGGTGACTTTACCGCGTACTTTACCGTTAACCTGAACGACCACCAGGCGAGAGTCTTCGACCATTGCCTTTTCGTCAGCCTGCGGCCACGGTGCGTTATCCACATCACCTTCACCACCCAGCGACTGCCACATATCGAAACAAACGTGGGGGGTGAACGGATACAGCATACGTACAACGGCCAGCAGCGCTTCGTTCAGCAGCGCACGATCCTGTTCGCCGTCCTGCGGTGCTTTTGCCAGTTTGTTCATCAGCTCCATGATGGCAGCGATGGCGGTGTTGAAAGTCTGACGGCGGCCGATATCGTCGGTCACTTTAGCAATGGTTTTATGCACATCGCGACGCAGGGCTTTTTGATCTTCGCCCAGGGCAGCAATGTCCAGCGCTGGCGCAGCACCACGGTTGGTGTGTTCGTAGACCAGTTTCCAGACGCGTTTCAGGAAGCGGTTGGCGCCTTCAACGCCGGATTCTTGCCACTCAAGCGTCATGTCCGCAGGTGAAGCAAACATCATAAACAGACGCACGGTATCCGCGCCGTAGCGTTCAACCATGACCTGTGGGTCGATGCCGTTGTTTTTCGACTTCGACATTTTGCTCATGCCAGCATAGACCAGTTCACGGCCTTCTGCGTCACGGGCTTTGACAATGCGGCCTTTATCATCGCGCTCAACGATAGCGTCGACTGGAGAAACCCAGTTACGCTCGCCGTTAACGCCGGTGTAATAGAAGGCGTCCGCCAGCACCATGCCCTGGCAAAGCAGCTGTTTGGCTGGTTCGTTGGAAGTCACCATGCCAGCATCGCGCATCAGCTTGTGGAAGAAGCGGAAGTAAAGCAGGTGCATGATGGCGTGTTCAATCCCGCCGATGTAGATATCCACCGGTAGCCAGTAGTTGGCGGCTTTGGAATCCAGCATGCCTTTGTCGTACTGAGGGCAGGTGTAGCGCGCGTAGTACCAGGAGGACTCCATAAAGGTGTCGAAGGTGTCGGTTTCACGCAGCGCAGGCATGCCGTTGACGGTGGTTTTCGCCCACTCAGGATCGGCTTTAATCGGGCTGGTGATGCCGTCCATGACCACGTCTTCCGGCAGAATAACCGGCAACTGATCTTCCGGGGTTGGCATCACTGTGCCGTCTTCAAGGGTAACCATTGGGATTGGTGCACCCCAGTAACGCTGACGTGAAACGCCCCAGTCGCGCAGACGGAAGTTCACTTTACGCTCGCCCACGCCTTTAGCGGCCAGTTTATCGGCAATGGCGTTAAACGCCTGCTGGAAGTCCAGACCGTCGAACTCGCCAGAGTTAAACAGCGCGCCTTTTTCGATCATTGCGGAGGCGGAAAGGTCCGGCTCGCTGCCGTCGGCATTCAGAATTACAGGCTTGATTGGCAGGCTGTATTTTGTGGCGAATTCCCAGTCACGCTGATCGTGGCCTGGAACGGCCATCACGGCACCGGTGCCGTATTCCATCAGCACGAAGTTGGCCACCCAAACCGGAACGCTTTCGCCGGTCAGCGGATGAATGGCATTAATGCCGGTGGAGACGCCTTTCTTCTCCATGGTCGCCATGTCGGCTTCGGCCACTTTGGTGTTACGGCATTCTTCAATGAATTCGGCAAGGATAGGATTATTGACTGCAGCCTGCTGCGCCAGAGGGTGACCGGCGGCAACGGCCAGATAAGTCACACCCATAAAGGTATCAGGGCGGGTTGTATAAACGGTCAGCTTCTCGGCGCTGTTTTGTACGTCGAAGGTGATTTCCACGCCTTCGGAACGGCCAATCCAGTTGCGCTGCATGGTTTTAACCTGATCCGGCCAGTGATCCAGTGTATCCAGGTCGTTCAGCAGTTCGTCGGCGTAGGCGGTGATTTTGATGAACCACTGTGGGATCTCTTTGCGCTCAACTTTGGTGTCGCAGCGCCAGCAGCAGCCGTCGATAACCTGCTCATTCGCCAGCACGGTCTGATCGTTCGGGCACCAGTTAACCGCGGAGGTTTTTTTGTAAACCAGACCTTTGTTGTACAGCTGAGTGAAGAACTGTTGTTCCCAGCGATAGTATTCAGGCGTACAGGTAGCCAGTTCACGGCTCCAGTCGTAACCGAATCCCAGCGTTTTCAGCTGGTTCTTCATGTAATTGATGTTGTCGTAGGTCCACGGGGCTGGCGCGGTGTTGTTTTTTACCGCGGCGCCTTCAGCCGGCAGGCCGAATGCATCCCAGCCGATCGGCTGCAGGACGTTTTTACCCAGCATACGCTGGTAGCGTGCGATAACGTCGCCGATAGTGTAGTTACGGACGTGGCCCATATGTAGTCGGCCGGAAGGATAGGGCAACATGGAGAGGCAGTAGTATTTCTCTTTGCCTTCGTCTTCGGTCACTTCAAAAGTACGGTTCTCTTGCCAGTGTTGCTGGACATTGGATTCTATCTCTTCCGGGCGGTATTGCTCTTGCATGGCAGCCAGTAGTCCTGTGTATGAAAGACGGCTACGAAACGTAGCCTTTAATGAATTCGAGTTTAGATCGCCATAGCATAGCCGATTCGACAGCGGCAAAACAGCCTTTCAACGCCCTCAGTAACCATTTCACCGTTCCGTAACGCTTGCAGTTTTTTACCCAGGGTGTGGCTAATCTAACAAAGCGTTGCCGGATTAACGTCTACTATTAGAGTCAGTTACCACGCCGCAAACGCGGGAATCCTTCAAGGAGGCAGGCTAACGATGAACAAGGTTGCTCAATTTTATCGGGAACTGGTCGAATCGCTAAGTGAACGGCTACGCAAGGGTGAGCGCGATATTGATGCGCTGGTTGCCAGCGCCCGTAAGCAGATGAATGATACAGGCGAGCTGACCCGAACGGAGATAGAAGAGGTAACGCGTGCGGTGCGCCGTGACCTTGAAGAGTTTGCTCGTAGCTACGGGGAAAGTCAGGAAGAGTTCACCGACAGCGTTTTTATGCGGGTGATTAAAGAGAGTTTATGGCAGGAGCTGGCGGACATTACCGACAAAACCCAGCTTGAGTGGCGGGAAGTGTTTAAAGATCTCAGCCATCATGGGGTGTATCACAGCGGGGAAGTTGTTGGGTTAGGCAATCTGGTGTGTGAAAACTGTCATCATCACATTGCGATTTACACCCCTGATGTGCTGCCGGTTTGCCCGAAATGCGGCCATAATCAATTTCATCGTCGGCCGTTTGAGCCTTAAAAAAAGCCTTCCGCAAGGAAGGCTTTCAGACTGATGGCAAACCTCTGGCGAGAGAAGAAACACCCGGCGGCTTGTTAAACAACTGGAAAATCAATTCATTGATTTTCGGCTGATAACCACAAAGAGGGAAAAATCACGCTTTTTTCCTCTTTGTCATCAACATCAAAGCCTTCCGCAAGGAAGGCTTTTTACTGTGGCGCGTAACGCTAGTGCAGGATCTTCGCCAGGAAGTCTTTGGCACGTTCAGACTGAGGATTATTGAAGAAGTCGTCTTTGTTTGAGTCTTCGACAATTTTTCCCTCATCCATAAAGATCACGCGGTTTGCCACTTTGCGGGCAAAGCCCATTTCGTGGGTCACCACCATCATGGTCATGCCCTCATTGGCCAATTCAACCATGACGTCCAGTACTTCGTTGATCATTTCCGGGTCGAGCGCTGAGGTTGGTTCGTCAAACAGCATTGCGATAGGATCCATACACAGAGCGCGGGCAATCGCCACACGCTGCTGCTGGCCGCCGGAAAGCTGCGCCGGATATTTATCGGCGTGGGCGGCAAGCCCTACGCGCTCGAGTAATTTTAACCCTTTGGCGCGGGAGGCGGCTTTATCACGCTTCAGCACTTTGACCTGGGCAAGCGTCAGGTTATCGATAATCGACAGGTGAGGGAACAGCTCGAAGTGCTGGAACACCATGCCAACGTGGGAGCGGAGCTGCGCCAGATTGGTTTTCTTGTCGTTCACCTGGGTGCCGTTCACCAGGATTTCGCCTTTCTGTACGGGCTCAAGGCCGTTGACGGTTTTAATCAGCGTGGATTTGCCAGAACCAGAAGGCCCGCACACGACGACAACTTCGCCTTTCTTCACTTCGGTGGAGCACTCGGTCAGCACCTGAAAGTGACCATACCATTTAGAAACATTTTTCAGGGTAATCATTACACAGTCCTTTTCTTCAAGTAGCTGACCAACAGCGATGCACTGAGGCTAATCACAAAATAGACCAGGCCGGCAAACAGGATCATCTCGACCTGTGTGCCGTCACGCTCGCCAATGGTGGAGGCGGTGCGGAAGAAGTCTGCCAGGCTTAAAACGTACACCAGCGAGGTATCCTGGAACAAAACGATGCCCTGGGTTAGCAGCAGCGGCACCATCGCGCGGAAGGCCTGCGGCAGGATGATGAGTTTCATCGATTGCCAGTGGGTCATGCCCAGCGCCAGGGCGGCATTTGACTGCCCTCTGGAAATACTCTGAATACCGGCGCGAATGATTTCTGAATAGTAGGCGGCTTCAAACATGGAGAAGGCGACCATCGCGGAAATCAGGCGAATATCGGTTTTTGGCGATAGGCCAAGCACCGACTGCAGAAAGCCCGGTACGACAAGGTAGAACCACAGCAGTACCATCACCAGCGGCACGGAGCGGAAAACGTTCACGTAAGCGGTAGCAAACCACGCGATCGGCTTGAAGCTCGACAGGCGCATGACGGCCAGCAGCGTGCCCCAGACAATACCGATCACCACCGCGGTAACGGTGATTTTGAGCGTAATGACCAGCCCCTGCATTAAGTAAGGCAGGGCAGGTAGAATAGAACTCCAGTCAAGATCGAGCATTATTTGCCCCCCATATTGCCAGGCAGGCGAATTTTACGTTCTACCACATACATCACGCCCATGATGACGGCGTTGATCAGTACATAGGCAAGGGTAATCGCCGTAAAGGATTCATAGGCGTGTGCCGAGTAATCCAGCAGCTTGCCAGCCTGCGCCGCCATATCCACCAGACCAATGGTTGAAGCGATGGCCGAGTTCTTCACCAGGTTCATCATTTCGGAGGTCATCGGCGGCACAATAACGCGATAGGCATTAGGCAACAGCACGTAGCGATAGGCCTGAGGCAGCGTCAGTCCCATTGCCAGAGCCGCGTTCTTCTGGCCGCGAGGCAGGGATTGAATTGCGGCTCGTACCTGTTCACAAACGCGAGCGGCGGTAAACAGCCCGAGGCAAATCATTGACGAGAGGAAGAACTGAATATTGGGATCCAGCTCGGACTTAAACCACATGCCAATGTTTTCCGGCAGCAGTTCAGGCACCACCAGATACCAGGTAAAGAATTGGACGATCAGGGGAACGTTGCGAAAGAGTTCAACGTAAAGCGTACCTAGCCCGGACAGGAATTTGTTAGGGACCGTACGCAAAATACCAAACAGAGACCCCACCAGAAAAGCAATGATCCATGCAGTTATTGACAGGGCGACGGTGACCTGGAAGCCATTCCAAATCCAGCCCAGATAGGTTGTGTTGCCGAACGGGGCGGGCTGTAAAAAGATTCCCCAGTTCCAGTCTATAGACATAACTTACTCCGAGATAAAAAAAAGAGGGTAGCGCAGGCTACCCTCGAAGATTGATGAGAAGCCGGTGCCCTGAAGCAGATCTTTGTCTGCGTTTTTGGGCACCTTCACGCTGGTGGGGGAACGACCCACCAACGCATAGTCTGTCCTGGCTTCAGTTCGTCAATCGGGAGGGCGGATTTTTCCGGCCCCTGTGTTTCTAATTAGTTGAGAGCTTTGTCGTTTGGTTCCTTGAACAGCGCTTTCATTTCGTCAGAAAGGTCGAAGTTCATGTTGAGGTTTTTCGGTGGAATTGGTTGTTTAAACCATTTATCGAACCATTTCGCGGCTTCACCGGAGGTTTGTGCCTGCGCGATGGTGGTATCCATCAGCTTTTTAAACTCTGGGTCATTTTTACGCAGCATACAGCCGTAGGCTTCCTGGGACTGTGGCTTGCCGACGATCTCCCAGTTATCCGGCTGTTTAGCTTTCGCACGTTCACCGGCCAGCAGGGCATCATCCATCATAAAGGCAACGGCACGCCCGCTTTCCAGGGTACGGAAGGAGTCACCGTGGTCTTTGGCGCTGATAATACGCATGCCCATTTTCTGCTCGTCGTTCAGCTTGTTGAGCAGGATTTCGGAAGTGGTACCAGAGGTCACAACAACGGTTTTCCCTTTCAGGTCAGGGAAGTCTTTAATTGGGCCGCCTTTTTTCACCAGCAAACGGGTGCCGACAACGAAGATGGTGTCGGAGAATGCGGCTTGCTTTTGACGTTCTACGTTGTTGGTGGTGGAACCACATTCAAAATCGAAGGTGCCGTTTTGCAGCAGCGGAATACGGTTCTGAGAGGTGATAGGAATGAGTTTTACCTGCAGATCAGGCTTATTCAGCTGCTTTTTCACCGCTTCTACGATGGCATTAGAGTAGTCCTGAGAGTAGCCAACCACTTTTTGCTGATTGTCGTAGTAAGAGAAAGGTACAGATGATTCACGGTGGCCGACCACGATAACGCCGTTGGCTTTGATTTTATCCAGCGTTGACTGCTGAGGCGTCGCGTCTTCTGCATGAACCATTGTGGCGCTCATGCCCATCACCAGCATTGCCGTGGCCAGTTTACGTAATTGCATATCCAACTCCTTAATCTTAGTGCCAGAGGAGGCACCGGTATCCGATGTGAGTGTTGTGTTTTGTTGTTTTTTCATGCTGCTAAAAGCGTCATGCAATGCCCTTTTGTTAGCATCTAACCTAGCTGAATGTAAAGAAATTGCTAATAAGATGTTTATTTTTGCGAAGCGCGCCGCACCATTTAAAGGCAAAGATATGTCAGTGCACTATAACGGTGCTTGCGATGTCGCTTTTTGGTGCATGCATTTTTCACTGCCCGATACAGCCAGGCCACAGGGCGTCTTTGCGCCAGCTATTTGATTTCAACTGTTTATATCTAGCAAAGCTTGTGCCAGAAATGAAAAAGGCCAGCAAATTTGCCGGCCTCTATGAGCGAGAAGGGTGTGCTACTTTTTGCTGCGGTTACGCAGGCTTATCACCAGTGCGGTAAAACCGAATAAAGCGGTCACCACCCACAGCGGCCAGAAGCCGAAGCGTGCATAAGGCGTTAAGCCAGTGGTCGGTGTGACTTTCGCTTCCAGCACTTCGCGAGTGAACTGCGGGATGATGTTAGTGATCTCACCTTCGGCGTTGACCACGGCAGTTACGCCGTTGTTAGTGCTGCGCAGCAAAGGCCGCCCCAGCTCCAGCGAGCGCATACGCGCCATTTGCAGGTGCTGCCATGGGCCGATGGATTTACCGAACCAGGCATCGTTGGAGATAGTCAGCAGGAAGTCAGTGTCTGGCCGGAAATTGTCCCGAACTTGTTCACCCAGGATAATTTCGTAGCAGATTGCTGCCGTCAGCTTGACGCCGTTAGAGAGCAATTGCGGCTGAACATAGGGCCCACGGCTGAACGATGACATGGGCAGATCGAAGAACGGGGCCAGTGGGCGCAGAATCGATTCAAGCGGCACAAACTCACCGAATGGCACAAGGTGGTTTTTGTTGTAGCGATTACTGCTGGTGTAGCTGTAAGGGCTACCTTCACCGAGCGTGATAATGGTGTTGTAGGTATCGTACCTGTTTTGCTTATTCAGACGCGCATCGACGATACCGGTAATTAATGAGCTGTGTTTTGCCCGCAGCAGGTCATCCATCATGGCGAGGAACTGCTGCTGATTAATTTCCAGATCGGAGATAGCCGATTCCGGCCAGATGATAAGCTTGGCTTTGCCCATCTCCGGCTCTGTTTTATCCAGATAAATTTTCAGCGTGTCCAGCAGTTGGCTTTCATTCCACTTCAGGGACTGGGGAATGTTGCCTTGTACCATCGCTACGTCAACGGAACGCTCTGGCAGAGGCTGGAACCATTGAATGTTGCGAAGCGGCCAGGGTAATAAAAGTAAAGCCGCAGAAACCACCGCAGGAGCCCATTTCCGTGCCTGCAGGGCGTACACCAGAAGGCCACTGATAATCATCAGTAGGAAGGTAATGGTGTCGACACCAAAAATCGGCGCGATGCCTTTCAGTGGGCCATCGATCTGGCTGTAGCCAAACTGTAGCCAGGGGAAGCCGGTCAGCACCCAGCCGCGCAGGAATTCGGTAATTTGCCAGACGACCGGAGCGGCAATAGCTACGCGCCACCACGTTGTTTTTGGCCACAGCTTGCTGAGAATACCGGCGAACAAACCTGTGTAGAGCGACAAATAAGCGGCCAGCAGAACCACCAGGAACACGTTCACCGGGCCCGGCATACCGCCAAACTGTGCGATGCTGACATAGACCCAGTTGACCCCGCTGCCGAACAGCCCAAGCCCCCAGAAGAAGCCAATCGCGGCGCTTTGTACCGGGCGACGGTTAAGCGTCAGGCCCTGCAAGCCAGCAAGAGAAACAATAGCGGCTGGCCAGAAATCATAAGGGGAAAAAGCCAGCGTTCCGCAGGCCCCAAAGAAAAGCGCCAGCAGCAGGCGAATGCGCTGGCGTTGAAGAAGTTGAGCTATAGCCATAGCTGAGTTATTCGTCCAGTTTAGGTTGCGGCGAGTCGTCCGGAATTCTGACATGAACCTGAATAATACGACGGCTATCGGCCATGGCGACTTTGAACTGGTAACCATCTATTTCAATGGTTTCGCCACGGGCTGGCAGGTGCCCAAAGGCTTGCATCACCAGACCACCGATGGTGTCGACTTCTTCATCGCTAAAGTGCGTGTCGAAGGTTTCGTTGAAGTCTTCAATCGAGGCGAGGGCGCGCACCGTCCACGTATGGCGGCTCAGCTGACGGAAATCGCCGTCTTCCTCGTCGTCGTACTCATCTTCGATTTCCCCGACAATCAGTTCGAGAATATCTTCGATCGTCACGAGACCTGAAACGCCGCCAAATTCATCAATGACAATTGCCATATGATAGCGCTGCTGACGAAACTCTTTCAGCATGCGGTCAACCCGCTTGCTTTCAGGCACGACAACCACCTGACGTAACACTTTTTCCATGCTGAAAGGCTCAGAGTCGCTGCGCATGAACGGCAGCAGATCTTTCGCCATCAGAATCCCTTCGATGTGATCTTTGTCTTCGCTTATCACCGGGAAACGGGAGTGAGCGGAATCGATAATGACATCGAGGCACTCGTCCAGCGTTTGGTTGTGTTTGAGCGTCACCATCTGCGAACGCGGGATCATGATATCGCGGACGCGCTGGTCAGCGATATCCATAACCCCTTCGAGCATGTCACGGGTGTCCTGGTCTATCAGAGAGTTTTGCTCAGAATCACGAATAAGCGTCAGCAGATCGTCACGGTTTTTCGGTTCACCGTGAAACAGCTGGTTGAGAATGAGGGAGAAGAATCCCTTTTTGGCTTCCGGCGTGTCACTATTCTGTGAATTGTCGTCGCTCATGGCGTTAGGTTTTAGGCCTCATATAAATCAAATACTAACAGGCAGCCTGATGGTGCACTGCCTGCGCGTGACGGCGGCAAAGGGAAAGCCCTGAGCCGACTACTCTTTCTCGGCAATGTACGGATCGGCATACCCAAGAGCAAGCATTATCTCTGTTTCCAGCGCTTCCATCTCTTCGGCTTCATCATCTTCGATGTGGTCGTAACCGAGCAGATGCAGGCTGCCGTGTACAACCATATGTGCCCAGTGGGCTTCCAGCGGCTTCTCTTGTTCTTTGGCTTCCTGCTCAACCACCTGACGGCAGATGATCAGATCTCCCAGCAGCGGAAGCTCGATCCCTGGCGGGGCTTCAAACGGAAAAGAAAGCACGTTGGTGGATTTATCTTTCCCGCGATAGGTCAGGTTCAGGTCGTGGCTTTCGGCTTCGTCTACCAGACGAACGGTGACCTCGGACTCTGGCTGAAACTGAGGAATAACCGCATCCAACCAGCGCTGAATTTGTGCTTCATCCGGCAGGCCGCTTTCTGCTTCGCAGGCAACCTGTAAATCTAAAATAACCTGACTCATTTGCTCTCCTGAGCGGTAGCCTGCAGGGCAAGGGCTTCACGTTTACGCTCGGCGGCAAGCTCGTCTTTGCGTTTTTGATCGGCGGCTTCCCAGGCTTCATAGGCGTTAACAATGCGGGCCACAACCGGGTGGCGTACCACGTCTTCGCTGTTAAGGAAGTTGAAGCTGATTTCATCCACCTCGGACAGGACGTCGATAGCATGACGTAAGCCGGACTTGAGGTTACGCGGCAGGTCTATCTGCGTCACATCGCCGGTAATCACCGCCTTGGAGTTGAAGCCTATACGGGTCAGGAACATTTTCATCTGTTCGGTGGTGGTGTTCTGACTTTCATCGAGAATGACAAAGGCATCGTTTAGGGTACGGCCTCGCATGTAGGCGAGCGGGGCCACTTCGATAACGTTGCGCTCAATCAGCTTTTCGACTTTCTCGAAGCCCAGCATTTCAAACAGCGCGTCGTATAGCGGGCGCAGGTACGGGTCAACCTTCTGGCTTAAATCGCCGGGCAGGAAGCCCAGTTTTTCACCCGCTTCAACCGCCGGGCGGGTCAGCAGAATACGGCGGATCTCCTGGCGCTCCAGCGCATCAACCGCGGCGGCAACGGCAAGATAGGTTTTCCCTGTCCCTGCCGGGCCAATGCCGAATGTGATGTCGTGGTCGAGAATATTCGCGATGTACTGCGCCTGATTAGGCGTACGTGGCTTAATGACGCCACGCTTAGTTTTAATATGGATAGCTTTACCGTAATCCGGCACGCTGTCGGCCGTTTGCTCCAGCACCCGGCTTTCTTTAATAGCCAGATGAATTTGTTCCGGGTCGATATCCTGGCTTTGGCCGCGCATTGGCGCGGTGTCTACGTACAGATGTCGCAGAATATTCGCAGCGGCGTTAACGGAAAGCTCACGACCGGTGAGCCTGAAGTGATTGTCACGGCGGTTGATTTCAATCCCCAGTCGGCGTTCCAGCTGTTTGATGTTGTCATCAAAAGGGCCGCACAGACTAAGCAGACGGGCGTTATCCGCCGGTTCCAGCGTTAATTCACGTGTTTCGATATTCAAACTTATCCTCTGGGTCACTCGGGGCCAGTTAGAGTAAACGGTCTCGCGTAGCCGAAAATACGGTTCGGCTACAGGGAAATTATTTATCCCGCAGCGTGATGGCGCAAGCGTCACAATTGATATTTGGGTGATGCCTTCAGAATGCAAGTGCAAACAATGAGACAGCCTGCCGGGACGCGGAATTACCGTTCCGACAGGCTGTGGAGAGGATTAGGGCTGGTAAGTGCCAACGCCAATGTCATTCTCTTTGCGGGTACGAGCAATAACGGAAGCCGGGGTTTCAGCAATACGCAGGCCCATTTCGCTTTCTGTGCGCACCAGCTTCGCACGTAGGGAGTTAGTCAGGACTTCGGTGATTTCAACATCCACGAATTTCCCTACCATATCCGGCGTCCCTTCGAAGTTCACCACACGGTTATTTTCGGTACGGCCGGACAGCTGCATAATGCTTTTACGCGAAGTCCCTTCCACCAGAATACGCTGCACCGTACCCAGCATTTTACGGCTCCATTCCATTACCTGCTGGTTAATACGATCCTGCAGGATATAAAGACGCTGTTTTTTCTCTTCTTCCGGCACGTCATCAACCATGTCGGCCGCCGGAGTGCCCGGACGAGCAGAGAAAATAAAGCTAAAGCTTGTGTCAAAGTTGACGTCAGCAATCAGCTTCATGGTTTGCTCGAAGTCCTGGCTGGTTTCGCCCGGGAAGCCCACGATAAAGTCTGAGCTGATCTGGATGTCCGGGCGCGCAGCGCGCAGCTTGCGAATTGTTGATTTATACTCCAGCGCGGTATGCGTACGGCCCATCATATTCAGTACGCGGTCAGCGCCGCTTTGAATCGGCAGGTGCAGGAAACTCACCAGCTCCGGCGTGTCGCGGTACACTTCGATAATGTCATCGGTAAATTCAATCGGGTGGCTGGTGGTGAAGCGAATGCGGTCGATACCGTCAATCGCTGCAACCAGACGCAGGAGTTCGGCAAACGAGCAGATGCCGCCGTCGTAAGCCGCGCCGCGGTATGCGTTAACGTTTTGACCCAGCAGGTTCACTTCACGCACACCCTGTTCCGCCAGTTGAGCGATTTCAAACAGAATATCGTCGCAAGGGCGGCTCACTTCTTCGCCACGGGTATAAGGCACCACGCAATAGGTGCAATATTTGTTGCAGCCTTCCATGATGGAGACGTAGGCGGTCGGGCCGTCGGCCTTTGGCTCCGGCAAGCGGTCAAATTTTTCGATTTCCGGGAAGCTGACGTCCACTACCGGGCTGCGGGTGCCGCGAACCTGGTTGATCATTTCCGGCAGGCGGTGCAGGGTTTGTGGCCCAAAGACGATATCTACATAGTGCGCCCGCTGGCGAATTTTTTTTCCTTCCTGAGAGGCAACGCAGCCGCCGACGCCAATGATCACGTCCGGGCGTTTGGCTTTGATATGCTTCCAGCGCCCCAGCAGGTGAAACACCTTTTCCTGGGCTTTTTCGCGAATAGAACAAGTGTTCAGCAGCAGAACGTCCGCTTCATTCGCGTTATCGGTCAGCGTAAAGCCGTGGGTGCTGTCCAGCAGGTCGGCCATCTTCGATGAATCGTATTCGTTCATCTGGCAGCCCCAGGTTTTTATATGGAGTTTTTTTGTCATCGACTTGCCATTGCTCAAGGTGAAGTCAGGAATTAAGCCGGATAGTGTAATGCTTTGCTATGGATGTGACCAGCCTGGGAAAAGCCAGTAGAATCAGCAAAGATGAATGAAGGAAAGAGACTTATGGTAAATCAACCAATTGAAGTAGCCGTTGTTGGCGGCGGTATGGTCGGCGCGGCGGCAGCGCTGGGGCTGGCACAGCACGGTTTCCGTGTGACGGTGATTGAACATCATGCCCCTGAGGCTTTTGTTCCAGGTAGCCAGCCTGATGTCCGAATTTCTGCCATCAGTAGCGCATCGGTTGGCCTGCTCAAGTCTCTTGGCGTCTGGGACAGCGTTTTAGCGATGCGGGCACATCCTTATCGCAGGCTGGAAACCTGGGAATGGGAGAGCGCACACGTTAGCTTTAATGCCGAAGAACTGGGCTTACCCGGGCTGGGCTTCATGGTCGAGAATAACGTGCTGCAGCGTGTGCTTTGGCAAGCGCTTGAGGCAAATTCGAATATCTCTTTACGTTGCCCGGCGAGACTGCGGCAAATCCATCGCCAGGCAGCAGGTTGGGCGCTCGACTTTGATGACGGCGCTTCACTCAATGCTGAAATGGTGATTGGCGCGGATGGCGCGAATTCCCAGATCAGAAAATGGGCGGGGATTGGCATACATGCCTGGCAGTATCGCCAAGCCTGTATGCTGATTACCGTTAAATGCGAGTTTGAGCCGGGGGATAGTACCTGGCAGCATTTCACGCCGACAGGGCCGCACGCTTTCCTACCGCTGTTCGATAACTGGGCCTCTCTGGTTTGGTATGACACACCGGCACGTATTCGGCAGTTGCAGGGAATGAACATGCCCCAGCTGCAAAAAGCGATTAAGGCCGCTTTCCCTCAGCGACTCGGGGCGATTACGCCGGTTGCCAGTGGGGCATTTCCGCTGACTCGTCGACACGCTTTGCAGTACGTCCAGCCGGGGCTGGCGCTGATAGGGGACGCAGCGCATACGATTCATCCTTTGGCCGGGCAGGGCGTTAATCTGGGATATCGTGACGTGGATGCTTTGCTTGATGTCCTGATCGGTGCCCGTAGCCATGCAGAAGCCTGGGCGAGCGAGGCTATCCTGAAACGTTATCAGAGACGCCGTCAGGCGGATAATTTCCTGATGCAGAGTGGAATGGATCTGTTCTATACGGGATTTAGCAATAACCTGGGGCCGCTGCGTGTGGTGCGAAATATTGGGCTGATGGCGGCGGAAAGAGCGGGTGGCCTGAAGCGTAAAGCGCTGAAATACGCCCTGGGATTATAATGAAGATGAGCAGGGCGGTTTACCGCTCTGCTTATGAGGACCAAATTCAAGATAGCAAAAAGCCCGCTTGCGCGGGCTTTTCAGTGTGTGGCTGGGGTACGAGGATTCGAACCTCGGAATGCTGGTATCAGAAACCAGAGCCTTACCGCTTGGCGATACCCCAACAGGGTGCGCTCACAGAGTGAGCGACTTTTGAAATTGGCTGGGGTACGAGGATTCGAACCTCGGAATGCTGGTATCAGAAACCAGAGCCTTACCGCTTGGCGATACCCCAACAATTTTTTTGGATTTACCGAAGTTAATCAATAATTCCTTTGTATGGTGGCTACGACGGGATTCGAACCTGTGACCCCATCATTATGAGTGATGTGCTCTAACCAGCTGAGCTACGTAGCCAAACTCTATCATATTTTTCGATGGCTGGGGTACCTGGATTCGAACCAGGGAATGCCGGTATCAAAAACCGGTGCCTTACCGCTTGGCGATACCCCAATAACCGTCGCGGTGAACCGCATGTATCGAAAAATAATGGCTGGGGTACCTGGATTCGAACCAGGGAATGCCGGTATCAAAAACCGGTGCCTTACCGCTTGGCGATACCCCATCCGTGCAACGCGAGAGATAAATGGTGCGGGAGGCGAGACTTGAACTCGCACACCTTGCGGCGCCAGAACCTAAATCTGGTGCGTCTACCAATTTCGCCACTCCCGCATAAAAAAGATGGTGGCTACGACGGGATTCGAACCTGTGACCCCATCATTATGAGTGATGTGCTCTAACCAGCTGAGCTACGTAGCCATCTTTTTACGCGCTACCTTATCGGCGTTGCGGGGCGCATTATGCTGAGTTGACTCTACAGCGTCAACTAGTTTTTTCCCGAAAACCCGCTCAGAATGCTCGTTTGAATGACTTGCGAACAGCTTGCTTGAAATATCGACAATAACGCACGTTTTTGTTTTTAATTCCGCTTAAAAACAGGGATAAAGCCGCGACAGTAATACAGAAACGACAACGGGCCATAAGGCCCGTTGTTTTAAGCTAAATCAGCGATTAATAGGCGGCCTGGTGCACACCTACCGCGCGTCCTGATGGATCGTTCATGGTTTTGAACGACTCATCCCATTCGATTGCTTTTGCGGAAGAACAGGCTACTGACGGGCCGCCAGGTACGCATTCTGCCGCGCTTTGCAGCGGGAATAGCTCTTCAAAGATTTCGCGGTACAAATAGGCTTCTTTCGAGCCCGGTGTGTTGTACGGGAAGCGGTAGGCGGCGGTGGCCAACTGCTGGTCGCTAATCTGTTCAGCGGCCACTTCTTTCAGCGTATCAATCCAGCTGTAGCCCACGCCGTCAGAGAACTGCTCTTTCTGGCGCCACGCCACGCTTGCCGGCAGGTAGGATTCGAAGCACTCGCGCAGGACATGCTTCTCCATTTTGCCGTTGCCGCACATTTTGTCCTGCGGGTTGATGCGCATTGCCACGTCGAGGAATTTTTTATCCAGGAACGGCACGCGGGCTTCAACGCCCCAGGCAGACATCGCCTTGTTCGCACGGGCACAGTCAAACATGTGCAGAGCCTGCAGTTTACGCACGGTTTCTTCATGCAGTTCTTTGGCATTTGGCGCTTTGTGGAAGTACAGATAACCGCCGAATACCTCATCAGAGCCTTCCCCGGACAACACCATTTTGATGCCCATCGCTTTAATCTTACGCGACATCAGGTACATCGGTGTTGAAGCGCGGATCGTTGTCACATCATAAGTTTCGATGTGATAGATAACATCGCGGATCGCATCCAGACCTTCCTGCACGGTGAAATGGATCTCGTGGTGAACCGTGCCCAGGTGGTTAGCGACTTCCTGCGCAGCTTTCAGGTCAGGAGAACCTTCGAGGCCGACGGCGAAGGAGTGCAGCTGCGGCCACCACGCTTCGCTGCGCTCTTCATCTTCTACGCGACGCGCGGCAAATTTCTTGGTGATCGCGGAAATTACGGAAGAGTCCAGCCCGCCGGACAGCAGAACACCATAAGGCACGTCCGACATCAGGTGGCTCTTCACGGAATCTTCCAGCGCCTGGCGCAGCGCGTTTTTGTCCGTGACGTTGTCTTTTACTTCTTCGTAGCTGAACCAGTCGCGCTGGTAGTAGCTGCGAATTTCGCCGTCTTTGCTCCACAGGTAGCTGCCCGCCGGGAACTCTTTGATGGTGCGGCAAACAGGCACAAGGGCTTTCATTTCTGAAGCGACGTACAGGTTGCCGTGTTCATCGTGGCCCATATACAGCGGGATAATACCAATGTGGTCACGGCCAATCAGGTAAGCGTCTTTCTCGCTGTCGTAAAGTGCGAAGGCGAACATCCCCTGCAGCTCATCAAGGAAGTCAGGGCCTTTTTCCTGATACAGCGCCAGGATGACTTCACAGTCTGAACCGGTCTGGAAGGTATAGCGGTCGCCGTATTCGGCGCGCAGAGCCTGGTGGTTGTAGATTTCGCCGTTAACCGCCAGGGCGTGAGTTTTTTCAGTGTTGTACAGCGGCTGAGCGCCCGCATTGACGTCAACGATGGACAGACGTTCGTGCACAAGAATCGCTTTATCGCTGGCGTAAACACCTGACCAGTCCGGGCCACGGTGGCGCATCAGGCGCGATAATTCCAGCGCTTTTTTGCGCAATTCAACTGCATCAGTTTTGATATCCAGAACGCCAAAGATAGAACACATATAACTTCTCCGTACACTTGCCTGAGCGATTTGAGTTGTGGTGCTGCGTTGCCGATTTTTGCTTTTACTGCGGCTTTGCTGCGTTGCTTAGTAATGAAAATGCTCAATCGCTGAAGGGAATGCAAGAGTTTTAGCTTTCAGCTAATAAATAGTGCAGTGAGGATTGCTGATTTATGAAAAATGATGATGTTTTGGGCGTGAAAATTAACGGATCGTCAATTTTTAACAATTTGCACTGAGGTTTGCTTCTGCTACGCGGCAATTTTTTATCGATATAAAAATGCCGGCTCTGGGCCGGCATTCTGAATTAGAAGATATCGATTTCAGCCACAGAGGGGTAAATCCAGCTCGGCCTGAATGGCATATCGTCAACGTTGTTCAGGCTGGAGACGCCAGACAGAACAAGGATGGTTTCAAGGCCGGCCTGGAAGCCCGCGAGAATATCCGTCCGCAGGTTATCGCCGACGATAACGGTTTGCTCGGAATGCGCCTGCATTTTGTTAAGCGCCGCGCGGATAATCCACGGACTTGGTTTGCCGACATAAAACGGCTCGCGCCCGGAGATTTTTTCAATGCCAGCGCAAAGCGCGCCACAGGCCGGGCTAAATCCGTGGCCGTGGCTGTCAGGGTTGGTGGCAATAAAACGCGCCCCGTTCGCCACAAAGTAAGCGGCTTTATGCATCATCTCCCAGTTAAAAGAGCGGGTTTCACCGACGATGACAAAGTCGGGATTGATGTCGGTAATGGTAAATCCAGCTTTATAGAGCTCGTGAATCAGCGCTCCTTCACCGACGACGTAGGCTTTCTTACCTTCCTGACGACGGAGGAAATCGGCCGTGGCCATGGCCGAGGTGTAAAACACGCTCTCCGGCACGTCGATGCCCGCGGAGGCAAAGCGGTTGGCAAGATCCTGGCTGGTCTGGGAAGGGTAGTTGGTTAGCAGCACCAGCGGCATTTCTTTTTCAAGAATACGTGCCAGAAATTCATTAGCGCCCGGCACAGCGACGTTGTCGTGCATCAGCACGCCGTCGATATCACAAATTACGTTCTGGATGGTGGTCATTAACAACTCTGGCTCACGGAATGAAGTCGGTAACTATAGCGTAAAATGCTGCCTGGGCAGCATTAACTTTCCAGCAAATGCTGAAGCAAGACGCCGTTTAGCATTGAGCGCTTAACCAGCGCAAAGGCGCCAATTGCCGAGCGGTCGTCCAGCTTTGAGCAGACGATAGGCAAGTTTTTACGGAAGGCATTCAATACCTGGGTGTTGATGCAGCCTTCAATGGCAGGCAGCAGCACTTTTTCGGCTTCGATTATCTCGCCGGCAAGGACGACTTTTTGCGGGTTAAACAGGTTAATGGCGATGGAGATGGCTTTCCCCAGATGGCGGCCAACATGTTCCAGCACTTCACAGGCCAGCGCATCGCCTTTATTGGCCGCTTTGCAGATGGCCTGAATACTACAATCATCCAGCGTCAGGCGGCTGTTGTAGCCTTGCTCCAGCAAATGGCGGACGCGTTTTTCAATGGCGGCGTTCGCGGCAATGGTTTCCAGGCAGCCAAAATTACCGCAGTGGCAGCGCTCGCCCAGCGGATCGACCTGAATGTGGCCAATCTCACCCACGTTCCCATTACGGCCGATAAAAATCCGCCCGTTTGACAGAATTCCCGCCCCGGTGCCGCGGTGGACTCGCACCAAAATAGAGTCTTCGCAGTCGTGGGTTGCACCGAAGTAGTGCTCGGCCAGCGCCAGGCTGCGAATATCATGGCCGACAAAACAGGTCACCTTGAAACGTTTTTCCAGGCTATCGACCAGCGCCCAGTTGTTGACGGCGATGTGCGGCATATAGCGGATCACGCCGCTTTCGGGGTCAACCAGCCCTGGCAGGATGACGGAAATAGCGATAAGTTCGCGGGTTTTACGCTGCCAGGTTTCGATGAAGTGGCTAATGGCGTTAAGCAGCGCATGCTCGAGCGTTTCCTGCGTGCGTTCCGGCAGCGGATAGTGCTCTTCGGCGATGGATTTCGCGCTCAGGTCGAACAGGGTGATAGTGGCGTCGTGGCGACCAAGACGCACGCCAATAGCGTGAAAATTACGTGTTTCGGTGGTAATAGAGATAGCGCGGCGGCCACCGGTGGAAGCCTGCTGATCGACTTCTTTTATTAGGCCTCGCTCAATAAGCTGGCGAGTAATTTTTGTGACGCTGGCGGGCGCAAGCTGGCTTTGTTCGGCAATCTGGATGCGCGAGATAGGACCGTGCTGATCAATCAGGCGGTAGACCGCCGCGCTATTCAGCTGTTTTACCAGGTCAACGTTACCAATTTGGGCTTGTCCGCCAGTCGTCATGCTATTTACTCAGTTACGACCTCGTTACCATTAACGATGGTCTTGATAATTTTATAGTCGCGGTTAAACACGGTGAGGTTGGCCACTTTACCGGCTTCGATTGTGCCCAGGTGTTTATCCACGCCCATGGCACGAGCAGGGTAGAGGGTTGCCATTCGCAGAACTTCATCCAGTGCGATGGCCGCGTGTTCCACCAAATTGCGAACGCCTTGAATCATGGTCAGTGCAGATCCGCTCAGCGTACCGTTCTCATCTACGCACAGACCGTCACGGTAGTATATTGTTTTGCCAGCAAAAATGAACTGATCGATGTTGGCACCTGCCGGTGCGGTTGCGTCGGTAACCAGGCACAGTTTATCGCCCTTCACACGTTTTGCGGTGCGGATGTTCGCATAATCCACATGTAAACCATCAGCAATGATGCCACAGTAAACGTCGGCTTCATCAAAAATTGCGCCCGCAAGGCCAGGTTCACGGCCGGTAATATACGGCATCGCGTTGAAAAGGTGGGTTGCGAAGGTGATCCCAGCGCGGAAGCCAATTTTGGCTTCTTTAATCGTTGCATTGGAATGACCGGCAGAAACGATGATGCCTGCTGCCACCAGTTTCTGAATGACTTCTGGCTCAACCATTTCAGGTGCGAGGGTGATTTTGGTGATCACATCGGCATTCTGGCAGAGGAAATCAACCAGCTTCGTATCCGGCTTGCGGACGAAGCCTGGGTTGTGCGTCCCTTTTTTCACGATGTTGAGCCACGGCCCTTCAAGGTGCAAGCCCAGCGCCTGATGGCTGTATTTCGCCAGATAGTCGCGCATGACTTTCACGCCATGCATCATCAGCTCGTCGCTGGTGGTGATAAGCGTTGGCAGGTAGCTGGTGCAGCCTGAGCGTTCGTTTGCTTTCTGCATGATTTCCAGCGTTTCAACGGAAACGGCTTCTGCTGTGTCGTTAAACTGCACGCCGCCGCAGCCGTTCAGCTGTACATCAATAAAACCGGGGGCAATGACGGCACCGCCCACATCGCGCGTTTCGATACCTGCTGGCAGTGCATCAACAGGGCAAACGCGCTCAATCAGGCCATCGGCAATAACTACCGCGTGGTCATCCAAAATTTCGTGGCCGGTATAAATCCGACCGTGGATTAATGCATACATATCCTACCCCCGGTAATAACGTCGTGCTTTAAGACTGTAAGATCGCTAATAAAGAGGAAAAGCCGAAACACCTTCCTCTTTATGACTGACTTTAGAAAACCAATGCATTGATTTTCCAGAACGACTGACGCCCTCAGCGGTTGCCGTTTGAGGCGCATCAGTGGCCGGCAAGGCCTTAAAGGCCTTTAATATTTTCTGCTTCCAGTTCGTTGAAATATTTCAACGTTTTCACCTTCAGCTCCATGGTGGACGGCTCGTCACACACGATCACAGCCTTCGGATGCAGCTGCAGACAGGTGATAGTCCACATATGGTTAACGTTCCCTTCCACGGCCGCCTGCAGCGCCAGCGCTTTGACGCCGCCCAGCACCAGGATCATCACTTCTTCTGCATCCAGCAGGGTGCCCACGCCAACGGTCAGCGCGTATTTAGGTACCTGAGTCACGTCACCGCCGAAGAAACGAGAGTTTGCCACGCGTGTGTCATGGGTCAGGGTTTTAATACGGGTGCGGGAAGCCAGAGAAGACGCTGGTTCGTTGAACGCGATATGACCGTCGTTACCCACGCCGCCCATGAACAGGTGAATTTTGCCGTAGGAGCGAATTTTCTCTTCGTAGCGGCGGCACTCTGCATCAACGTCTTCCGCATTGCCGTTCAGCAGGTTGATGTTTTCTGCAGGGATATCAACGTGATCAAAGAAGTTGCGGTGCATGAAAGTATAATAACTTTCCGGGTGTTCTTTCGGCAGACCGACGTATTCATCCATATTGAACGTAACGACGTTCTTAAAGCTAACCTGGCCTGCTTTATGCATCTCAACCAATGCTTTGTAAGCTTCTAGCGGCGTGCCGCCGGTTGGCAGACCCAGAACAAAAGGACGGTCCGCTGTCGGTTTGAATGCATTGATGCGATTTACAATATGGCGAGCTGCCCATTTGCCGACTTGTGCCGGGGTAGCCAGGGGAATCAGTCTCATCATTCACCTCGTAGTTTAAGAGTAAAAATAGGGTTAGCTGAATCGATCTCGATAAGCATAAGGGTAAACCACTTTTATGCTGAACCGACAGGGATCAATCCGCCTTGATTTTTTGAATCATAAAATAAGTTTTCGGAGATAGCCAGTGAAGGGGGAGGGTTGAAGCGATATTTGGTGATAAATATCACAAAAAAGGTGCGTTTAATTTGCGGTACGAATTAATTTTTTTCACACTTCACCGTGTGATGTGAATCGTCGCCGTGTATCCAATGTAAGTAAGACAATAAAAACACTGCTTGAGCGAGCCTTAACGGGGTCTCATAGGGGGAATAAAGTGAGTATTCTAGGTTATCTACAGCGCGTGGGCCGGGCACTTATGGTGCCAGTGGCTACACTGCCAGCAGCAGCAATATTAATGGGGGTTGGTTACTGGATTGACCCAGTCAGTTGGGGTGGAGACAACGCGTTAGCCGCGCTCTTCATTAAATCCGGTTCTGCCATTATCGATAACATGTCCGTGTTGTTCGCCATCGGCGTCGCTTATGGCATGTCCAAAGACAAAGACGGTGCAGCAGCACTGACCGGCTTTGTCGGCTTCCTGGTTCTGACCACCCTCTGCTCACCGGCAGCGGTTGCTATGATCCAGAAAATTCCGGCGGATCAGGTTCCGGCGGCGTTTGGTAAAATCAGTAACCAGTTCGTCGGTATTCTGGTGGGTATCATTTCTGCAGAACTCTATAACCGCTTCAGCGGCGTTGAGCTGCCGAAAGCGCTCTCCTTCTTCAGCGGTCGTCGTCTGGTGCCAATCCTGACCTCCTTCGTGATGATTGCCGTGGCCTTCATTATGATGTACGTCTGGCCGATGATCTTCGACGGTCTGGTGAACTTCGGTGAGCACATTCAGAAGCTGGGTTCTGCGGGCGCAGGTATCTACGCCTTCTTCAACCGCCTGCTGATCCCGGTTGGTCTGCACCACGCTCTGAACTCCGTGTTCTGGTTTGACGTGGCAGGGATTAACGACATCCCTAACTTCCTGGGGGGCGCTCAGTCCATCGAAGCAGGTAAAGCGGTTGTCGGTATCACCGGTCGCTACCAGGCGGGCTTCTTCCCAATCATGATGTTCGGTCTGCCGGGTGCAGCGCTGGCCATCTACCACTGTGCACGTCCTGAAAACAAAGCAAAAGTTGCCGGTATCATGATGGCCGCTGCTTTCGCTGCGTTCTTCACCGGTATCACCGAACCGCTGGAGTTCTCCTTCATGTTCGTTGCGCCGGTACTGTACGTGATTCACGCAGTGCTGACCGGTATCTCCGTATTTATCGCAGCAAGCATGCACTGGATTGCGGGCTTTGGCTTCTCCGCGGGCCTGGTGGATATGGTGCTTTCTTCCCGTAACCCGCTGGCAACCCACTGGTGGATGCTGATCCCTCAGGGTCTGGTGTTCTTCGTTCTCTACTACGTGGTGTTCCGTTTCACTATCACCAAATTCAACCTGCTGACGCCAGGCCGTGAACTGGCTGTAGCCGGTGACGAAGCTGATGGTCAGGACGTGAATGTGAGCGGTGACGCAAACCAGGACGTTTCTGGTCTGGCTCGTCAGTACATCTCTGCGGTAGGTGGCTCTGCAAACCTGACCGGTATTGATGCCTGTATCACTCGTCTGCGTTTGAGCGTAAAAGACTCTTCCGTTGTTAACGAAGCGCTGGCTAAGCGTCTGGGTGCGACTGGCGTTATTCGCCTGAACAAAACTAGCGTGCAAATCATCGTCGGCTTTGCTGCAGAAAAAATTGCTAACGCAATGAAAACCGCGGGCACTGTAGAAGCCGCGGCGCCTGTTGCTGGTGTGGTACCTGCTACTGCGGCTAAACCACAGGCTGTTCCAAACGCGACCAGCACAACTATTGCCGCTCTGGTTTCTCCAGTCACTGGCGATGTGGTTGCTCTGGATCAGGTGCCTGACGAAGCTTTCGCCAGCAAAGCAGTCGGTGATGGCGTAGCCGTTAAGCCAACGGACAAAACCGTGGTTTCTCCTGCCGCCGGGACCATCGTGAAAATCTTCAACACCAACCACGCATTCTGCCTTGAAACAGAAAAAGGTGCAGAGATTGTGGTTCACATGGGCATCGATACCGTTGCTCTGGGTGGCAAAGGCTTCACGCGTCTGGTGGAAGAAGGGGCCGAAGTGGTTGCCGGCCAGCCGATTCTGGAAATGGATCTCGATTTCCTGAACGCCAACGCTCGCTCCATGATTAGCCCGGTAGTTTGCAGCAACATCGACGACTTCAGCGGTCTGGTTATCCAGGCTAAAGGTCAGGTGGTTGCTGGCCAAACGCCACTGTATGAGATTAAAGGCAAATAATCGCTCCTGAGTAAGCATTTGTGCCTTAAGCGGCTGACGTAAATCGTCAGCCGCTTTTTTATTGCTTGCCGTTAGCCGACATGGATAACCCTAATTTATGCAACTAAAGGTTGTTTCCCGAGGCCGCTTATTAGATCATACGCCGTTAACTAAGGTACACGCTTTGAGGAACCCGCGATGAGTGAGGCTGAAGCCCGCCCAACTAACTTTATTCGTCAGATTATTGATGAAGACCTGGCGAACGGTAAGCACACCAGTATTTGCACCCGTTTTCCGCCTGAGCCAAATGGCTATCTGCATATTGGTCACGCCAAGTCTATTTGCCTGAACTTTGGCATCGCCCAGGATTACCAGGGGCAATGCAACCTGCGCTTCGATGACACAAACCCGGTAAAAGAAGACATCGAATACGTAGAGTCCATCAAGCACGACGTTGAATGGCTGGGCTTCCACTGGTCTGGCGACGTGCGTTATTCGTCTGACTATTTTGACCAGCTTTTTAATTATGCCGTTGAGCTGATAAATAAAGGACTGGCGTATGTTGATGAGCTGAGTCCGGAACAAATTCGTGAATACCGTGGCTCTCTGACTGCGCCCGGTAAAAACAGCCCGTTCCGCGATCGTAGCATTGAGGAAAACCTCGCGCTGTTCGAGAAAATGCGCAACGGTGAGTTTGCCGAAGGTACCGCCTGCCTGCGTGCCAAAATTGATATGGCCTCGCCGTTCATCGTTATGCGCGACCCAGTGCTGTACCGCATTAAATTTGCCGATCACCACCAGACCGGCAACAAGTGGTGCATCTACCCGATGTACGACTTCACCCACTGTATTTCCGACGCGCTGGAAGGCATTACGCACTCGCTGTGTACCCTGGAGTTCCAGGACAACCGCCGTCTGTATGATTGGGTGCTGGATAACATCACCATCCCTGCTCACCCGCGTCAGTACGAATTTTCTCGCCTGAATCTCGAATACGCCATCATGTCCAAGCGTAAGCTGAATCTGCTGGTGACCGAGAAGATTGTAGAAGGCTGGGACGACCCGCGTATGCCGACTATCTCCGGCCTGCGTCGCCGCGGCTATACCGCAGCATCCATTCGCGAGTTCTGTAAGCGCATTGGCGTAACCAAGCAGGACAACACCGTTGAAATGGCTTCCCTGGAATCCTGCATCCGTGACGATCTTAACGAGAATGCGCCGCGTGCAATGGCCGTGCTGGATCCGGTAAAAGTTATTATCACTAACTACCCTGAAGGTGAAGAAGAGACGGTTACCATGCCGAATCATCCTAACAAACCTGAAATGGGTAGCCGTGAAGTGCCGTTCAGCCGCGAGATCTATATCGATCGCGCTGACTTCCGCGAAGAAGCAAACAAGCAGTACAAGCGCCTGGTGCTGGGTAAAGAAGTTCGCCTGCGTAATGCCTATGTGATCAAAGCCGAACGCGTAGAAAAAGACGCAGAAGGTAATATCACCGAACTTTACTGCACCTACGATCCGGAAACCCTGAGCAAGGACCCGGCGGACGGTCGCAAGGTGAAGGGTGTTATTCATTGGGTGAGCGCAGCACACGCGCTGCCGGTTGAAATTCGTCTGTACGACCGCTTGTTTAGCGTCGCGAATCCAGGGGCTGCGGAAGACTTTCTGTCTACCATTAATGCGGATTCCCTGGTCATTCGCCAGGGCTTCGCTGAGCCTAGTCTGCAGAACGCGGAAAAAAGTAAGGCATATCAGTTCGAGCGTGAAGGTTACTTCTGCCTGGACAGCCGCTATGCGACGGCGGAAAAACTGGTGTTTAACCGCACCGTTGGCCTGCGTGATACCTGGGCTAAAATCGGCGAATAATTGCCGTTTATTGCCTGATGAAAACGCCGCTAAATGCGGCGTTTTTTCTTTTTGCTTACCTGTCATTAACCTTGTGTACACATTCGCGATGCGAATTAATTCTCATTCACGTTTTTGTGAAAATCTCTTCACAGGAAGTCATGTCTTCCCCGTAATCTCCTGATGCTTATAATGAAAGCGCTCTCAATGAAGTTTTATTCTTAAAATCAATCGTAATCAGGGTTAATAATCTGCCGCGCAATTTTGTTACAAATGCACATAGATTATGTGCTCTCTGTCATACTCCAGGAAATCTCTGATACAAAGTCATTGATAATTCGCGTCGCGAAAAATAGTCTATGAGCAGCAGTAATGCGGGTGTGTTAGGCAAAAACCGCTTTTAGCCGTAAGGCAATTTTACTTTTTTTCGTCATTGGCGCTTTTCACGTCAGACGATGATTTTTACGTCAAAGAGGAATTTAACTATGCGTACGTTTAGTGGCAAACGTAGTGCGCTTGCTCTTGCTATTGCAAGCGTTACCGCTCTTTCAGGTTTTGTAGTAGCTCCGCAGGCTAGCGCCGCGGGCTTTGTTGATGACTCCACGCTGACCGGCGGCATCTATTACTGGCAGCGTGAACGTGACCGTAAAGACGTGTCTGACGGTAAGTACAAAACTAACCTGTCGCACTCAACCTGGAACGCCAACCTCGACTTCCAGTCCGGCTATGCGGCTGACATGTTTGGTTTCGATATTGCCGCCTTTACCGCCATTGAAATGGCCGAAGACAGCGCCAGCGGTCACCCGAACGAAATCGCATTCTCCTCTAAAAATAAAGGCTACAGCGAAGACTACTCCGGCGATAAAGGCGGTATCAGCCTCTATAAAGCCGCCGCTAAATTTAAGTACGGCCCGGTTTGGGCTCGTGCAGGTTACATTCAGCCAACCGGCCAAACCCTATTAGCGCCACACTGGAGCTTTATGCCTGGTACCTACCAGGGGGCTGAAGCGGGTGCCGCATTCGATTACGGTGATGCCGGCGCACTGAGCTTCTCCTACATGTGGACTAACGAGTACAAGGCGCCATGGCACCTGGAAACCGACAAGTTCTACCAGAATGACAGAAAGACCAAAGTTGATTACCTGCACTCCATCGGCGCGAAATATGACTTCAAAAACGACCTGATTCTGGAAGCTGCATTCGGTCAGGCTCAAGGTTTTGTTGATCAGTACTTTGCTAAAGCCAGCTACAAATTCGACGTTGCAGGCAGCCCGCTGAGCACCAGCTACCAGTTCTATGGCACCCGTGACAAAGCCGCGAACAACACCATCAACGATATTTATGACGGCACCGCATGGCTTCAGGCGCTGACCTTAGGCTATAAAATTGGCCAGGTTGACCTGCGTCTGGAAGGGACCATGGTGAAGGCAGAAGGCCAGCAGGGTTACTTCCTGCAGCGTATGACGCCAACCTACGCGTCTTCCAACGGTCGTCTGGATGTGTGGTGGGATAACCGCTCTGACTTCAACGCCAACGGTGAAAAAGCCGTGTTCTTCGGCGCAATGTATGACCTGAGTAACTGGAACCTGCCGGGTTGGGCAGTGGGTGCTTCTTACGTTTATGCATGGGACGCAAAACCATCTACATGGGCGCTTGATGCTTCCGGTAACCGCCAGGATCTCGCTTCGAATAAGATCAAAGAGTCTTCTTACAGCCTCGACGCCATGTATACCGTGCAGGAAGGCCGTGCGAAAGGCACGCTGTTCAAACTGCACTTCACTCAGTACGACAACCACTCCGACATCCCAAGCTGGGGCGGTGGTTACGGCAACATCTTCCAGGATGAGCGTGACGTGAAATTCATCGTGATTGCTCCGTTCACCATCTTCTGATGTGAAACCGGGCGCGCAAGCGCCCGTTTTTTTATAAGGAACCGAACATGAAAAAGATTCTGCTGATTACCGCCGCTGTATTCACGCTGTCTGCCTGCGTTCAACCTCCTGCACCTCCGGAAGATTCACGCCTGAAGCAGGCCTATAGTGCCTGTATCAATACGGCGGAAGGCAATCCGGATAAAATTGAAGCCTGCCAGAGCGTGCTGAACGTACTGCGTCAGGAAAAACAGCATAAAGCGTTTGTTGAGAAAGAGACGGTGAACGTGCTGGATTACCAGAAATGTATCCAGGCAAGAAAGAGCGGCAATGATGAAGCCGCGAAGGTACGCTGCGATAAGATTTGGCAGGAGATTCGCGCCAATAACAGCTGATAGCCTTTTTCAGTTAATAAAAAAACCGGCAAGGGAAACCTGCCGGTTTTTGCTTTTAAACGCCACCGAAGCAGCGTTTGTTAATGCGGATTACTTATTTAGGATCGTGGGCCGTGTCGTCTTCGCGGCAGTCACCTTCAGCACAGTGCCCGTACAGATAGAGGCTGTGGTTAGTCAGGCGGATGCCGTGGCGCGTGGCAATTTCACGCTGGCGGGATTCAATAGAATCATCGCTGAACTCGATCACTTTACCGCAGTCGAGGCAGATCAGGTGGTCGTGATGATGCTGCTGGGTCAACTCAAAAACGGACTTGCCGCCTTCAAAATTATGGCGGGTCACGATCCCTGCATCATCAAACTGGTTCAGCACGCGATAGACGGTCGCCAGGCCGATTTCTTCGCCCATGTCGATCAGACGTTTATATAAGTCTTCCGCGCTGACGTGATGATTTACCGGCTCTTGCAGCACTTCGAGGATTTTTAATCGCGGAAGCGTGACTTTCAAGCCGGCCTTCTTTAATGCGGTATTGTTGTCAGTCATGCGGAAAGTGTCCTGTTGCTTAACGATTCGCTCAAACTGCAGTGAGCGTAAAGAGTAATGCGTCTCATTATAGAACTGCTACTTCTAAATGGGAACCGCAAGTATGGTGCAAAATAAGGCTGAAAAATCGTGGCGGCGTCGCCATTTACAGTAATTATCAGCCAAGCTATCAGGAAGACATTGTACAGGGATGTACGAGAAAGTTACAAACTTGTAGCAATTATTTTCATTGCTACAAGCTATCAAGATGGCGCAAATATCGCATTTGCGCCATGGAAATCAGGCGTTAATGATATCGGCCAGATTCAGTTCTTCAGAAACCTGTTTAACCCACTTCTCAACGCGCTCAGCGGTCAGTTCCGGCTGGCGATCTTCGTCGATAGCCAGACCGACAAAATTGTCGTCATCCGCCAGGCCTTTGGAGGCTTCAAAGTGGTAGCCCGCGGTTGGCCAGTGGCCCACAATTGCCGCGCCGCGCGGTTCGATAATGTCGCGAATGGTGCCCAGCGCATCACAGAAATATTCCGCGTAGTCTTCCTGGTCGCCGCAGCCGAACAGCGCCACCAGTTTGCCGTTGAAATCGACTTCTTCAAGCGTAGGGAAGAAGTCATCCCAGTCGCACTGGGCTTCACCGTAGTACCAGGTTGGGATGCCGAGCAACAGAATGTCGAAACCTTCGAGATCTTCTTTGCTGCTTTTAGCAATGTCATGCACCTCAGCAACGTCTTTACCGAGCTGTTTTTGAATCATTTTCGCGATATTTTCGGTGTTACCGGTGTCGCTGCCGAAAAAAATGCCTACGATTGCCATGAGTAAAATAACCTCTTGAAACTTAATAGTATGCTGGCCGTTCAATGCCCACGTATAGGGCAATCATAGCAGAACAGCTCCAGCAGCGGAAACAGCTATCACGCCCGGGTGCACAGTCTGCAACATGGTTTTGCTCACCCTTTTGAGATTTCAGATAACCTGCAGGGTGTCTGAAGGCGTTACCCGAGATTTTTAAGCTGCTCGAGCAGCATCTCTTCGATCAGTTCGCTGCGGCTGATGTTACGGGCGTCAGCCAGCTGGTTGAGGGCATCGACCGCCTCGTTGTTCAGTTTTAGCTCAACTCGCTTCAAACCACGCACTTTATCGCGCTTCAGCTGATTGCGTTTATTAATACGCAACTGCTCATCGCGCGAGAGCGGATTGGTTTTCGGCCGCCCGGGGCGACGCTCGTCCGCGAACAGATCTAATGTAGTACGGTCCGTTTGTTCTTTTGCCATGATTAGAATACTGACAGGAAATTCTGGCTGCAGGGGCAGGGTGCCGGTGCAATTAAGCGCGCCATCATACATCAGCGCGCCATTCCCGCCAACGCGTTAGCGACTTCAGCTGCCCGGTCGGTCTGTTTTTAATCAGTTTTTCTACTTAGCGTCGATAAATCGGTGGATTGCCCGCAAAACGGCATCCGGTTTTTCCGCATGAACCCAATGACCCGCTCCAGCGATGACGTGAGCGCGGGCCTGTGGGAACTGACTTAACAGCGCCTCGCGGTGGCTTTCATCAACATAGGGAGAATTCCCACCGCGGATAAATAGCGCCGGATGTGGCCACGCCGAGACAGGCTGCCAGCCAACGATATTTTCGTATTGCTGCCAAAGCACAGGCACGTTGAACTTCCACTCGCCGTCAGCAAAGGATTTCAGCAGAAACTGAATGACGCCTTCCTCAGCTATGTGGTCGCGCATGATTTGCGCCGCCTGTTGGCGAGTTTTTATGCCCGCTTCGGTGACCGCGCGAATAGCCGCGAAAATCTCGTCGTGACGTCGCACCTGATAGTTAACCGGCGCAATATCTATCATCACAAGCTTATCAATACGCTGAGGGGCGATTGCGGTAAGCGCCATCACCACTTTGCCGCCCATGGAATGGCCAATAAATGTGGCCTTCTCGATACCGTATTCGTCCAGCGTGTCCAGAACATCTCCAGCCATTGCGGCATAGCTCATATCATCGCTGCGCGGTGACAGCCCGTGATTGCGCAGATCGATCTGCAGCAACGCATGATCTTTACCCAGATCCCGTGCCAGGACACCCAGGTTATCCAGGCTGCCAAACAGGCCGTGGATGAGTACGATAGGGGAATTGCTATTCAATTGTTGCGCAGTTTGCAGGCGAGCATTTAATTTCATGGCAAAGTTCTTTATTTTGGTTCGTTTGGTTAGGGTATCATGTTGGCATTCTCGCGGGCGTGCGGCAAATATTCAGTTTACTCTGACTTTGAGTCGCCTCTCCTGTTCGCTGTTGGGATTTGACCCTATAATCCCAACGACTTGTATTCAGAAAAGATATCGCACTGGATTAAGATGAAAACAATCGAAGTTGATGACGAGCTTTACCGCTATATTGCCAGCCAGACTAAACACATCGGCGAGAGCGCGTCAGACATTTTACGGCGTATGCTTAAATTTACCGCCGGGCAAACACCAGCCGCCACTTCTACGCCCGCTGCGCCTGAGCGCGCTGCGGCTCCCGTTGTTGAAGAAAAACCTGCGAACACCGCTCGTAATCGCGTGCGTGCCGTTCGTGAGCTGCTGCTTTCCGACGAGTACGCTGCCCAGAATAAAGCCGTAAACCGCTTTATGATGGTGCTGTCCACGCTGTATCTGCTGGATGCAAAAACCTTCGGCGAAGCCACTGAATCGCTGCATGGTCGCACCCGCGTCTATTTTGCTGGCGATGAGCAAACGCTGCTGGCAAACGGCAATCAAACCAAGCCGAAACATGTTCCGGGCACCCCATACTGGGTGATCACCAATACGAATACTGGTCGTAAATGCAGCATGATCGAACACATCATGCAGTCAATGCAGTTCCCTGCGGAGCTGATTGAAAAGGTTTGCGGCACTATTTAAAAACCTGGCGTCAGTAAGGAAGAGCCAATGGCTAACCACGATCGTGCGGGCCAACCTGCACAACAGAGCGACTTGATTAACGTAGCCCAGCTTACGGCGCAGTATTACGTGCTTAAGCCAGTGGTGGGGAATAGCGAACACGCGGTGAAATTCGGGACCTCCGGTCACCGCGGTAGTGCAGCACGGCATAGCTTTAACGAACCTCATATTTTGGCGATTGCGCAAGCGATCGCTGAAGAACGCGCAAAGAATGGGATCACCGGTCCATGCTATGTGGGTAAAGATACCCACGCGCTGTCCGAACCTGCGTTTATCTCCGTGCTGGAAGTGCTGGCCGCTAACGGCGTGGACGTCATTGTGCAGCAAGATAACGGCTATACGCCGACGCCTGCGATTTCTAACGCCATCCTGGTGCATAATCAAAAGAGCGGCCCTCAGGCGGACGGGATTGTTATCACGCCATCCCACAACCCACCGGACGACGGCGGCATCAAGTACAACCCGCCAAACGGTGGCCCGGCTGATACTAACGTCACCAAAGTCGTTGAAGATCGCGCTAACGCGTTGCTGGCCGACGGCCTGAAAGGCGTGAAGCGCATTACGCTGGATAAAGCCTGGGAAAGCGGTCACGTTCAGGCGCAGGATCTGGTTCAGCCGTTCATCGAAGGGCTGGTGGATATCGTCGACATGGCCGCGATTCAAAAAGCGGGCCTGAAGCTGGGGGTTGATCCTCTCGGCGGTTCCGGGATCGAATACTGGCACCGTATCGCGAAGCACTACAACCTCGATCTGACCATCGTGAACGATCAGGTCGACCAGACCTTCCGCTTTATGCACCTGGATAAAGACGGCGCAATCCGTATGGACTGCTCCTCCGAATGTGCGATGGCGGGTCTGCTGGCGCTGCGCGACAAATTCGATCTGGCGTTTGCCAACGACCCGGACTACGACCGCCACGGTATCGTCACGCCGGCGGGCCTGATGAACCCGAACCATTACCTGGCTGTGGCTATTAACTATCTGTTCCAGCACCGTCCGCAGTGGGGCAAAGATGTGGCCGTTGGTAAAACCCTGGTTTCCTCCGCGATGATTGACCGCGTGGTAGAAGATCTGGGCCGCAAGCTGGTGGAAGTCCCGGTTGGCTTTAAGTGGTTCGTTGACGGCCTGTTCGACGGCAGCTTCGGCTTCGGTGGCGAAGAGAGCGCCGGGGCATCGTTCCTGCGCTTCAACGGCACCCCATGGTCGACCGACAAAGACGGTATCATCATGTGTCTGCTGGCGGCAGAAATCACCGCGGTGACGGGCAAAAACCCCCAGCAGCATTACGATGAGTTAGCCGCGCGCTTTGGCGCACCGAGCTACAACCGTATTCAGGCACCGGCCACTTCTGCACAGAAAGCCGCGCTGTCCAAGCTGTCACCTGAAATGGTGAGTGCAGACACGCTGGCAGGTGACCCGATCACCGCGCGTCTGACGGCGGCACCGGGCAACGGCGCTTCCATTGGCGGCCTGAAGGTGATGACCAAGAACGGCTGGTTTGCCGCTCGTCCGTCCGGCACCGAAGACGCCTACAAAATTTACTGTGAAAGCTTCCTGGGCGCAGAGCACCGCGAGCAGATTGAGAAAGAAGCGGTAGAGATTGTCAGCGAAGTGCTGAAAAGCGCGAAATAATATGCAAAAAGGCTCCCTCGGGAGCCTGTTGCTTTTAGCCCAAAGCCACCATCAGTGCGCCGCAGGTGATGAGCGCCACGCCTATCCCGGCAATCAGCGACACTTTCTCACCAAACAGAATAACCGCCAGAATCACCGCGAACACCACGCTCAGCTTATCGATAGGGGCGACCTTCGACACGTCACCGCTTTTGATCGCCATAAAGTAGAACAGCCAGGACAGGGCCCCGGCCACGCCGCTCAGCAGAATAAACAGCAGGGCTTTTTTGTCGGCAAAAACCGTACTAACAAGATTCAGTTTTCCCTGAACGACGACCACCCCAACTAAAAATAACGCCATGACCACGGCGCGAACGGCCGTGGCGGTATTGGCATCCAGATGCTGCAAACCAACCTTACCAAAAATAGCGACCAGCGCTGCCGTAGCGGCAGACAACAGGGCGTAGACTAACCATGCGCTCATAACGGACTCCTCTTGATCGAGCCAGAGGTTACTCCTTCAGAGCATAAAACGGTAGCCGATCCCGGTTTCGGTGAGCAGATGGCGAGGGCGGGCGGGGTCGTTCTCCAGCTTCTGGCGCAGGTGGCCCATATAAATGCGCAGATAGTGGCTATGCTCCACGGCATTCGGGCCCCAAACCTGATTAAGCAACTGGCGCTGGGTCAGGACTTTGCCGTGATTATTCAGCAGGGTTGCCAGCAGGCGGAACTCAATGGGGGTCAGGTGAATTTCCTCTTCGCCGCGGGTAATACGGCGCGAGGCGAGGTCGACCCGAATTTCGGAAAACTGATAAACCGGATCGGGCTGAACGGTGCTGGCGTGGCGGCGCAGGGCGACGCGAAGCCTGGCCTGCAGTTCACCGATGCCAAACGGCTTGCTGAGAAAATCGTCTGCGCCAGCATCCAGGGCGGCAATCTTCGCCTGCTCGTCACTCCGGGCCGACAGGACGATGACCGGCGTCTGGCTCCACTGGCGGAAGTCACGAATAAAATCGATGCCGTCACCGTCCGGCAGGCCGAGATCCAGAATCACCAGATCCGGCTTGCGGGTGGCGGCTTCAATCAGGCCGCGTTGCAGGGTTTCGGCATCAAACACGCGTAACGATTCATCTTCCAGCGCGGTGCGCAGAAAGCGGCGGATCTCTTTTTCATCCTCAATTATCAGAACCGTTGTCACAGCACCTCAATCATTTCAGGGAGTTCGGGGGGAGGCGATAAAGGTAGCACAACGTGGAAGCTGGCACCGCCTTCCGGACGGTTAAGCGCATAAATTGTGCCGCCGTGAACTTCAACAATCGCCCGGCAGATAGCCAGCCCAAGTCCAACGCCTGGAATCGCTGACTCTTTGTTACCGCGGGCAAATTTATCAAAAATCAGCAGCTCTTTACCAGCGGGAACCCCCGGGCCGCTGTCCCAAACTTCCAGGTCCAGCTTGTCTACTGTCGAGGTCGCTTTTATACCGATGTTGGCTTTGTAACCGGCATATTTCACCGCATTCTCCAGCAGGTTGATCAGCACGCGTTCGAACAGCGGTCCGTCGACTTCAATCAGCATCAGTGGGTCAGGCAAATTAAGGGCGATATGGCGGCCGCCGAGGCCCGGTTCGAGCATCTTCAGCGCGCTGCCGACGACTTCCTCTAGCGTCAGCCACTCTTTGCGAAGGTTAAAACCGCCCGACTGAATGCGGGCCATATCCAGCAGATTATTCACCAGCCGGGTGGTGTTCAGCACATGCTGACGGATTTCGTTGGCCTGCGGAGCATGTTTTGATCCTTCACTGGCGAGATCCAGCGTGAGGATTTCCGCCTGGCCGAATAGCACGGTCAGCGGCGTGCGCAGGTCGTGCGAAAGCGCGGCTAGCAGCGAGTTGCGGATTTGCTCCCGTTCGCTGGAAAGCCGGGCCTGTTCTTCGCTGGCGGTGAGTAGCAGCCTGTCGAGCGCGGTGGCGACCAGCAGGGTGAAGGTTTCCAGCAGGCGCTGCTGCTCGGGGATCATCAGCTGGCGCAGATTTTCCGGCTCAACGACCAGCAGGCCCAGGGTTCTTTCCGTGGTGCTGAGCGGCAGAATACGATACGGCACGCCCGGGAGCGTATCCGTTCCGGCCCCGGCGGGCTGGCCTTTATCAAAGCTCCAGCGCGCAATGGCTTCGTCCCACTGGGCAGGTTCTCCTTCGGCCGCGATGCTGCTGAGTTTGCCATGATCGTCCGGCAGCAGCAGCAGGCTGCGGGCCTGGAAGGTGTTATTAATAAACTGCACGCTGGTGGCGGCGACATCCTGCGGCGTGCGGTCATCGGCCAGCGCTTTAGACATCTCATACAGATGACGAGTGCGCTGTTCCCGGTAGCGGGCGATGCGCGCCTGATAACGTACCCCGGCGGTCAAATTACCGATTACCAGCCCTACGGTGAGCATCACACCGAAGGTCAGTAGATACTGAACGTCCGACACGGCGAGCGTGCCTCGCGGCGCAATAAAGAACAGGTCGAAGCTGATCACGTTGATGACCGTCGCGAGGACGGACGGCCAGCGGCCATAAAACAGCGCGACCATTACCACGCCAAGCAGGTAGATCATCACCAGGTTGGCAGCATCAAAGGCCACCAGCCACTGATTGGCGATAAAGGTAATAAACGCACAGAGCACCACCGCCACGGCGCAGCCGCGCAGTTGAATGCGCCATTTCTCGTTTAGCGTTCTGGTGTCCGGTGCTCTGGTCGGGGAGGGGAGCGGTTTTTCATCCAGCGCAACAATCACCAGATCGAGGTCCGGGGCGCGTTTGGCTAACCGGTCGGCAAAAGAAGTACGGTGCCACCAGCGGCGAGTGGTATGACGGCCAATAATGATTTTGCCGAGATTGTGTTCGCGGGCGTAGCGCAACACCGCTTTTTCTTCATTAGGGTCGGCAAGCGTGGCGGTTTCGGCTCCCAGCTCCTGGGCGAGCCGCAGAGCGCTTAAAATGGTCCGGCGCTGATGTTCCGGCAGGCGGTGAAGCTGCGGCGTTTCGACGTAGACGGCGTGCCAGACGCTGCCGAGCTTGGCGGCAAGGCGAGCGGCGGTGCGAACCAGTTTTTCATTGCCGTTGCTATGGCCGATGCACAGCAGAATGGCGTCCCGCGTGTGCCAGACTTTTTCCTGCCCCTGGTTGTCCCGCCAGGCGCGCATCTGATCGTCAACGCGGTCGGCTGTGCGTCGCAAGGCCAGCTCTCGCAGCGCTATCAGGTTCCCTTTACGGAAGAAGTGCTCGATGGCGCGTTCGGCCTGGCCGGAGATATAAACTTTGCCTTCGTGCAGGCGCTGGCGCAGATCGTCCGGCGGTAGGTCAACCAGCACGACTTCGTCGGCGGCGTCGAAAATAGGGTCGGGGACGGTTTCGCGTACCTGAATCCCGGTGACTCCGCCCACCACGTCATTCAGGCTTTCCAGATGCTGAACGTTAACGGAGGTCAGGACGTCGATCCCGGCTTCCAGCAGCTCTTCCACGTCCTGCCAACGTTTGGGGTGGCGCGAGCCTGGCGCGTTACTGTGCGCCAGTTCGTCCATTAGAATCAGGGCAGGGTTGCGGGCGAGGGCGGCGTCCAGGTCAAACTCCTGGACCAGACGCCCCCGGTGGTGAATACGACGAGGGGGCTGAATCGTCAGCCCCTTTAACAGTTCGGCAGTTTCCTGGCGGCCGTGGGTTTCCACCACGCCCACCAGCACATCGAGGCCCTGCGCCCGCAGGCGCTGCGCCTCCTGAAGCATCGCGTAGGTTTTCCCGACGCCTGCACAGGCGCCGAAGAAGATTTTCAGTTTCCCACGCGGCTGGCGGTTGACTTTCTCCAGCAGCTTATCGGGGTTGGGGCGCAGCGGCTCCTCGGTCATAACACGTCCTTTTTACTTCGCCTGGAGGTGGTCCAGCGCCAGGTTCAGCTTAACGATATTCACTACCGGCATGCCGATAAAATTCACCAGCGGCGTGGTGGTGTTTTCCGCCACCAGGCGAGCGATTTGCTCCACCGGCAGGTTTCTGGCTTTCGCTACCCGTGGGATTTGCCACGCGGTCGCTTCAGGAGAAAGCTGCCCGTCCAGGCCGCTGGCGGAGGTGGTGACTAAGTCAACGGGTACCGCTGGATTAGCCTCCGGGTTAGCCGCACGCAGCGCACTAACGCGAGCCTTAACCTCTTTGTCCAGTTCCGGGTTGCTGGCCGCAAGGTTGCTGCCGCCGGATGCCATTGGATTATAGGGGCTATCCGAGGTGGCAGAGGGGCGGCCCTGGAAATATTTTGCGTTAGTGAAGTCCTGACCAATCAGTTCTGAACCGCGAACCTTGCCGTCTTCAACGATTAACGAGCCGTTGGCCTGAGCCGGGAACCACCATTGCCCCAGCAGCGTGGCGAGGAGGGGATAAACCCCTCCGGTAATCAGCGTCAGGATAATCAGCAGTAATAAAGCGGGGCGTAACGTAGCCATGTTCTTTTCCTCTTAGACCAGACCGAGTACGGTCAGGATCACGTCAATCACTTTGATACCAATAAACGGCACGACGATACCGCCCAGGCCATAGATCCACAGGTTGCGGCGCAGCATCGCGGCCGCGCTCAGCGGCTTGTAGCTAATGCCTTTTAGCGCCAGCGGAATGAGGCAGATGATGATCAGCGCATTGAAGACAACCGCGCTCAAGATGGCCGAAGCAGGGGAGTGCAGGTGCATCACGTTCAGCGCGTTCAACTGCGGGTAAGTCACCGCAAACGCCGCCGGGATAATGGCGAAGTATTTCGCCACGTCGTTAGCAATACTGAAGGTGGTCAGTGACCCGCGAGTCATCAGCATTTGTTTCCCGATGTGGACCACTTCAATCAGCTTGGTTGGGTTAGAGTCCAGGTCAACCATGTTCCCGGCTTCCTTCGCTGCCTGAGTCCCGGAGTTCATGGCTACCGCTACGTCTGCCTGCGCCAGGGCAGGGGCGTCATTGGTGCCGTCGCCGGTCATCGCCACCAAACGTCCTTCGGCTTGATACTGGCGAATCAGCGCCAGCTTGGCTTCCGGTGTGGCTTCAGAAAGGAAGTCATCCACCCCGGCTTCGGCGGCAATCGCCGCGGCGGTCAGGCGGTTATCCCCGGTGATCATCACCGTTTTGATGCCCATCTGGCGCAGCTGTGCGAAACGCTCTTTAATGCCGCCTTTCACGATGTCTTTCAGCGCGATTACGCCCAGAACGTTAGCGCCTTCGGCAACCACCAGCGGCGTACCGCCCTGGCGAGCCACGCCTTCAACCAGCGTGTCGACCTGGGCCGGGAAGTGGCCGTTGTTCACTTCTACGTGGCGGCGGATGGCATCCACAGAACCTTTGCGGATCATGCGGTCCTGAATATTGATGCCGCTCATACGGGTTTGCGCGGTAAACGGCACAAACGTTGCCTGCAGGTTCTGCACGTCGCGTTCACGCAGGTTAAAGCGCTGCTTTGCCAGCACCACGATACTGCGGCCTTCTGGCGTTTCATCCGCCAGTGAGGCCAGCTGCGCGGCATCGGCCAGCTCTTTTTCATCCACGCCAGGGGCAGGGAGGAAGGCTGAGGCCTGGCGGTTACCGAGCGTGATGGTGCCGGTTTTATCCAGCAGTAGGACGTCGATATCCCCGGCGGCTTCTACCGCACGGCCGCTGGTGGCGATCACGTTCGCACCCAGCATGCGGCTCATCCCGGCTACCCCGATGGCGGAAAGCAGACCGCCGATGGTGGTTGGGATCAGGCAGACCAGCAGGGCGACCAGCACGGTTACGCTAGCCGCCTGGCCGCCATAGGCAGAGAACGGCCACAGGGTTGCGGTCGCCAGCAGCAGGACGATTGTCAGCGCGACCAGCAGGATAGTCAGGGCTATTTCGTTCGGCGTTTTACGACGCTGAGCGCTTTCTACCATGGCAATCATGCGGTCGAGGAAGGTTTCCCCTGGGTTAACGCTGCACTGGATGACCAGCCAGTCGGACAAAATGCGCGTCCCGCCGGTCACCGAGGCAAAGTCGCCGCCGGATTCACGGATAACCGGGGCGGATTCCCCGGTGATGGCGCTTTCATCCACCGACGCGCCGCCCTCAAGGACTTCGCCATCGCAAGGGATGATGTCCCCGGCTTCCACCAGCACGACGTCACCTTTACGCAGATCGGCCGCCGGAACGTGGTCCACCTGAGCATCATGCTGCGGGCTGCGCAGTTTGCGTGCCCAACTGGTTTTTTTCACCCCTTTCAGGCTGTTCGCCTGGGCTTTGCTGCGGCCTTCTGCCAGCGCTTCAGCAAAGTTGGCGAACAGCACGGTAAACCACAGCCACAGGCTGATGGCGAGCGTGAATAGGGCATCCCCCTGCTGCAGGCCGGTGAACATCGCTATCCCGAGCAGGGTAGTGATGATGCTCCCCACCCAGACGATAAACATCACCGGATTGCGCCACTGCACCTGCGGGGCGAGCTTTTTAAAAGAATCAATTAGCGCCTGACGGATCAGACCAGGTTCAAACAGCGCCTGTTGCTTGCGACTCATGGAAGCCTCGTAATCAGAAATTAACCAGAGAAAGGTGTTCCGCAACCGGGCCTAAAGCGAGGGCGGGGATAAAGGTCAGGGCGCCAACCAGCAGCACTGTCCCAATCAGTAAACCGATAAACAGCGGGCCGTGCGTTGGCAGCGTACCGATGCTGACGGCCTGGGATTTTTTCGCGGCCAGGGAACCGGCAATAGCCATTACCGGGATAATCACCCCGAAGCGTCCAATCCACATGCACACGGCCAGCAGCATGTTCCAGAACGGCGTGTTGGTGCTCAGGCCTGCGAAGGCACTGCCGTTATTGTTCGCGGCGGAAGAAACCGCATACAGCACTTCGCTGAACCCGTGAATCCCTGGGTTTGCCATGCCGCTGCGGCCTGCATCCGTCATCATCGCCAGCGCGGTGCCGAGCAGCACCAGGGCAGGGGTGATAAGAATGGCCAGCGAAGTCATCTTCATTTCCGGCACGTCAATTTTCTTACCCAGGTATTCCGGGGTACGCCCAATCATCAGCCCGGCGATAAACACGGCCAGCAGGACGAACAGCAGCATGCCGTACAGGCCAGCGCCTACGCCGCCGAAGACCACTTCACCAATCTGCATCAGCCACATTGGCACCATGCCGCCCAGCGCCGTAAAGGAGTCATGCATGGCGTTGACCGCCCCGCAGGATGCGGCGGTAGTAATCACCGCGAACAGGCTGCTATTCAGAATGCCGAAGCGGCTCTCTTTGCCTTCCATGTTAATGCTGCTGTTGGCACCCAATTGGATAAAGTGCGGGTTGCCCTGCAGCTCGGCCCACATCACTACCACCACGCAGACCACGAAGATAATGGTCATCGCCCAAAGCAGCGCGCGGCCCTGACGGCGATCACCCACGGCTTCACCAAAGGCGAAGCAGAGCGCAGCCGGGATCAGGAAGATGGAAACCATCTGCACGAAATTGGTCAGCGCCGTAGGGTTCTCAAACGGGTGAGAGGAGTTAGCGTTGAAGAAGCCCCCGCCGTTGGTTCCCAGCATTTTAATCGCTTCCTGAGAAGCCACCGGCCCCATCGGCAGCAGGTGCTGAACGCCTTCAAGGGTGGTGTAAGGCTGGTAAGCAGAGAAGTTCTGCAGCGAACCCTGGCTGATAAAGAACAGCGCCATCACCAGCGAGATTGGCAACAGGATGTACAGCGTAACGCGGGTTAAATCGACCCAGGCGTTGCCCAGCGTGCTGGTGGAATGGCGAGAGAAACCACGGATCAGCGCAAACACTACGGCAATGCCGGTGGCGGCAGAAACGAAGTTCTGTACCGTCAGGCCCACCATCTGGCTGAAGTAGCTCAGCGTGGTTTCGCCGCCGTAAGACTGCCAGTTAGTGTTGGAGACAAAACTGACGGCAGTGTTCAGCGCCAGATGCCAGGAGAGGCCCGGCAGATGCTGAGGGTTAAGCGGCAAACTGTCCTGGAACAGCAGCATCGCGAACAGCAGGATCAGCCCAAAAACGTTAAATGCCAGAATCGCCATCAGATAGCGTTTCCAGCCCATTTCTTCACCTTTGCTGCCCATCAGGGACCACAAAATGGGCTCAATGCGGCCCACGATCGGCAGCGGTTCGCCGTCGATCAGTCGTGCCAGCACGGCGCCCAGCGGTTTCGCAAGGGCAAAGAGCACCAGCAGGAAGCTGGCGATCAGTAAAAATCCGGACGCAGCCATTAAAACGCCTCCGCTTTAATCAGGGCATAAACCAGGTAACCCAACAGCAAGAAGACCAGCACGATGCCGGTTATGACGCCTGCACTCACAATCCACCTCCAACGGTGCGTTAAGCATTTCGCGGCAGAATAGGATTTCGGGTGAAAAGATGTCGTAAAAGTCCGGGGGCGGGGTGTAAAAAAAGTATAAAAATGGCAAAAGCCATTAGTTAACTAATGGTTAGTATTTATTTAACCATTTTGTAACTTAATTACAGGTAAGAAGATAAATAGCGCACAAAAAAGTGCATTTATCTGGTCGGAGGAGTAGTAAACTTTCAAACAATGAGGTAGTATTTTGACCAGATAACAAGTTTCGATTTTCCGACATGCGGTGTCGGTCACACATTATGAGGAGAAGCCTATGTCTTTATACAAAGAATATCCTGCGCATCAGGTCATCCTGCGCCGCACCTTCGCAGTCGCTGCCGGTGTGCTGGCGCTGCCTGTAATGCTGTTCTGGAAAGATCGCGCACGTTTTTACAGCTACCTGCACCGCGTCTGGTCCAAAACCAGCGACAAGCCGGTGTGGATGGCACAATCTGAAGCCGCCGCCTTCGATTATTACTAAAAGCTGAATCGATTTGACGAAAGCTACCTCCGGGTAGCTTTTTTGTTGCCTGCGTCTTGCTACACTTAGTTAACAACTGAGACGCGGGCAGCCAGCGATGTCGCTTAGTCTGGCATTGGTATGCTTCTGCTGCCCGGAATAACTTCCAATATTGAACCGTCGCCAACGCGCAATGGCGGCGGTCAGGTAATTAATCCAGGGAGAATTATGCCCACCCATCTGGTCTGGTTCCGCAACGATCTACGAATTCACGATAACTACGCCTTACACGCCGCCTGCCGTAATCCCGATGCAAAAGTCATTGGATTTTTTGTCGTGACGCCCGAACAGTGGCGGCAGCACGTCATGGCACCAAAACAGGTCGAATTTATCTTTGAGCATTTACGGGCATTGGGTCATGCCCTTGCCGGGCGTGGGATTGAACTTCATATCCAACAGGCTGCGGATTTTGCCGCGTCGATAGACTGTATAAAAGCGTTCTGCGCTGAACAAAAAGCCGATGCGCTTTTTTACAACTACCAGTATGAAGTTAACGAGCGTGCCCGTGACGCCGCGCTGGAAAAAACTCTGGATGTGGATGTTACCGTGCAGGGATTTGATGACAGCCTGCTGCTTGCACCGGGCAGCGTCACTACCGGCAACCACGAGATGTACAAAGTCTTTACCCCGTTCAGCAAGGCGTTTATTCGGCGCTTGCAGGAAGGGCTGCCGGAATGCGTGCCTGCGCCCAAAGCCCGTGGAGAGTGCGACTTCAATGAACGCTTTGCGTTTGATATGCCCCGTGAGGCGTTTGACCGCGAACTCTTCCCGGTGGGTGAGCCGGAGGCAATTGGCATGCTGCGTAAATTTTGCCTGCAGCCCGCTGCCGACTACCCGGAACAACGTGATTTCCCGGCGATAGAAGGCACCAGCCGGCTGTCGCCTTATCTGGCCACCGGCGTTTTGTCTCCGCGCCAGTGCCTGCATCGTCTGCTAAAAGAGCACCCTAAAGCGCTGGAGGGCGAAGCCGGAGCTACCTGGCTCAACGAACTCATCTGGCGCGAGTTTTACCGCCATCTGATGGTCGCGTACCCAAAACTTTGCCGTCACCAGCCGTTTATTGCCTGGACGGATAAAGTTCGCTGGAGCGGAAATAATGCATGGCTTGAAGCCTGGCAGCAGGGTAAAACGGGTTACCCCATTGTCGATGCGGCGATGCGGCAGCTGAACCAAACGGGCTGGATGCATAACCGTTTACGTATGGTTGTGGCGAGTTTTCTGGTGAAGGATTTGCTGATCGACTGGAGGCAGGGCGAGCGCTATTTTATGTCGCAGCTGATTGACGGCGATCTGGCGGCGAACAACGGCGGCTGGCAGTGGGCGGCTTCTACGGGCACCGACGCCGCGCCTTATTTTCGCATTTTTAATCCGACAACTCAGGGTGAACGCTTTGATGCTGAAGGGGATTTTATTCGCCACTGGCTACCTGAACTGAAAACTGTGCCAGGGAAACAGATTCATTCGCCGTGGGACTGGGCTGATAAACAAAAGCAAACGCTGGACTACCCGCGCCCGATTGTTGACCATAGGCAGGCCCGACTGAATACGCTTGCGGCTTATGAAGCGGCAAGAAAATAACCAAAGAGAATAATGATGAAAAACAGTGAACTGGAACGCCTGATTAATGACAAGCTGAACAGCGCGGCAATCAGTGATTACGCCCCGAATGGCCTGCAGGTTGAAGGCCGGGAAGAGATCCGCAAGATTGTCACTGGGGTTACTGCCAGCCAGGCGCTGCTGGACGAAGCTGTGCGCCAGCAGGCCGATGCGGTGATCGTACACCACGGTTATTTCTGGAAAAATGAATCGCCGGTGATCCGCGGCATGAAGCGCAACCGCCTGAAAACGCTGCTGGCGAACGACATCAACCTTTACGGCTGGCATTTGCCGCTTGATGCCCATCCGCAGTTGGGGAATAACGCCCAACTTGGCGCGCTGCTGGGGATTGAAACGAAAGGAGAAGTTGAGTCGCTGGTCCCGTGGGGCGAGTTCCCGACGCCACTTTCCGGCGTGGAGCTGGCTTCCTGGATTGAAATGCGCTTAGGCCGCACGCCGCTGTGGTGTGGAGACACCGGCCCGGATCAGATCCGCCGCGTGGCGTGGTGCACGGGCGGTGGGCAGGGTTTTATCGATAGCGCGGCGCGCTTTGGTGTGGATGCGTTTATTACCGGCGAAGTTTCCGAGCAGACGATTCATTCCGCCCGCGAACAGGGGCTGCATTTCTACGCCGCGGGTCACCATGCCACCGAGCGGGGTGGGATCCAGGCACTTAGCGACTGGCTAAACAGCGAAACCGATCTCGACGTTATCTTTATCGATATCCCTAATCCAGCCTGATACCGGAGGATCTGTGCAACGAGCTCGCTGTTATTTATTGGGTGAAAAAGCGGTGGTTCTGGAGCTGGATCCTCCTGTCAGGCTTGCCAGCCAGCAGCGCATTTGGGGACTGCTGCAGCGCCTGAATGCTTCTGACGAGGTGAGCGAGGCTATTCCGGGCATGAATAACATCACCGTGGTGCTGAAAGATCCTCAGCGGCTGGCGCTGGATGGCATTGAATGGCTCCAGCGCTGGTGGGAAGAAAGTGAGGCTGTGATCCCTCCGCCTCGTAAGATTGATATTCCGGTCGTATACGGCGGCGAGGTGGGGCCCGATCTTGATGTCGTGGCTCGCCACAATAACTTAACGCCCGAACAGGTTGTTGCCCTGCATTCTGACGCGGAGTACATCGTCTATTTCCTTGGCTTCCAGCCGGGCTTTGCTTATCTGGGGGGACTGCCTGAAAGCCTCGCTACGCCCCGCCGGGCAGAGCCCCGGCTTCAGGTTGCCGCTGGCTCTGTAGGCATTGGTGGCAGTCAAACCGGCATTTATCCGCTGGTGACGCCGGGAGGCTGGCAAATCATCGGCCGCACCTCACTCGATTTGTTTAACCCCAACGGCTCATCACCCACTTTATTGTTGCCGGGTGATACCGTGCGTTTCGTCCCACAGCTGGGGGGCATATGCTGAATATTATTCGCGCCGGGATACAAACCAGCGTGCAGGATACGGGCCGGGAAGGGCACCGTCATTTGGGCGTGAGCAGCTGCGGCGCGCTCGATACCCCAGCCATCTCCGTCGCCAATTTACTGGTTGGGAATGCGCCAGATGCCCCCGCGCTGGAAATCACCCTTGGGCAGTGCGTCATTGAATTCGGGCGTAGCGGCTGGTTTGCGCTTACCGGGGCGGGCTGCCATGCGGAGCTGGATGGCAACGCCGTGTGGACGGGCTGGCGACTGCCTGTCAAAAAAGGCCAAAGGCTGACGCTGAAAAAACCTACGCACGGTATGCGCAGCTACCTTGCCGTCGACGGTGGCCTGGATGTGCCGGAAGTGATGGGGTCTTACAGCACCGATCTTAAAGCCGGGATCGGCGGCCATTATGGCCGTTTGCTGCGGGATGGTGACCGTTTAGCTTTGCGTAAACCTCAACGTAAATTTCAGCATCCCCTCGGCGTAAAACAACTGCTTTGGGGAAATCGCATTCGCGCCGTGACCGGGCCGGAGTATCAGGAATTCAGCCAGGTATCTCAGGAGAGTTTCTGGCGATTGGCCTGGCAAATTAGCCCGCAGAGCAACCGGATGGGCTATAGGCTTCAGGGGCCAGAGCTGGAGCGGACGACTCAGCGAGAAATGCTGTCCCATGGCCTGCTGCCGGGCGTGATTCAGGTACCGCATAACGGCCAGCCGATTGTGTTAATGAACGATGCCCAGACAACCGGGGGCTATCCTCGTATTGCCTGCGTGATTGAGGCCGATCTTTATCATCTGGCTCAGGTCAGGCTGGGGGAACCCATTCATTTTGTGCCGTGTACGCTGGCGGAAGCGCTCAAAGCGCGCCGCGAACAGGCTATTTATCTCGAGCAGATTGCCTGGCAACTGGCACAGGAAGCATAACGTTTCAGGGAGTTTAGTATGCCGGAAGGACCGGAGATTCGCCGCGCGGCGGATAAGTTGGAAGCCGCCGTGGGCGGGGAACCGTTAACCGAAGCCTGGTTTGCTTTTGAAGAGCTAAAGCCGTTTGAGGCGATGCTGGTGGGGAAAACTATCGACAGTATCGAGACCCGGGGGAAAGCAATGCTGACGCATTTTTCCAACGGCTTAACCTTGTACAGCCATAATCAACTTTATGGCGTATGGCGAGTGGCTGACGTAGGTAAAGTAGCGGAAACGAACCGCATACTGCGTGTCAGGCTGCAAACGGCTAAAAAAGTCATTCTTCTTTACAGCGCCTCGGAAATCCAAATCCTCGATCAGGGGCAGCTTGAACAACAGCCTTTCTTGCAGCGCGTGGGGCCGGATGTATTGGATGAAACACTGACGGTGGATCTGGTCAAAGCACGTTTGCTGTCGCCAAAGTTTCGCCGTCGGCAGTTCAGTGGCTTACTGCTCGATCAGGCTTTTCTTGCCGGTTTGGGGAATTACCTGCGAGTAGAAATCCTTTGGGAAGCGGAACTTGCGCCGCAGCACCGCGCGGAGGATTTAAGCGAAGAACAGATTGAGCGGTTAGCGACTGCTTTGCTAGAGATTCCACGGCTTTCTTATCAGACGCGAGGCCAGGGAGATGAGAACAAACATCACGGAGCTGTTTTCAGCTTTAGGGTATTTCACCGGGCGGGTGAACCGTGCGAACGATGTGGAGGGATTATTGAAAGAACCAATCTCTCTTCAAGACCGTTTTACTGGTGCCCTGGCTGCCAGAAATAAAAAAACGCGCCACACGGCGCGTTTTTTACTCATCAAGTAAGAAATATTACTTTTTGAGATCGGATTTGAAATCACGTTTGTCGTAGCCGGTGTACAGCTGACGTGGACGGGCAATTTTAATGCCGTCGTCGTGCATTTCGTTCCAGTGTGCAATCCAGCCCACGGTACGCGCCATCGCGAAGATAACGGTAAACATGGAGGAAGGAATGCCCATCGCCTTCAGGATGATGCCGGAGTAGAAGTCTACGTTCGGGTAGAGTTTCTTCTCGATGAAGTACGGGTCGTTCAGCGCGATGTGTTCCAGCTCCATCGCCACTTCCAGCAGGTTGTTATCCTTCAGGTTCAGCTCTTTCAGCACTTCGTGACAGGTTTCACGCATCACGGTGGCGCGCGGGTCGTAGTTTTTGTACACGCGGTGGCCGAAGCCCATCAGGCGGAACGAGTCGTTTTTGTCTTTGGCGCGACGGATAAATTCTGGAATGTGCTCCACGGTGCTGATTTCTTCCAGCATCTTCAGGGCAGCTTCGTTCGCGCCGCCATGAGCCGGTCCCCACAGGGAAGCGATCCCCGCCGCGATACACGCAAATGGGTTAGCGCCGGAAGAACCTGCGGTACGTACGGTTGACGTCGATGCGTTCTGCTCGTGGTCAGCGTGCAGGATCAGAATACGATCCATTGCGCGCTCCAGAATTGGGTTAACTTTGTATTCTTCGCACGGCGTGGAGAACATCATGTTCAGGAAGTTAGCCGAGTAGGAGAGGTCGTTGCGTGGGTAAACAAACGGCTGGCCAATCGAATACTTGTAACACATTGCCGCTACGGTTGGCATTTTGGAGAGCAGACGGAACGCCGCGATTTCACGGTGACGTGGGTTATTCACGTCAAGGGAGTCGTGGTAGAAGGCCGCCAGCGCGCCGGTTACACCGCACAGCACGGCCATCGGATGCGAGTCGCGACGGAAGCCGTGGAACAGACGGGTGATCTGCTCGTGAATCATGGTGTGGCGGGTAACGGTGGTTTTGAATTCGTCGAACTGCTCCTGCGTCGGTTTTTCGCCGTTCAGCAGGATGTAGCACACTTCCAGGTAGCTGGATTCGGTGGCCAGTTGGTCAATCGGGAAACCGCGGTGCAACAGAATGCCTTCGTCACCGTCGATATAAGTGATTTTGGATTCGCAGGATGCGGTAGAGGTGAAACCTGGGTCAAAAGTAAATACACCTTTAGAACCAAGACTACGGATATCAATTACATCCTGACCTAGCGTGCCCTTTAGCACATCAAGTTCGAGAGCATCGTCACCATTAAGGGTGAGGTTTGCTTTAGTATCAGCCATTTACGGTCTCCTTAGCGCCTTATTTCATAAGACTGCCGGGCGTCCGATTTGCATTCGAACCCACAATGGTTGGTTACCAGTTTTTTAATTGGCTCGCGGCTCTGTTTAGAGGAGTACAACCAGGGTACAGAGCGATGGGCGCTTGCAGGTAACACTCGCTTTGAGGGCGAAACTACAGCAAATCAGCGTCTTAGCAATCAGTATCATTCAAACCTGTATATCACTAATAACTGTCCTGATCTCTCGGGTCAATACCCATCCACTGTTACATAACTATTACTCAGGTGAAAGGCTGACCCTATAACTTTTACGAATTATACGGCTTTTCTGGCCCTGTTTGTAACAAGAATGTTTAACTTTTGTCAAATCAGATGATTAAAATTTAAAATAATGTTGTTATCGTGATCCTGCTCACTGTTCCGAGCAAAACCCTTCAAACATTATGTGGGTTAATTGTAATGATTTTGTGAAGAGCCTATACTGCCGCCAGGTCTCCGGAACACCCTGCTACCGGGAGCCACCCAGCGTTGTAGCCAGATCTCTGGCCTCTGGATGTAGCTGTTTTTTGCATGACGCACAGTTATAGAAAGTTAGCGCTGTCTGACCCCGAATGCAGATCCGGAGGAAGGAAACAATAAGAAGAGCATGTGGGCGCTATTCATGATAAGAAACGTGAAAAAACAACGACCTGTCAATCTGGATCTGAAAACGATCCGGTTCCCCGTCACTGCAATCGCTTCCATCCTCCACCGCGTTTCCGGCGTGATCACATTTGTGGCGGTCGGCATTCTGCTTTGGTTGCTGGGACTGTCACTCTCCTCCCCGGAAGGTTTTCTGACCGCGTCCGCCGTGATGAGCAGCTTTATCGTTAAATTTATAATGTGGGGCATTCTGACGGCTCTGGCCTATCACGTGGTGGTTGGTATTCGCCATCTGCTGATGGACTTTGGCTATCTGGAAGAGACCTTTGTAGCGGGCAAACGATCCGCACATATCGCCTTTGTTATTACTGTCGTGCTTTCAATTCTTGCAGGAGTCCTCGTATGGTAAGCAATGCCTCCGCATTGGGTCGCAATGGCGTGCACGATTATGTGCTGGTTCGCGCTACCGCCATCGTACTCACCCTGTACATCATCTACATGATTGGCTTCTTCGCTGTCACCGGCGAGCTGACCTACGACGTCTGGCACGGCTTCTTTGCCTCTGCCTTCACCAAAGTTTTCACCCTGCTGGCACTGTTCTCTATTTTGATCCATGCCTGGATTGGCATGTGGCAGGTGTTGACCGACTACGTTAAACCACTGGCGATTCGCCTTCCTTTACAGCTGCTGATTGTTGTCGCGCTGTTGGTTTACGTCATTTATGGATTCGTTGTGGTGTGGGGTGTGTAATGAAACTGCCAGTCAGAGAATTTGATGCTGTAGTGATTGGTGCCGGCGGCGCAGGTATGCGCGCGGCGCTGCAGATTTCCCAAAGCGGCCAGACCTGTGCGCTGCTTTCTAAAGTGTTCCCAACTCGTTCCCATACCGTATCTGCGCAGGGTGGTATCACCGTGGCGCTGGGTAATACCCATGAAGATAACTGGGAATGGCACATGTATGACACGGTAAAAGGTTCCGATTATATCGGTGACCAGGACGCCATCGAATATATGTGTAAAACCGGCCCGGAAGCGATTCTGGAACTGGACCACATGGGCCTGCCTTTCTCCCGTCTGGAAAACGGCACCATTTATCAACGTCCGTTCGGCGGCCAGTCGAAAGACTTCGGCGGCGAGCAGGCGGCGCGTACTGCGGCGGCAGCTGACCGTACTGGCCACGCTTTACTGCACACGCTGTATCAGCAGAACCTGAAAAACCACACCACCATCTTCTCCGAGTGGTATGCGCTGGATCTGGTGAAAAACGCCGATGGCGCAGTGGTTGGCTGTACCGCGCTGTGCATCGAAACCGGGGAAGTGGTTTACTTCAAAGCCCGCGCGACCGTGCTGGCAACCGGCGGCGCAGGCCGTATTTATCAGTCCACCACTAACGCTCACATCAATACCGGTGACGGCGTTGGCATGGCTATCCGTGCTGGCGTGCCGGTGCAGGATATGGAAATGTGGCAGTTCCACCCAACCGGCATCGCCGGAGCAGGGGTTCTGGTCACAGAAGGCTGCCGTGGTGAAGGCGGTTACCTGCTGAACAAACACGGCGAACGCTTCATGGAGCGTTATGCCCCGAATGCGAAAGACCTGGCGGGTCGTGACGTGGTGGCGCGTTCCATCATGATCGAAATCCGTGAAGGCCGCGGCTGTGATGGTCCGTGGGGCCCACACGCCAAACTGAAACTCGACCACCTGGGTAAAGAAGTGCTGGAATCCCGCCTGCCGGGCATTCTGGAACTGTCCCGTACCTTCGCCCACGTCGATCCGGTGAAAGAGCCGATCCCGGTTATCCCAACCTGCCACTATATGATGGGCGGTATTCCGACCAAAGTGACCGGCCAGGCGCTGACCGTGAACGAGCAGGGCGAAGATGTGGTTATCCCTGGTTTGTTCGCCGTGGGCGAAATCGCCTGTGTTTCCGTACACGGTGCGAACCGTCTGGGCGGCAACTCCCTGCTTGACCTCGTGGTGTTCGGGCGTGCTGTTGGCCTGCACCTGCAGGAATCCATTGCCGAGCAGGGCGATCTGCTTGACGCAACCGACGCTGAAATTGACGCCTCCCTTGAGCGTCTTAACCGCTGGAACGGCAACCGTAACGGTGAAGATCCGGTGGAAATCCGCAAAGCGCTGCAGGAATGTATGCAGCACAACTTCTCGGTATTCCGCGAAGGTGACGCGATGGCCAAAGGGCTTGAGCAGCTGAAAGCAATCCGCGAGCGCCTGAAAAATGCCCGTCTGGACGACACTTCCAGCGAGTTCAACACCCAGCGCGTTGAGTGCCTGGAGCTGGATAACCTGATGGAAACCGCTTACGCCACTGCGGTGTCGGCAAACTTCCGTACCGAGAGCCGTGGCGCGCATAGCCGCTTCGACTTCCCGGAGCGTGATGACGAAAACTGGCTGTGCCATTCCCTGTATCTGCCAGAGACGGAATCCATGACGCGTCGTAGCGTTAACATGGAACCGAAACTGCGTCCGGCGTTCCCGCCGAAGATTCGTACTTATTAATGCGGAGACAGGACAATGAAACTCGAATTCTCAGTTTATCGTTATAACCCGGATGTAGACGACGCTCCGCGCATGCAGGATTACACCCTGGAAGCGGAAGAGGGTCGCGACATGATGCTGCTTGACGCTTTAATGCAGCTGAAAGAAAAAGATCCTAGTCTGTCATTCCGTCGCTCTTGTCGTGAAGGCGTTTGTGGCTCCGACGGCCTGAACATGAACGGCAAAAACGGGCTGGCCTGTATCACGCCAATCTCGGCGCTCGGCAACGGTAAGCAGAAGATAGTCATCCGTCCTCTGCCTGGCCTGCCGGTGATCCGCGATCTGGTGGTAGACATGGGGCAATTCTATGCTCAATATGAGAAGATTAAGCCTTACTTGTTGAATAATGGGCAAAATCCACCCGCTCGCGAGCATTTACAGTCGCCTGAACAGCGTGAAAAACTTGATGGTCTGTACGAGTGTATTCTTTGCGCTTGCTGCTCGACTTCTTGCCCGTCGTTCTGGTGGAACCCGGACAAGTTTATCGGCCCGGCCGGTTTGCTGGCTGCGTATCGCTTCCTGATCGACAGCCGCGATACCGAAACGGACGCGCGTCTGGACGGTCTGAGCGATGCTTTCAGCGTATTCCGCTGCCACAGCATTATGAACTGCGTCAGCGTTTGTCCTAAGGGACTGAACCCGACGAAAGCTATCGGCCATATTAAGTCGATGCTGTTGCAAAAAAGCGCTTAAGTCAGAAAAGTACCCTCTCCTCGCAGGGGAGAGGGTGCAAATTGCAGGAAATCTTTAAAAACTGCCGACGATCTTCCCTCTCTTATAAGGGGAAGGGGTGAGGGGAAACCCTTAAGACAGTTTCTAAAGGTTCCTTCGCGGGCCGCCCTCCACGGCAACAGGCTCGAAGAAAGTGAACCCTGGAACGTATACCTGTATACCCTACGGTGTGCGTTATAGTTATCCACGGCGAAATAAGCATAAAATGCTTAAGGGATCACGATGCAGAACGGCGCGATGAAGCCCTGGCTGGACTCTTCCTGGCTGGCGGGCGCAAACCAGTCCTACATAGAGCAGCTCTATGAAGACTTCTTAACCGATCCTGACTCTGTTGATGCGCACTGGCGCACGATGTTCCAGCAGTTACCTGGCACCGGAGCCAGACCGGATCAATTCCATTCAAAAACGCGTGATTATTTCCGTCGTCTGGCGAAGGATGCCTCACGTTACTCCACCGCAGTCACCGATCCTGACACCGATGCCAAACAGGTAAAAGTGTTGCAGCTGATCAACGCCTGGCGTTTCCGCGGCCATCAGGCTGCTAAGCTCGATCCGCTCGGGCTTTGGCAGCAGGAAACGGTTGCCGATCTGGATCCGGCGTTCCATAACCTGACCGAAGAAGATTTGCAGCAGAGTTTCAACGTGGGATCGTTTGCCATCGGCAAAGAGACTATGAAGCTTGCCGACTTGATCGCTGCGCTGAAGCAAACCTACGGTGGGTCGATCGGTGCGGAATACATGCACATCACCAATACCGAAGAAAAACGCTGGATCCAGCAGCGCATCGAATCGGTAGCCGGGCGTTCAAGCTTTACTCAGGAAGAGAAAAAACGTTTCCTGAGCGAGCTGACTGCGGCGGAAGGCCTGGAACGCTACCTGGGGGCTAAATTCCCTGGGGCGAAACGCTTCTCGCTGGAAGGCGGCGACGCGCTGGTGCCGATGCTCAAAGAGATGATTCGCCACGCCGGTAAGAGCGGCACGCGCGAAGTGGTGCTGGGTATGGCGCACCGCGGTCGTCTTAACGTGCTGATCAACGTGCTGGGTAAAAAACCGCAGGATCTGTTTGACGAATTTGCGGGCAAACATAAAGAACATCTCGGCACCGGCGACGTGAAGTACCACATGGGCTTCTCTTCCGATGTTGAAACCGAAGGCGGCCTGGTTCACCTGGCGCTGGCGTTTAACCCGTCTCACCTGGAAATCGTTAGCCCGGTGGTTATCGGTTCCGTGCGTGCGCGTCTGGATCGTCTGGATAAGCCAGGCAGCAACCAGGTATTGCCGATCACTATTCACGGTGATGCCGCAGTAGCCGGGCAGGGCGTGGTTCAGGAAACCCTGAACATGTCCAAAGCGCGTGGTTACGAAGTGGGCGGTACCGTGCGCATCGTGATCAACAACCAGATTGGTTTCACCACCTCTAACCCGCTGGATGCGCGCTCCACGCCATACTGTACCGATATCGGTAAGATGGTCATGGCGCCGATTTTCCACGTTAATGCGGATGACCCGGAAGCCGTAGCTTTCGTTACCCGTCTGGCGCTGGACTTCCGTAATACCTTCAAGCGTGATGTGTTTATCGACCTGGTTTGCTACCGTCGCCACGGCCATAACGAAGCTGACGAGCCAAGCGCAACGCAGCCGGTGATGTACCAGAAGATCAAAAAACATCCGACTCCACGTAAGATTTATGCAGACAAGCTGGAGCAGGACAAACTGGCCACGCTGGAAGATGCCACCGAAATGGTGAATCTGTACCGCGATGCGCTGGATGCCGGCGAATGTGTCGTGCAAGAGTGGCGTCCGATGAACATGCACTCCTTTACCTGGTCGCCGTACCTTAACCACGAGTGGGACGAAAGCTACCCGAACAAGGTTGAGATGAAGCGCGTTCAGGAGCTGGCTAAGCGCATCAGCACCGTGCCGGAAGCCGTAGAAATGCAGTCCCGCGTGGCGAAAATCTACAGTGACCGTCAGGACATGGCGAACGGCAACAAACTGTTCGACTGGGGTGCAGCGGAAAACCTGGCTTATGCAACGCTGGTAGATGAAGGCGTGTCCGTTCGTCTGTCCGGTGAAGATGCTGGCCGTGGGACCTTCTTCCACCGCCACGCCGTGATCCACAACCAAACCAACGGTTCTACCTATACGCCGCTGGCGCACGTCCACAACAGCCAGGGCATCTTCAAAGTCTGGGATTCCGTGTTGTCTGAAGAAGCGGTTCTGGCCTTTGAATACGGCTATGCCACGGCAGAACCTCGTACCCTGACCATTTGGGAAGCGCAGTTTGGCGACTTCGCCAACGGGGCTCAGGTTGTGATTGATCAGTTCATCAGCTCCGGCGAGCAGAAATGGGGCCGTATGTGTGGCCTGGTCATGCTGCTGCCACACGGCTATGAAGGCCAGGGCCCAGAGCACTCCTCCGCGCGTCTGGAGCGTTACCTCCAGCTGTGCGCCGAGCAGAACATGCAGGTTTGCGTGCCGTCGACTCCGGCTCAGGTTTATCACATGCTGCGTCGTCAGGCGCTGCGCGGGATGCGCCGTCCACTGGTCGTCATGTCACCGAAATCTCTGCTGCGCCATCCGCTGGCGGTATCCAGCCTCGACGAACTGGCCAACGGTACCTTCCTGCCGGCAATTGGTGAGATTGACGAACTGGATCCGAAAGGCGTGAAGCGCGTTGTTCTGTGTTCCGGTAAGGTGTACTACGACCTGCTTGAGCAGCGCCGTAAGAATGAGCAGAAGGATGTGGCGATTGTGCGTATCGAACAGCTCTATCCGTTCCCGCATCAGGCGGTACAGGAAGCGCTGAAGCCGTTTGCGCACGTACACGACTTCGTCTGGTGCCAGGAAGAGCCGCTGAACCAGGGCGCCTGGTACTGCAGCCAGCACCACTTCCGCGAAGTGATTCCGTTTGGGTCCGCTCTGCGTTATGCAGGTCGCCCGGCCTCCGCCTCTCCGGCGGTAGGGTATATGTCCGTTCACCAGAAGCAACAGCAAGATCTGGTTAATGACGCGCTGAACGTCGAATAAATTAAAGGATAAATAATGAGTAGCGTAGATATTCTAGTTCCTGACCTGCCTGAGTCCGTAGCCGACGCGACAGTGGCAACCTGGCATAAAAAACCGGGCGACAGCGTCAAACGTGACGAAGTACTGGTTGAAATCGAAACTGACAAAGTGGTACTGGAAGTCCCCGCGTCTGCGGACGGCGTTCTGGATGCGGTTCTGGAAGATGAAGGCACAACTGTGATCTCTCGTCAGATTCTGGGCCGTCTGCGTGAAGGCAACAGCGGCGGGAAAGAAACCTCCGCAAAAGCTGACAGCAAAGAGTCTACTCCGGCTCAGCGCCAGCAGGCTTCTCTGGAAGAGCAGAGCAATGATGCCCTCAGCCCGGCTATCCGCCGCCTGATCGCAGAGAACGACCTCGACGCCAGCGCTATCAAAGGCAGTGGCGTAGGTGGCCGTATCACTCGTGAAGATGTTGAAAAACACCTGAGCGAAGCGAAAGCGAAACAACCTGCGCAGGCGAAAGCCGCTGAAGCCACTCAGGCACCGGTTGCGCCACTGGCTGGCCGCAGCGAAAAACGCGTGCCGATGACCCGTCTGCGCAAGCGCGTAGCCGAGCGTCTGCTGGAAGCGAAAAATTCTACCGCCATGCTCACTACGTTCAACGAAGTGAACATGAAGCCAATCATGGAACTGCGTAAGCAGTACGGTGAAGCGTTTGAAAAACGCCACGGCGTGCGTCTGGGCTTCATGTCCTTCTACATTAAAGCGGTTGTTGAAGCGCTGAAACGCTATCCGGAAGTGAATGCTTCCATCGACGGCGAAGACGTGGTTTACCACAACTACTTCGATGTCAGCATCGCGGTTTCTACTCCGCGTGGCCTGGTGACCCCAGTGCTGAAAGATGTTGATACCCTGGGCATGGCCGACATCGAAAAACGCATCAAAGAGCTGGCGGTAAAAGGCCGTGACGGCAAACTGACCGTGGAAGAGCTGACCGGCGGTAACTTCACCATCACCAACGGTGGCGTCTTCGGCTCCCTGATGTCTACGCCAATCATCAACCCACCGCAAAGCGCGATCCTGGGTATGCACGCCATCAAAGACCGCCCAATGGCGGTTGACGGTAAAGTTGAGATCCTGCCGATGATGTATCTGGCGCTCTCTTACGATCACCGTCTGATCGATGGCCGCGAGTCCGTGGGTTACCTTGTAGCTATTAAAGAGCTGCTGGAAGATCCAACTCGTCTGCTGCTGGACGTGTAGTCGCACAAGACTCTGGCGGGTGCTATGACACCCGCCCCTACAACCAAATCTAACCTTACCCCGAGCATTAATGCTCTTTATCTGGATGGATAGAACTCATGAACTTACACGAATATCAGGCGAAACAGTTGTTTGCTCGGTATGGTTTGCCGGCACCCGTCGGTTACGCCTGCACCACACCGCGTGAAGCAGAAGAAGCCGCCTCTAAAATTGGCGCGGGTCCTTGGGTGGTGAAATGTCAGGTTCATGCCGGTGGCCGCGGTAAAGCGGGCGGTGTGAAAGTGGTTAACAGTAAAGAAGACATTCGTGCTTTTGCTGAGCACTGGCTGGGCAAGCGTCTGGTGACCTACCAGACGGACGCCAACGGCCAGCCTGTACACCAGATTCTGGTTGAAGCTGCAACCGACATTGACAAAGAGCTGTATCTGGGCGCGGTGGTTGACCGTAGCTCTCGCCGCGTGGTCTTCATGGCCTCCACCGAAGGTGGCGTGGAAATCGAAAAAGTGGCGGAAGAAACGCCGCACCTGATCCACAAAGTTGCGCTGGATCCGCTGGCGGGCCCGATGCCTTACCAGGGCCGTGAGTTGGCGTTCAAACTGGGTCTGGAAGGTAAGCAGGTTCAGCAGTTCACCAAGATCTTTATGGGTCTGGCGACTATCTTCCTCGAGCGTGACCTGGCGCTGATCGAAATCAACCCGCTGGTGATCACTAAGCAGGGCGACCTGATCTGCCTCGACGGCAAACTGGGCGCTGACGGTAACGCGCTTTTCCGCCAGCCGGATCTGCGTGAAATGCGCGACCAGTCTCAGGAAGACCCGCGTGAAGCCCAGGCTGCACAGTGGGAACTGAACTACGTGGCGCTGGACGGCAACATCGGCTGTATGGTTAACGGTGCGGGCCTGGCAATGGGCACCATGGACATCGTTAAGCTGCACGGCGGCGAGCCGGCTAACTTCCTCGACGTGGGCGGCGGTGCGACCAAAGAGCGCGTTACCGAAGCGTTCAAAATCATCCTGTCCGACGACAAAGTCAAAGCCGTTCTGGTGAACATCTTCGGCGGTATTGTCCGCTGCGACCTGATTGCCGACGGTATCATTGGTGCGGTAGCTGAAGTGGGCGTTAACGTGCCGGTGGTGGTGCGTCTGGAAGGTAACAACGCCGAACTGGGCGCGAAAAAACTGGCAGATAGCGGCCTGAACATCATTGCAGCGAAAAGTCTGACGGACGCAGCACAGCAGGTTGTTGCTGCCGTGGAGGGGAAATAATGTCCATTTTGATCGATAAAAACACCAAGGTAATTTGCCAGGGCTTTACCGGCAGCCAGGGGACTTTCCACTCCGAACAGGCGATTGCCTACGGTACGCAAATGGTTGGCGGCGTGACGCCAGGCAAAGGCGGTACTGAACATCTGGGTCTGCCGGTATTCAATACCGTGCGCGAAGCCGTTGAAGCTACCGGCGCGACTGCTTCCGTGATTTACGTTCCAGCCCCGTTCTGCAAAGACTCCATCCTGGAAGCGATTGATGCGGGTATTAAGCTGATTATCACCATCACTGAAGGCATCCCTACGCTGGATATGCTGACCGTGAAAGTGGCGCTGGATGAAGCTGGCGTGCGCATGATCGGGCCAAACTGCCCGGGCGTTATCACCCCAGGCGAATGCAAAATCGGCATCATGCCGGGCCACATTCACCTGCCGGGCAAAGTAGGCATCGTTTCCCGTTCGGGGACGCTGACCTATGAAGCCGTTAAGCAGACAACTGACATCGGCCTCGGCCAGTCAACCTGCGTTGGTATCGGCGGTGACCCGATTCCTGGCTCCAACTTCATTGATATCCTGAAGATGTTCCAGGCAGACCCGAAAACCGAAGCCATTGTGATGATCGGTGAAATCGGCGGGAGCGCAGAAGAAGAAGCTGCGGCCTATATCAAAGAGCACGTGACTAAACCTGTTGTGGGCTACATTGCCGGCGTTACCGCGCCAAAAGGCAAGCGTATGGGCCACGCGGGCGCCATCATCGCGGGCGGGAAAGGGACGGCGGATGAGAAATTCGCTGCTCTGGAAGCCGCTGGCGTGAAAACCGTTCGCAGCCTCGCCGACATTGGCGATGCGCTGAAAGCTATTCTGCCGCAGTAAGCAGATGCCCCCGCGCAAGCGGGGGAAACAGTAATAATAAGTGTTCGACATGGTTGGCCACCCTGGGTGGCCTTTTTTTATGTTTCGGCTTTGATAACCCTGCCTCTTCTTACGTTGTATCGCGCATGCCCACGCACTTATTCTTTTCCTGAATAATTTCTCTCTGCAATATTTTCTTGATGTAACCTTATAAAAAATAATGATTTGTTAATTTAATTTATATCAAAAGTGAATTATTTGTGAATATTAAAAGGAGGGAGCCAAAACTACGGAAAAAGATGCCCGATAAATAGTGTAAAGATGACCTGGCGTGCATGGGAGAAATTTAAGCTTCAGCTTTAAATATCGGCTTTATGTTGAGAATAAGCGTCATGAAATTAACCTCAAACGAAGCGTTGGAACATATCATTAACAACAAATTCACGATTAATTCTCTATTGAAAAATAATTAACATTGCCAATGTAAATTGTTTTGGATCAATGTTTAAAGCTGGCGTTGCGGGGTATAAAGGGGCAAAATTGCTGCAGATCAAACTGGCCGAATAACGGTGTTTTAGCTATAAATTGATCGCCGTCGTAAAACGTAAAAAACATTAAGCAAAGACCTGTTTATTGTAAGGGAATTGCAGGGTAATATAATTACGGGTTATTTTTGATTTAATTAACGTGTTTGTAACCTTTCACCTTTTGATTTCACATTTGAATAAAGTGGGCGAGAAAAAGGGGACTGGAAGCGAATGTATTTGTATTAGGGCATGCTTGTGGTGAACCTCCCGGTGAACCACAGTCGAAGTCTTCATGCGAAGAGCAAGGAGTCAAGATGTTTGATATTGTCGAACTGTCGCGCTTACAGTTTGCCTTGACCGCGATGTACCACTTCCTGTTTGTGCCGCTGACGCTAGGTATGGCGTTCTTGCTGGCCATCATGGAAACGGTCTATGTGCTGTCAGGTAAGCAGATTTATAAAGATATGACCAAATTCTGGGGCAAGTTGTTTGCAATCAACTTTGCGCTAGGGGTGGCAACCGGTTTGACCATGGAGTTCCAGTTCGGGACTAACTGGTCTTACTATTCTCACTATGTAGGGGATATCTTCGGTGCGCCGCTGGCGATCGAAGGCCTGATGGCATTCTTCCTCGAATCTACCTTTGTTGGTCTGTTCTTCTTTGGCTGGGATCGCCTCGGCAAAGTTCAACATATGGCCGTCACCTGGCTGGTGGCATTGGGCTCCAACCTCTCCGCGCTGTGGATTCTGGTCGCTAACGGCTGGATGCAAAACCCTATCGCTTCCGATTTCAACTTCGAAACCATGCGTATGGAAATGGTCAGCTTTGCTGAGCTGGTCCTGAACCCGGTTGCGCAGGTTAAATTCGTACACACCGTAGCGTCCGGCTATGTTTGTGGCGCGATGTTCGTGCTCGGTATCAGCTCCTACTACCTGCTGAAAGGCCGCGACGTCGCTTTTGCGAAGCGTTCCTTCGCGATTGCCGCGAGCTTCGGTATGGCCGCTATTCTCTCCGTTATCGTACTGGGCGATGAGTCTGGCTACGAAATGGGTGACGTGCAGAAAACCAAACTGGCCGCGATTGAAGCCGAATGGGAAACTCAGCCAGCGCCGGCGGCGTTTACCCTGTTTGGTATTCCTGACCAGGATAAACAAGAAAACCGCTTCGCCATTCAAATTCCTTACGCGCTGGGCATCATCGCTACCCGCTCGGTAGATAAGCCGGTTACGGGCCTGAAAGAGCTGATGGTGCAGCACGAAGAGCGTATCCGTAACGGGATGAAGGCTTACAGCCTGCTGGAGCAACTGCGCAGTGGTTCAACCGATCAAAGCGTGCGTGATAGCTTCAACCACGTGAAAAAAGACCTTGGCTATGGTCTGTTGCTGAAGCGCTATACGGAAAACGTCACTGACGCGACCGAAGAGCAGATTCAGAAAGCAACCAAAGACTCCATTCCTCGCGTAGCGCCGCTGTACTTCGCGTTCCGTATCATGGTGGCCTGTGGCTTCCTGATGCTGTTCATTATTGCTGTGTCCTTCTGGACCGTGACCCGTAACGCCATTGGTTCTAAAAAATGGCTGCTGCGTGCCGCGCTGTACGGTATTCCACTGCCTTGGATCGCTATCGAATCCGGCTGGTTTGTCGCGGAATACGGGCGTCAGCCTTGGGCGGTGGGTGAGGTTCTGCCGACGGCAGTTGCAAACTCGTCATTGAGCGTGGGCGACCTGCTGTTCTCCATGATACTGATTTGCGGCCTTTACACGCTGTTTATGGTGGCGGAACTGTTCCTGATGTTCAAATTTGCTCGCCTTGGGCCGAGCAGTCTGAAAACAGGGCGCTATCACTTTGAGCAGTCCAACGTGGCTTCTCAGCCGGCACGCTAAGACAGGAGTCGTCAAATGATCGATTATGAAGTATTGCGTTTTATCTGGTGGCTGCTGGTCGGCGTTCTGCTGATTGGCTTTGCCGTCACCGACGGCTTCGATATGGGCGTGGGCATGCTGTCGCGCGTGATCGGCCGTACTGACGTTGAACGCCGCATCATGGTTAACTCCATCGCGCCGCACTGGGACGGGAACCAGGTTTGGCTGATCACCGCGGGCGGGGCTTTGTTTGCTGCCTGGCCAATGGTTTATGCCGCTGCCTTCTCCGGCTTCTATGTCGCGATGATTCTGGTGCTGGCTTCTTTGTTCTTCCGTCCGGTAGGGTTCGACTACCGCTCGAAGATCGAAGATACCCGCTGGCGCAACATGTGGGACTGGGGCATTTTCATTGGTAGCTTCGTACCACCTCTGGTGATAGGTGTCGCTTTCGGCAACCTGCTGCAGGGCGTTCCGTTCCACGTTGATGACTACCTGCGCCTTTACTACACCGGTAACTTCTTCCAACTGCTAAATCCGTTTGGCCTGTTGGCAGGTGTTGTTAGCGTGTCGATGATTGTGGCACAGGGCGCAACCTACCTGCAGATGCGTACTGTGGGTGAGTTACATCTGCGTGCTAAAGCGGCTGCTCAGATTGCTGCGCTGGTGATGATGGTTTGCTTCGCGCTGGCCGGTGTCTGGGTGATCTACGGCATTGATGGCTATGTGGTGACTTCTGCTCTGGATCATCATGCTGCCTCTAACCCGCTGACCAAAGAAGTCGCGCGTCAGGCGGGTGCCTGGCTGGTGAACTTCAACAATACGCCAGCGCTGTGGTTGATTCCTGCTCTGGGTGTTGTGCTGCCGCTGCTGACCATCCTCATGTCTCGTCTTGAGAAAGGCGCTCTGGCGTTTATCTTCTCTTCTCTGACGCTGGCCTGTGTGATCCTGACGGCCGGTATCGCGATGTTCCCGTTCGTGATGCCTTCCAGCACCATGATGAACGCTAGCCTGACCATGTGGGATGCGACATCCAGCCAGCTGACGCTGAATGTGATGACCTATGTTGCCATCGTGTTCGTGCCAATCATTCTTCTCTACACCACCTGGTGTTACTGGAAAATGTTCGGTCGTATCACGAAAGAGCACATCGAAAGCAACTCCACCTCTCTGTACTAATAAGGAGCTGATTATGTGGTACTTTGCATGGATTCTGGGCACGCTTCTGGCGTGTGCATTCGGGATTATTACCGCGCTGGCTCTCGAGCACGTTGAGGCGAGCAAAGCCGGAAAAGAAGAGCACTGATGGAATACGTTATCGCGAAACTGTACGCGGTAATGGACAAGAGCCCCTTGCGGGCTCTTTCCTTAGTGATGGCGCTGGTGCTGGCTGGGTGTATTTTTTGGGACCCGTCTCGTTTTGCCGCCAAAACGAGTGAGCTGGAGATTTGGCATGGCTTCCTGCTGATGTGGGGCGTTTGTGCCGGGATCATTCACGGCGTGGGTTTCCGCCCAACCAAAGTGCTCTGGCAGGGCATTTTCTGCCCGCTGGTTGCCGATTTCGTGCTCATCGCTGGACTGCTGTTTTTCTTCTTCTGAATGTCTGCGTACATTCCCCCGCCTGAAGCAGAAATTATGGGCTTTAACAAGCCCATAAAAATTTACTTAACGTTTAAAACAATCCATTCCAAACCCTCATTCTCTTGCGTATAGTAAGCAGCGTTTAATTGCATTACCGGGATGTAAAGTGAGTACAACGCTGTTTCGATGGCCGGTTCGTGTTTACTACGAAGACACAGACGCCGGTGGTATGGTTTACCATGCCAGTTATGTTGCTTTTTATGAAAGAGCACGCACAGAGATGCTGCGCCAGCACAACTTTAATCAGCATTCCTTGTTGGCGGAGCGTGTCGCCTTTGTCGTACGCAGGATGACGGTTGATTATCTTGCGCCTGCCCGACTCGACGATTTACTCGAAATCCAAAGTGAAATTACATCGATGCGCGGCACTTCTATGGTGTTTACGCAGCGAATAGTCAACGCTGAAAATCAGTTGCTTAACCAAGCTGAAGTGCTGATTGTTTGTGTTGATCCACACCTAATGAAGCCTCGTGCGCTTCCCAAGTCTATTGTCGCGGAGTTCAAGCAGTGACTGACATGAATATTCTTGATTTGTTCCTGAAGGCAAGCCTTCTGGTCAAATTTATCATGTTGATTTTGATTGGTTTTTCCATCGCATCATGGGCAATCATCATTCAGCGAACGCGTATCCTTAATGCCGCCAGCCGTGAAGCTGAGGCGTTTGAAGACAAGTTCTGGTCCGGTATCGAACTGTCTCGCCTGTATCAGGAGAGCCAGGGCCGCCGCGACAGCTTGAGCGGTTCTGAGCAGATCTTCTATTCCGGTTTTAAAGAGTTCGCGCGACTGCATCGCGCCAATACCCATGCGCCAGAAGCTGTGGTTGAGGGGGCATCTCGTGCGATGCGTATCTCGATGAGCCGCGAGCTGGAAACGCTGGAAACCCATATTCCTTTCCTCGGCACCGTTGGTTCCATCAGCCCGTATATCGGCCTGTTTGGTACGGTGTGGGGGATCATGCATGCGTTTATCGCCCTGGGCGCGGTGAAGCAGGCGACGCTGCAGATGGTTGCGCCAGGGATTGCCGAAGCGCTGATCGCGACTGCGATTGGTCTGTTTGCTGCTATTCCGGCCGTTATGGCGTACAACCGCCTTAACCAACGCGTGAACAAACTGGAATTGAATTACGACAACTTCATGGAAGAGTTCACGGCTATCCTGCACCGTCAGGCTTTTACCAGCAGCGAAAAGCAGTAACAAGGGGAAAGTCATGGCCAGACGCGGACGTGGTCGTCGTGAGCTGAAGTCAGAAATTAACATCGTTCCATTGCTGGACGTGCTGCTGGTGCTGCTGCTGATCTTTATGGCAACAGCGCCGATCATCACCCAGAGCGTCGAGGTGGATCTGCCGGATGCGACAGATTCTCAGACCGTCAGCAGTAACGATGAACCGCCGGTCATTATTGAAGTGTCCGGGGTAGGGCAGTACAGCGTAGTGGTTGAAAAAGATCGCATGGATCAGCTGCCGTCAGAGCAGGTTGTTGCCGAAGCGCAGCGCCGTCTGCAGGCGAATCCAAAAACGGTCTTTTTGATCGGCGGCGCAAAAGATGTCCCGTATGACGAGATCATCAAGGCGCTGAATCTGTTGCATCAGGCGGGCGTGAAGTCCGTTGGTTTGATGACACAGCCAATCTGATCCATTTCGCTTAAACCGTTTGGGAACCGAGAGTGTCAAAGGCAACCGAAGAGAACGCTAAATTAAAACGGGCGATCATCGTTTCAGTGGTGCTGCATATCATTTTGATTGCCATCCTGATCTGGAGCTCGTTTGATGAGCACATTGATGCATCCGCTGGCGGTGGCGGTGGTTCTTCTATTGACGCGGTGATGGTTGACCCGGGTGCGGTAGTGGAAAACTACAATCGCCAACAGCAGCAGCAGGCAAGCAGTAAGCGCGCCGCTGAACAGCGTGAAAAACAGGCGCAGCAGCAGGCAGAAGAGCTTCAGCAAAAACAGGCGGCGGAACAACAGCGCCTGAAAGAGCTGGAGAAGGAGCGTTTAGCCGCCCAGGAGCAGGCAAAAGCGCAGGCCGAACAGCAGAAACAGGCTGAAGCGGCCGCGAAGCAGGCTCAAGAGCAGCAAAAACAGGCCGAAGCTGCGGCCGCAGCGGCGAAGGCAAAAGCGGACGCTCAGGCGAAAGCCCAGGCTGACGCGCAGGCAAAAGCTCAGGCTGATGCCCAGGCCAAAGCTGCGGAAGAAGCCGCGAAGAAAGCGGCTGCGGATGCTCAGAAGAAAGCCACTGAAGAAGCTGCTAAGAAAGCAGCTGACGCTGAGAAAAAAGCCGCCGCTGACGCTGCTGCTGCAGCGAAAAAAGCTCAGCAGGATGCTGAGAAGAAAGCTGCAGATGCTGCCGCTAAGAAGGCTGCGCAGGATGCGGAGAAGAAAGCCGCCGCTGAAGCAGCTAAGCAGGCTGCTGCTGAAAAAGCTGAAGCTGCGAAACAGGCTGCTGCAGAAAAGGCAGCGGCAGAAAAAGCTGCCGAGAAGGCCGCTGCTGACAAGGCTGCTGCAGCGAAAGCCGCCGCAGATAAGAAAGCGGCCGCCGATGCGAAGAAAAAGGCTGCTGCTGAGAAAGCTGCTTCTGACAAGGCCGCAGCGCAGGGCGTCGACGATTTATTCGGTGATTTAAGCTCAGGTAAGAATGCACCGAAAACGGGCGGTGGTGCGAAAGGTAATGCCGCAGCTGCCGCTGGAAAAGGGAATAATAAGAACAACGGCGCTAGTGGCGCGGAGATCAACGGCTATGCTGGTCAGATAAAGGCAGCGATCGAGAGTAAGTTCTATAACGATCCTTCGTTTGCCGGTAAGACCTGTTCGCTGCGGATCAAGTTGGCACCAGACGGCCTTCTGCTTGATATCAAGCCAGAAGGCGGTGATCCAGCACTTTGTCAGGCTGCCGTTGCGGCAGCGCGTCTGGCGAAGATTCCGAAGCCGCCAAGTGAAGCTGTTTATGAAGTCTTCAAGAACGCACCGATCGACTTTAAGCCTTAACGCGGTTTTCCCCGTCACGACGGGGAAAGCACACTAAGCTGAGTTACAGGGTTTTGGTAGTTTTGTGTATTTGGGTTTGTTAACATTCTGCTAAATTATCGTGGGCTTTTCGCCCGGATAAGGGAGATATGATGAAGCAGGCATTTCGTGTAGCGTTAAGTTTCTTAATGCTGTGGGCAGCTGTGCTGCACGCAGAAGTTCGTATCGAGATCACCCAGGGCGTGGATTCTGCTCGTCCAATCGGTGTGGTTCCGTTCACCTGGGCAGGCCCTGGCGCCGCGCCTGAAGATATCGGCGGTATTGTTGCCGCTGACCTGCGTAACAGCGGTAAATTCAACCCGCTCGACAGATCTCGCCTGCCACAGCAGCCGGGTTCTGCTCAGGAAGTTCAGCCTGCTGCCTGGACCGCGCTCGGTATTGACGCCGTCGTGGTAGGTCAGGTTACGCCAAACGGCGACGGCAGTTACACCGTGGCTTACCAGCTGGTTGACACCTCTGGTGCACCGGGCACGGTGCTGGCGCAGAACTCCTATAAAGTGAACAAACAGTGGCTGCGCTATGCCGGCCATACCGCCAGCGATGAAGTGTTTGAGAAGCTGACCGGAATTAAAGGCGCATTCCGTACCCGTATTGCTTACGTTGTACAGACCAATGGCGGCCAGTTCCCGTATGAGCTTCGCGTGTCTGATTACGATGGCTACAACCAGTTTGTGGTACACCGTTCTCCGCAGCCGCTGATGTCTCCAGCCTGGTCTCCGGACGGCAGTAAACTGGCTTATGTGACCTTCGAAAGCGGCCGTTCTGCGCTGGTTGTGCAGACGCTGGCTAACGGTGCAGTACGTCAGATTGCTTCGTTCCCGCAGCACAACGGTGCACCGGCGTTCTCTCCGGACGGTTCTAAGCTGGCGTTCGCGCTGTCTAAAACCGGCAGCCTGCAGCTGTACGTGATGGACCTGGGCTCTGGCCAGATTCGTCAGGTAACTGAAGGTCGCAGCAACAACACCGAACCGACCTGGTTCCCGGACAACCAAACCCTGGCCTATACCTCTGACCAGGCGGGTCGTCCACAGATTTATAAAGTCAGTATCAGTGGCGGTGCTCCGCAGCGTCTGTCCTGGGAAGGTTCTCAGAACCAGGATGCCGATGTCAGTGCCGACGGTAAAATTATGGTAATGGTCAGCTCCGCAAGCGGTCAGCAGCACATTGCCAAACAGGATCTGGTAGCGGGTGGCGTAACAACTTTATCGTCAACGTTCCTGGATGAAACGCCAAGTCTGGCACCTAACGGCACTATGGTAATCTACAGCTCTTCTCAGGGGATGGGATCCGTGCTGAATTTGGTTTCAACAGATGGGCGTTTCAAAGCGCGTCTTCCGGCAACTGATGGACAGGTCAAATTCCCTGCCTGGTCGCCGTATCTGTGATAACAATATTGATTATTAAAGGATCAAAGAAATGCAACTGAACAAAGTGCTGAAAGGGCTGATGATTGCTCTGCCGGTTATGGCTATCGCGGCGTGTTCTTCTAACAAGAGCGCCAACAATGGTCAGAGCGGTGAAGGTATGCTGGGTGCCGGCACTGGTATGGACGCTAACGGCCACGGCAACATGTCTTCTGAAGAGCAGGCTCGTCTGCAGATGCAACAGCTGCAGCAGAACAACATCGTTTACTTCGGTCTGGACAAATACGATGTTAGCTCTGAATTCGCTGCAATGCTGGATGCACACGCTAACTTCCTGCGTAGCAACCCGTCTTACAAAGTGACCGTAGAAGGTCATGCGGATGAGCGCGGTACCCCAGAGTACAACATCGCACTGGGCGAACGTCGTGCTAACGCTGTTAAAATGTACCTGCAAGGTAAAGGCGTTTCTGCAGACCAGATCTCCATCGTTTCTTACGGTAAAGAAAAACCTGCAGTACTGGGTCATGACGAAGCGGCTTACGCTAAAAACCGTCGTGCCGTACTGGTTTACTAAGAGAATCGCATGAGCAGTAACTTGAGACATCACTTGTTGAGTCTGTCGTTACTGGTTGGCATAGCGGCCCCCTGGGCCGCTACTGCTCAGGCGCCAATCAGTAGTGTCGGCTCAGGCTCGGTCGAAGACCGTGTCACTCAACTCGAGCGTATTTCTAACGCTCACAGTCAGCTTTTGACCCAACTCCAGCAGCAACTCTCCGATAACCAGAATGACATTGATTCCCTGCGTGGTCAGATCCAGGAAAGTCAGTATCAGCTGAATCAGGTTGTGGAACGTCAAAAGCAAATTTTGCTGCAGATGGATAGCCTTAGCGGCGCTGCGGCGGGAGCAGGGCAACAGCCTGCTGCCGGTGCATCCCAGACTGCCACGCCGGACGCAGGGGCCTCTAACGCGGCGCCTGCTGCCCCAGTGCAAGGCGGTGATGCTAATAGCGATTACAACGCTGCTATCGCGCTGGTGCAGGATAAATCGCGCCAGGACGATGCTATCAATGCGTTTCAGTCCTTTGTGAAGAAGTATCCGGATTCAACTTATCTGCCTAACGCCAATTACTGGCTGGGTCAGTTGAATTACAACAAAGGCAAAAAGGACGATGCGGCGTTTTATTTTGCCTCCGTGGTGAAAAACTACCCGAAATCCCCTAAAGCGCCGGACGCCATGTTTAAGGTTGGCGTGATCATGCAGGACAAAGGCGACGCGGCAAAAGCGAAAGCCGTCTACCAGCAGGTCGTTAAACAGTATCCCAATACTGACGGTGCAAAGCAGGCTCAAAAACGTCTGAATGCGCAATAATGCGTGCGGCCTGACCAGATATCGTCGTTTTTCTGGTCTTGCCGTGCGAAACATAAGCAGTTGAGCGATCTGCGTCAAAATTATTGTTGCGTCAAAATCTTAAATCAGTAATATATGCCGCCGTTGCCAAGGGATACTAAACAAACCCAAAGTGACGCAAAAGTGGGTCGTTAGCTCAGTTGGTAGAGCAGTTGACTTTTAATCAATTGGTCGCAGGTTCGAATCCTGCACGACCCACCACTTTAAAGTAGTAGCAAGGCGTGAAGGGTTCGAACCTGCAGCAGGTTTGAGTTGAGCGAAAGCGAAACAACGTTGTGATAACAACGGCCCGAAGGGTGATAGTCATCCTGCACGACCCACCACTTTAAAGTAGTAAGCAGTAAAGAAGTTTGCAGTAAGCCGCACAGCGGGTCGTTAGCTCAGTTGGTAGAGCAGTTGACTTTTAATCAATTGGTCGCAGGTTCGAATCCTGCACGACCCACCATCTTTTAAGATGTGTGCAGAAAACTTCAAAGCAGTAACCGTATAAAACGGGTCGTTAGCTCAGTTGGTAGAGCAGTTGACTTTTAATCAATTGGTCGCAGGTTCGAATCCTGCACGACCCACCACTTTAAAGTAGTAGCAAGGCGTGAAGGGTTCGAACCTGCAGTAGGTTTGAGTTGAGCGAAAGCGAAACAACGTTGTGATAACAACGGCCCGAAGGGTGATAATCATCCTGCACGACCCACAAAATTCAAACTAAAGCGCCTTTTGGGCGCTTTAGTTGTTTCTGGAGCAAGGACTATTACATTGCAGGATAACGTCGTCGCTTGTGACGACGGCCCGGAGGGCGAGCAAAGCGAGTCATCCTGCACGACCCACCAATGAAGAAAGACGCCTTTTTGCTATCTGCGATTTGAAAACCCTGCCATTCCTGGTGTAAGTATCCCTGCAAAACG